>NZ_AP024871.1:1896122-2212142 GCF_024346875.1 Vibrio gallicus
ACTAATACGGGAAGTGAGTATAACTGCCCCCATCTCCAGCAGACCTCTTCATCACTAAGCTGTTGATTTAATTGCTCGTCGACATGCAGCACAATGTGGTAATGATTTGACATCACCGCATAGGCGCAGATATCCATACTAAATACCGTAGACAAATAATGCATCCGCTCAACCACCCATGCTCGACGGTGCTCAAATGATTGCCCTGTATATTTATCGTCGCCACACAGATAGGCTCTGCGAACACAACGCGAGATACAATGATAATAAGGAGTATCAGAAAGAGAAACTTGAGACTGTCGAGATTGTGTCATAACAACTACCTCCAGATGCACTGTGCATCAATTAAAGCTAGCTGTAGAGTCGAGAGGCGTCAATATTTATGGGTGTCCCGCAATTTCTATCCCTTGATTTACTTACTCAAGCTCATCCATGCTAAATATCATCCTGTATATAGATAAGTCAAAGCCAAGGGCTTTGATTGTTCTATCTAAACATAATGTATATATCCTCCCTTCTACAAGGGATACGCACATATCACCCTCTACAAGGGATAGGTACACTATCATCCCCTACAAGGGATATGTAAACTATCATCCCCTATAAGGGATAGGTAAACCATCATCCCCTACAAGGGATAGGCACACTATTACCCCCTACAAGGGATAGGTACACTATCATCCCCTATAAGGGATAGGTACACTATCATCCCCTGTAAGGGATAGGTACAATTCAAAAACAAATTAGTATCCCCTACAAGGGATAATGCTATACTCTATGTATAAAGCACGCAATTATGCATCTAAAATTCAAAAAAATAGGAAGCTAATACATGATATATAGCCCAAAGCAACTTGCTGATAGCATGCTTCTTATAAGGCAAAAGAACAACTGGAGTCAGACTGAGCTAGCCAAAAGAGTTGGTATAAAGCAATCAACAATATCCAACTTCGAGAACAATCCAAATCTCACTACACTCTCAACTTTTTTTAAACTGCTCCAAGCCATGAACTTAACACTGAAGTTAGAAGAAAAGAGCCTAGTACAACATTGTAACGATAATGATGAGGAAGACTGGTAATGCAAGAACTACTAGCTTATATGAATGGAGAGCTTGTCGGCAGATTACAAAAACAATCGAATGGTGCTCATTCTTTCCAGTATGATCCAGACTGGATAAATAACAGAAAAGCCCGCCCCATATCTTTATCATTAAAGTTGCAAATAGCACCAATAAAATCAGATGCAGTTATTAATTACTTTGATAACCTTTTGCCTGATGCTCCAAAAGTTAGAGAAAGAATAGTTGCTAGATATAAAGCCTCTTCTAAGCAACCATTTGACCTTTTAAAAGAGGTAGGTAAAGACAGTGTTGGTGCAATAGCCTTATTACCTCCTGAGCAACCTTATAATGAAGATAAGATCAATTATGAGACGCTAAATGAAGAAAAGCTTGAAAATGTTCTTCTCGCATACAAATCAGATATACCCTTAGGGATGCTTGAAGAAGAGGAAGACTTCAGAATATCAGTGGCGGGCGCACAAGAAAAAACGGCTCTTCTTCGCTCCAACGACCAATGGTGCATACCGAAAGGCAATACACCAACTACTCATATTATCAAGTTACCTATTGGAGAAATACAGCAAGCTCATGCAACGTTAGATCTAACAGATAGCGTTGAAAATGAATACCTTTGTATTGAGTTGGCTAGAGAGCTTGGTTTCGAAGTGCCTAATGTTGAGATTATCCATACTGAAAAAGTCAAAGCACTAGCAGTAGAACGTTTCGATAGACGCTGGAACAAAGATAAAACAAATTTATTGCGATTACCTCAAGAGGATATTTGCCAAGTTTTCGGAAAACCTTCATCTATAAAGTATGAGTCTCAAGGTGGTCCTGGTATCGCTGAAATAATGGAGCTTTTGATGGGGTCGAGTAACGCACTAGAAGACCAATACAACTTCATGAAGTTCCAAGTTTTCCAGTGGGCAATTGGCGCTACAGATGGACATGCTAAGAACTTTTCCATTTTTATTGAAAAAGGAGGAAGCTATAAGCTTACCCCTTTTTATGACATTCTATCTGCTTATGTTGTCCTTGGAGGAAAAGGATTAAATATAAGAAAGCTAAAGTTAGCTATGGGGATAAAAGCAACTCGTGGTAAGAAGTATGAAATAAATAAAATCTACGCTCGTCACTTCTTAGATACAGCCACATCTGTAGGATTTAGCAAAGAAAAGATGCAACAAATCTTAGACGATATCCAAGTTGAGCTTCCTCAAGCAATTGAACGACTAAAAGCTAGACTTCCAGATAGCTTTCCTGAAGAAGTTTCGACAGCTATATTCGATAATTCTCTAAAAATGGTAAAAAAACTAGGTATAAATTCAGGCCAATAACCCCTTTCAGTATCAATAAATACAATAGGAAAGTCCAAAGAGCTTCCGCTCTTTGTGTTATCTACTCATAGCTATCGCTGCCAGTTCAACTCCCTAAGTGGGAGCTGAACCCAGTTGACAGCTCAAGGTAATTAATCCATATTTTCAGTACTAAATCGACACAAAACCAAAAAATCAATTTCAAATAAGACATTGAAAATAAAGAAAAATAAAAGACTTTGGAAGCACTTCTCACCAGTGCTGCGAACAGGCCTGTGGCAGTTTACTGAGTTTACCCTCATCAACACTGATTTTATCAAGTATAAGCCTTGAGCAAGCGAGTGATGCGCTACCCTCTCCAGGTATTTTTCCAGCCTACAAGCAAGCCGTATTGCGGCCTCCTATTGTTTAGCGTTCGATCCCACAAAATCTAACGATAAAGGTATTTTTCACTTTCTACACAATATTAATTTGCCGAGCTCATCGCTTGGCAATGGAGCAATACAATGAATACAATCAACAAAGTCATCCTTACCTCTTCCCTGCTATTTAGTGGTCTAAGCTTTGCAAGTAGCAATATTGAAGTGTACAAATCCCCAAGTTGCGGATGCTGTGCCGCTTGGGTAAAGATCATGGAGCACAAAGGGTATAAGGTAGATGTCCATGACCAAGAAGATTGGACAAGCGTCAATCAAGAGTATGGGCTACCTACTAAGCTCAAGGCATGCCATACCGCGATTATCGATGGCTATCTAATTGAAGGGCATGTACCAGAGAAAGAGATTGCCCGCCTTCTCAAAGAGCGCCCGCAAGATATTAAAGGACTAGCAACGCCGGGAATGCCAATGCACTCTCCGGGCATGGCCGGTGGTGCGTATAAGGGCTTCGATGTCATCGCCTATGATAATGATGCCAACACAAGTGTTTACGCAACGTATTAAGGGAACTTACTCGTTATGTAAATAGTTAAACTATAACCGTTATTCCGGCTGAAAAGTGCTGGCATAACGGTTGTTTAGCATTAAGCACTTGGATAATGGAGGTCGCTCTTCGATAATCACCTTACTCCCTAAAGCATTGAAAAATAGGCAATATCTCATTTTCATTGTCTTACTGGGTCTTATCGGATAATTCACGCTCTACCGTCGGTGGACATAGTGACAGATTCCATGTCAATTCGATCTCAATCAGGGTTATCTGGCGCCAGGCAATCGATAACTGAGTAAAAAGGCAAGTCCCCTAAGCCAATTGCTTTAGAATCTTAAGACTCCATCAATCTAAGTCTAAAATCAAACTACACAGGTTAGTCCAAATGACCATAATCTAAGTTATGATAATCACCGTCATTCAAACCTCTCGGTAACACCATGAACTCTGACTCCAACAAACCAAGAAAAGCCACACGCATTGAGAGCGTGATGAATTCGGCTATGTGGCACCTAACTCAGAGGGATATGACTGAGAGTGAACTGCTGACTAAACTCAAGGCGAAAACAGATAATCAAGAATGGATCGATCAGACCTTGCAGAGCCTGCGAGGCTACGGTTATCTCAAGTCTGACTCTGTGTTTGCTGAGCAGTTTGCTGAGCGTTCTTTTAGTAGTGAGTATGGGTCGAACTACATTGTAGAGAAATTAAAGCATAAAGGGATTGGTGAGCACACTATTGTCAGTGCTATCGACACCGTTAAAAAGCGACTTGAAATAGACGAGTTGGCTATTTTGATAGAAAGGCTCAATAACCAGTATCAAGAATTTACGATGAGTCGTGAGAAGCTAGTTAACTCTTTACTAAAGCGTGGGTTTACATTTTCGCAGGTGCAAACAGCTATTTCTCAGCACCCCTATGTAGGCACTTTACGCTCTAACTTAGAGATAAAGGCTGAAAAAGCAGACCTTGAAAAGGAAGTGCTCAAGTATGTAAGAAAAGGCAAAGGCCTTACGGTCATTCGCCAAGAACTGAAGCTGCGAAAAATCGATATTTCTGACCTCGATACTTTTATCGAACAAGCGACTAACAGCGGCAAGATCGACTTTTTTGCCTCTTGCCTCGAACAGCTACATAAGAAATCTTACGACCTGAATGACTTTAAAGAACGAAGCAAGGCCTACGCTATGCTTTCGCGCAAAGGCTTCTCTTCTGAGGAGATAAAGTATGCATTAAGCGATGGGGATGAGTAACCATTAGCTCTGCATTCAGGTAGTCGCTGTTAAATAGAAAGCATCTTGCTTCTAACACACCCCATACAAATAGCGGCCTAACCACACTTTAGACCTTACCTTTTACTTCCCATATCGTGACGTACACAAGATAAAAAACGAAAAACTGAGCTAGTTACCAAATTATATTATTGGCTGTTCGGTATAATCGCCACTCATCTATTTGAACCATAAATACTCTTTTAAAGTGAAGACGATGATTGAACGAAAAGAAACCAAACAACGCATGAGTCGCGCTGTGATTCATAATAATACCGTGTATTTTTGTGGCCAGGTTGCTAAAGACTCTAGCCAAGATATCACCGGCCAAACTCGTACTATGCTGGAGAAAGTAGATGATCTACTAGCCAGTGTCGGCTCTGATCGAACCAAGCTGCTTTCAGCTACTATTTATATTAAGACCATGGATGATTTCTCAGCAATGAATGAGGTTTGGGACAACTGGGTTGCTGAAGGTCATGCCCCTGCACGAGCGTGCGTGCAAGCATCTATGGCAAGAGAAGAATTACTCGTGGAGATTTCAGTTATAGCGGCAATCTAGCAAGATAGTCACTGTTCTGTTAAACCGTTTTAAAGGGCTCTAAGAGCCCTTTTTTATCAGCTCGATTTCCTCTACTCCTCAATACGATAACTCCTCCCCCTAGCCAGCAACTACAAGCATAAAAAAACCCGCTCAAAATGTGAGCGGGCTGTTAGAGGTCAATAAAAACGAAGTTTATTGATCAAGTTTAAACTGGTAGAAGCTTACTTTAGTGTAGTCACCAGCTTCGATGCCGTTGTTAGAACAACCGCTTGAGCCAGTATTACATTGGTTGTAAGTACCTGCTTTGAAGTACATCCAATCATTTGCGTAGCCTTGGTCATACTCATCGCCTTTATAGTGACCTTTCGCTAGGTTGATGTCGAACTTCTTAATTTCTTGAGTTGGCTTGCCAGGGTTCTTAGTAAAGGTTAGGTGCATGATGTCACCTTCTACATTTACGTTATAAGAGAACACTTCACCCAATAGGATACCATCAACTGGATCTGCAGAACCCTTACGTAGGCCTGATTTACCAAATACTTCATGCATGATGTCACGGCGTTGGCCATAGTCATCACCTAGCGCATTTGTTTCATAGTTCCAATAAAGTGAACCGTGCTTATGCTCTGGCAGTTTACGGTACATGATCTTCAGCGGTTCATTTTTAGAACCGTGGATTTGACCAATTACAGTTGCGAATGCACCGTTCTTTTTATAGTTACCACTGGTACTAACCCAATCAACAGAAAGAGTCGCACTCATTTCGCCGCCGATAGAGCCGTATTGATCAGCATCTTTAGTCGAAGCTACAGTAAAGTTATTTTTGTTTGAACCGTAATCATCGGCAAGCATTGCACGCAGTTCACTACGAGCATTCTTTGAGTTAGGTGTGGTCATTGCTTTGTTTGGAGAAGCAAACACCATTGCGCCTGTAGTTTGGTCAGTGTAGAACCAATCTTTTTGAGAGAATGGCTTCTCTTTATTGTTCAACATATCCTTGTAGATTTCCATAACCTTACCTGCGCGCTCTGACTTATCGTCATCCATTGGCAGGTTTAGTTTGAATTTTGACAAGTCAAAGTTTTCAGTTGGAGTCTTGTTAACATCAAGGTTGTACTGTGCTGCTAATGCTGGGTCTTTAGCTACAACAGTTTGTGAATGATTTACAGTGGTTGCAGTCGCTGTATCTGTTGCAGTGGTTGCATCTGTTGCGGTAGTTGCACAGCCTGCAAGGCCACCAGCTAGTGCTGCCATTACAAGCATTGCTGTTTTATTCAGTTTTTGCATGAATCGTTCCCTCTGGGATATTAATTCAGACTCCAATATTGAGCCTTGTTAATTAGATGCACTAATAATGCATTAATATAATAAGACAATATTTGAATCGCATCACACTATAAAAATTAGCCGCTTACAAATCAAAAATCTTATCTTGCTCAAACGGTCAGCCTAGATGGGCTTTTCTGCGTAAAAAAATAACTAAGCCAGTGAATATTATCACTGACTTAGTTGAACATTATGAGTTCTTTAGTGACTCAAGCCTCTGCTTTTTCTTCATTTTCATTGTCGAGTAAACAGAGAACACAGCCAGTAAAATAAAGGCTAGTGCAATAGGACGCTCATACAAGAATGACCAACTGTTATCAAACATAAGTAATGATTTACGCAAATTGGTTTCAGCCATTGGCCCCAATATGATAGCCAGTAGTATTGGTGAAGATGGGATCTCTAATTTACCTAATACAAAGCCCAAAACACCAAATGCAATCGCAATGCCCACATCAAACATCGAGTTGTTGATAGCATAGGCGCCAACCACAGATAAAAACAGGATCACAGGGATCATCAGCAGCTTAGGAACTTCGATGATACGGCAGAAGAATCGAATGCCAAGTAGCCCAACTAATAGCATCACTACGTTTGCTACCAGCATAGAGCTAAACACGCCATAAACTACTTCTGGGCTATGAGCAAATAGCAGCGGTCCTGGGGTAAGTCCTTGAACAATCAATGCCCCAAGCAGTACTGCGGCAACTGCATCTCCAGGAACGCCTAAGGTTAGAAGTGGAACCAATGACCCGCCAGTAACACCGTTGTTGCCCGCCTCTGCCGCTGCTAATCCGCGCACTGAACCCTTACCAAACTCATCAGGGTTCTTAGAAGAACGCTTGGCTTCGTTGTAACAAACAAAAGCCGAGATATCCGCGCCAGCGCCAGGAACAGACCCTATGGTTGTTCCCATGACCCCACTCTTAATTGCAGTTGGCATCATCTCTTTCAGGTCTTGTTTGCTCATCAGTTTGTGATCAAACTTCGGTGCTTTGGCTTTCTTCTCTTGTAGAATTTTCTCTATCTGATTAATGGCTTCAGAAAGTGCGAATAAGCCAATCAATACTGGAATTACGTTGATACCGCTATAGAGATCCATCACCCCAAAGGTGAAGCGAGGAACTGAACTGATAGGGTCTAACCCTACCGTTGAGATTAGCAAGCCAATCGTACCTGCCAGCAATCCCTTTAATATATTCTGCGATGACACACTAGCAATAATAGTTAAACCAAATAGCGCAAGTGCAAAATATTCGGGAGCATTAAAGCGCAACGCAAAATTGGCTAGAAGCGGGGCAACAGCAATCAATACTATGGTGCTGATCAAGCCTCCAGTAAAAGAAGCAACCGCAGAGATACTAAGCGCTCGGGCTGCCTGCCCTTTGGCGGCTAATGTATGTCCGTCTAACACGGTAGCTGCTGATGCCGGTGTACCGGGTGTTTTTAGTAAGATAGCAGCAATTGAGCCGCCGTAAATTCCACCAATATAGACCCCAATCAGCATAACTAAAGCAGCTGTAGGTTCCATACCAAAGGTAAATGGCAGTAATATAGCTACCCCCATTGTTGCGGTAAGCCCAGGCAAAGCACCCAGCACAATCCCACCCACAACACCAAATATCAGAACCGGTAAAACGTCAGGACTAAAGGCGGTTAATAGGCCATTTAAAATATGTTCAAGCATAGTGGCTCCTAATAAAACATGCCTTCAGGCAGTGCGATATAAAACACTTCACCAAATAGGTAATACACTCCAAGTACAAAGCTCCAAGCCACTGCATAATAAAGAGGCTTCTTAACTTTGAAGAAAACTAGATAAAGAGTGAAAGCGATAAGACTGGCATATAAGTAGCCTACAATCGTGATAAGAACCGCATAGCCAATCAAAAATAGAATGCCAAATACAGCCATCTTAGAGATGATTTTTTGCTCAGCTTCGGTCGCGGCTTTTTTAAGCTTATGTTGCACAATAAGCGCTACACAGATCAACACCTGAATAATCGCAATCACAGCTGGAAAGAATTTTGCGTCTACGCTGGCATCTTGAAATCTAGGCTCTGCGAACTGGCTAACGAAATAAAGAATGAACGCACTACAAACAATAAGAAGAGAGGGAAATACAACGTGTCGATTGAGCATAGCGTTTGCCCTTAGGTATTTAGAATTAAGGGGAGGCTTGCACCCTCCCCTAATATCAATGGTGTTAGTTAATCAAAGTCGAAAGAGACTTAGTATCTTGCTCAACAAATTTAGTGAACTCTTGTGCATTCATGTTGTGGATAGTCATCGCGCCTTTATTCATAAACTCTTTGAATTCAGGTGATGCCATCGCTTGATCAAATGCCTTGCCTAGCGTCTCGATTACTTCATCTGGTGTATTCTTAGGAGCGCCAATACCACGCCATGTACCAGTGACTACATCAATACCTTGCTCTTTTAAAGTTGGTACATCAGGGATATAAGAAATACGCTCTTCAGACATTACACCTAGTGCTTTTAGCTGACCAGAACGCAGCTGAGCAATGGCTTCACCTGGGGTAACCATAGTTACATCAGTATGGTTACCAAGAACCGCAGGAATCGCTTCTGCTGCACCGTTGTAAGGAATTGCGTTTAGTTTAATACCTTGGTTTTTCTCTAGTGCCATTAGATAGAAGTTTGGAGCCGCAGTAGATGCAAACTTAACTACGCCATCGCCTTTTTTAGCTTCAGCAATAAGGTCGTTAATGGTGTTATATGGGCTATCTTTAGCAACTAGAACAACTGCAGGGTCAAGGTTAACCATACGAATCAGTTTAAAATCACTTGCATCGTGTTGCATCAGTCCCATCTGTGGTAAAGAAGCAATTTCACGAGTAACAACAGTCAAGGTATAACCGTCTGCTCGTTGTTGAGCACCAAAACTCATCCCTACAGCACCTGCGCCGCCAGTACGGTTCATCACCGCTATATTTTGGCCAAGAATGTCTTTGGCTGAATTTGCAAGTGTACGCCCAACAGCATCAGTACCACCACCGGCACCAAAAGGAACGACCAAGCGGATATTCTTAGTTGGGTAATCAGCAGCAACTGCAGTTGCAGATACCATAATACCGGCAGCAACCAGTAGAGATTTTAATAGTTTATTCATTGTATTGACCTTATGTTGGATAGTTACTTTCTAAGTGTTTGAGTAGGGTTGGAGATCTTATTATTTTGATATTCACTCATGCATAGCTGCTCCATAGCGACTGCAATCCAGCCGCTCACTAGCATGTCATACCACTGCTCTACGCCACTGCACGCGACAACGATATCGCCATAGACAAATGAGCCGTAGAACAACAGGTCGTCTTCACGAAGCGAAGATGTATGTAGGGTTTGATTGGTTAAATTTGAATTGGAGTTTCGCCACGCTTGCTGAGCTTTCTTTCTTGCGAACTCATCGAATGGAATCGTCCACGATTGCGGTTGACCAAGAGAGGCTTCACATAGAATAGCTTCTTGAAAATCACTCTCCCAAGGCTTAACTCTTGGGTCCATGATCACAATATGCATTTCCTTGCGATTAGTACGCTCAAATAGCCTTTCAATGGCAGGTTTTACTAGTTCAATAGCATCTTGAGCTATCTCTTTATGACTCTTCATCTGTTCAATCCCTATGAATGCTTGCTCATATACCGTGACTATATTGTATGACATGCAAAAGGAGTAGATACGAGTTACGCAAATGATATATTGATCACTCAGGCATAATCAAAACAGTGCATATGATCGCATAATTATTGATAATCGAAGGATAAAACGGAGAAGTAGCTCACACTAATTTATTGAGGCAGTGCGATGCCCGATAGCACAGGCAGATATAAGAAGAGATAAAGGCATAAAAAAAGCCCCATAATAATGGGGCTAAGAGATTGATATTAGTATTATATTATGCCGCTTTTAGCGTGTACTTTTTCTTAAGCGCCACATTAACAAGGGCAATTAGGACAGGCACCTCAATCAGTGGCCCAATTACTCCAGCGAACGCTTGGTCTGAATTAATACCAAATACTGCAATCGCAACCGCAATCGCCAATTCAAAATTGTTGCCAGTTGCGGTGTAAGCAATTGATGCATTCTTGTCATACTCAATGCCCATACGCTTACCAATATAAAAACTACTGAAAAACATAACCACGAAGTAAATGGTTAACGGAATAGCAATACGCACTACATCCATTGGCAACTCTAAAATCATCTCACCCTTAAGGCTAAACATCAGCACGATAGTGCCAAGAAGCGCGATTAATGTCATTGGTGAGATACGCGGAATAAATACCTCGTTGTACCAAGTTTCACCTTTTGCAGCCACAAGATACTTTCTACCTAAGAAGCCGGCAGCAAATGGGATGCCAAGGTAGATAGCAACGCTTTGCGCAATCTCAAGCATTGAAATATCGACAACCATACCTTGATAGCCAAAAACTGGAGGTAACACTGTGATAAATAACCATGCCATAAAGCTATAGGTTACTATCTGGAAAGCACTATTAAGTGCAACAAGTGCGGCACCGTATTCACGATTACCGCCACCGATGTCATTCCAAACCAGTACCATTGCAATACAGCGCGCTAAACCAATAAGGATGATACCAACCATGTATCCTGGGTGATCGCCAAGGAAGGTCATTGCTAGAACAAACATCAAGATAGGGCCAACAATCCAATTCATAACCAGAGAAAGCTTAATTGCTTTACGGTCTTTGGTGACTTTACCCAGCAGGTTGTAATTCACTTTAGCAAGCGGAGGGTACATCATTAAAATAAGTCCTATCGCCAATGGAATATTTGTTCCACCTACCGACAAAGACTCATTAATATCAGCTACCTGTGGAAACAATGCTCCAATAGCGACTCCGATTGCCATTGCTAGAAAGATCCAAACCGTAAGATAGCGGTCTAAGAAACTCAGCTTGGTTGTTGCTGTTTGTGATTGACTCATAGTCACCTTCGTTAATCGTCGAAAAACGATTGATGGTAGTAAAAAAAACCGCTTAATACAAAGCGGATAACATTTTCTTATATTGCGCTACTGTTTCAGGTATTACTCGGTAGCACATTTTAGGGGGCTTAGGTTCTCCGCGAACAAAGCCAACCTCTTTAAGTATTCTTAGGTGCTCGGAAACCGTAGATTGTGCAAGCCCTAACTCTCCAACCAGATCGCTATTTAGGCATCCTCCGCAAGAGTCTAAATCTACAAGTACCTTTAGAATTCTAACGCGAGCAGGATGTGATAATGCTTTAGACAAGCGTGCAAAATCAGCTTCCAGCTGTAATTGCCCTTCATCGCTACTAAGTAAGTCGCTAACTACACATTCACATTCAGACATGACCTACTCCGATTATCCTATTAATAGCCGAAATAATACGCCTCATTAAAAATATTTCAACTCCGCCCACAGATGTATTCGTCTATCTCGACTACCCTATATGGCTTGGTGCAAGTAATACAGTTATTTACCACCTATTACACAATAGTAATGAAAACTAACTTTTATAAAACAATCAATATGTTAGTATTTATGCATAGTCAGTATCAATTTATTTGATACTTGTGAGTGATTTTCATGCTGAGTTATGACCCCATATATCTTACAAGGAGTAGGTTATGTTCAAGTTTTCTTTAAAACAGATCACCGTATTTGACGCAGTCGCTAGCCAAGAGAGCGTTAGTGCTGCGGCTAAGAAGCTTTCTATGACCCAATCCGCTGTAAGTATGTCACTATCTCAACTGGAGTCAGTACTTGACCGCCCTCTTTTCAATCGTCAAGGCAATAGACTGGTCCTAAGTCACTGGGGACACTGGTTACGCCCGCGTGCTAAAAAACTGCTACAAAATGCACAACAAATTGAGTTTGGCTTACATGACCAACACCTTATCAGTGGCAACCTAACCCTCTGTTCAAGTCAAACTGCCGCCAAACACCTCTTACCTGGTCTCATCAGTAAAATTGATAGCGATTTCCCTGAAATGCGCATTGACCTGATGATTGAGAATACTGAGAACGTCATCGACTCACTGTTAAATTATGATTGTGACCTTGGGATTATAGAGGGAAAGAACAGCGATGGACGCTTACAAACAGAACACTGGTTAGATGATAACTTAGTGGTTATTGCCTCCCCTAATCATCCTTTTGCCCACTATAAGCAGGTAACATTAGCGCAGCTTGAACAAGCCAAATGGGTGCTACGTGAACCAGGGGCAGGAACTAGGCGCATCTTTGATGGCGCAATACATGGGCTTATAGATAATATAAAGGTATGGAAGGAATATGAAAGTGTGCGTGTAATAAAGGCAATGGTTGCCAACGGAAGCTACCTTGGCGTAGTTCCTTATCTGGACGTGGTGAATAAGTTAGAGACCAATCAACTGATAATATTACCAACACCTCAGTTAAATATGCAGCGCGAAATTTCATTTATCTGGCGTACAGATAGTGGTGAGTCCCCTTTAAGGGAGTGCTTGTTATCAGAAGCAAGAAGATTAACTAAGGGACGATCTTTCAAGCCACACAAGAGTTCAACTCCCGTGTGACCTAAAAACTTGGTTGTGTCATTTTTTATTTACGCGACAGTACGTTGTTTATCAGCTTGCTGTTGCGGCTGATAGAAGTTAGCAACCCATGCTGCTATAGCATCACGCTGCAATAAACCAACATAACGCCCTTGGAAAACGACTGGATAGCTGCTCGGCATTTTGCTCGCAGCTTGAGCTAAACGCTCGCTATAAGAAGCACTTACCCCACCCATATAAAAACCATTGTTGTTAACCGGATAAAGAACATCTTGGTCAACTATCATTGGCTCAAGAGCGCTAAGTACGCTTTGCTCTGGTGATAATGTACAAACGGGTGTTTGCATAAAATCTTTTACTACTAGTGTCGACTCAATATCAAAGTCTTGTCCCCACAGCCCGCGCAGTAGATCTTGCTGTGAAATAAAGCCAACAACATTATCAGCACTATCAATAACCGCAGCCCCAGCTTGATTATTATCGATTAATGCTTTTAGACCACTCACACAGTCTTGTGTCTCGTAGCAAGTTACTTGATCATTGGTAGCCAAATCCGCTACGCGTAAGTTTTTTAGTTTTTCTAGCATGTCGTACTCCAAATTAGATAGGTTCGAATATTTTTGATCTGATGTATTGATTACGTGTAGGCCGTCTTCGGATTTATTCTCTATACTCCAAAACGCCAACCCGACTAATACACCTCCACCAAAAATATTTCCTAGGGTTACGGGTATTAGGTTGTTTACTACAAAATTGCTCACATTAAGTAGCTCAATGTGTATCCCTGCCGTATGTGCCGCTTCTAACATTTCACCGGATGCCAAAAACTTCACTGCTATCCCTAAAGGCACCATAAACATATTGGCAATACTGTGCTCGAAACCCGAGCTGACAAACATCGCCACTGGCAATAGAACAAGTAGTGACTTGCTCGCACTCTCTTTACTGCTGAAACTCATCCATATTCCTAGGCATACCAATAAGTTACATAACACTCCCAGTGAAAATGCCTGCCACCATGAGTGCTCCAGCTTATGGGTTGCTATGTACAATACATTGAGCCCCCAATTTCCACCGTCGAGTAAATACATCTTGGCCATGATAATTAGGCTAAGTGTCAGCATTGCTCCTACAAAGTTGCCCGCATATACCCGAAGCCAACACAGTAGTAACTGCTTACTACTTACTCGCTTCTGAGCCCATGCTATAGAGCTTAATACGGTGCTGGTAAATAACTCACCGCCACAAACCACAACTAAAATAAGACCAAGTCCAAACGCTAAACCTCCAGCGAAACGGGTCATGCCCCATCCTTGGCCTTGTGATCCTGTGGTAACCGTAATGTAGAAAACAAACGCTAGAGCGATAAACGCTCCTGCGAATATGGCTAATACAAAAGACTGCTTAAACGGCTTTAAAACCTTTTGATGCCCATAATCAGCAGCTGTTTGGGTAAGGCTAGGCGCAGCTTTAGAACCTAGATCCTCAACCAATGTCGGCTTTGGGCGATGTAGTGACATTCATTTCTCCTCTGAATGTGGCAGTAGATACTGCTTGCTAATAGTTGTTGCCAATACCGTTTACTGGCAACACATTCAGAATATGAAATCTTAGATTGAAAAAATATCGAGTAATTTTGATTCGATCATTAAGGGAATTTGAAGCAAAAAAGGGGTTAGTGGTCGCAACATCACTAGATGCGCGCTCACTAACCCCTTTATATAGGTGGCTTAGCGTGATTTACACCATTATCTGGCTAGCAATCCTCACTTCCCTTTAGGGTATGAAACCCAGAGTAGATGCGAGTTACCGTGGTAAACCAGCATAAGCAACCAAAGGCGTAAGCTATATAAGAGAAATAATGAGGAAGCAGACACAATATAATAAAACAGGCTATGGTTTCTGTTCCTTCAGTAAGGCCGCTCATGTAATAGAGGGATTTATACTTATATACAGGATTATTGATACCCCTCTTTCCCGCCATTACCGCAAAAGCCAAGAAACTACTCCCTGTACCAATAAAAGAGAAAATCAGGAACGCTCCAGCAATCGCATTTGCTTCTGGATTAGCTAAAACAAAGCCAAACGGTACCAGCGAATAAAAAAGAAAATCGAGACTAATATCGAGAAAGCCCCCTGCATCACTGATCCCTTGCCTGCGGGCTAATGCACCATCAAGCCCATCAAAGATACGATTTAAAACAATAAACACCAATGCAGCCGTATATTGCTCAATGACCAACATTGGCAGAGACAGACAACCAATAACAAAGCCAATAACAGTCACTTGATTGGCAGTAGCTCCACATCGGTCTAGTAGTTTCGCGCATTGCGCCAGTGGCCAGCGAATTAAACGCACGCTGTAGCTATCAAGCATGACGGTCCTCTTTTTGTAACGAGTGTGATATATCGCACCAAGGCCAGCTCAAGGTACGGCAACTCGGCGGGTTATCTTGCTCATCATGAGTCACTAATAGCGTTGGAATGTTAGCTTGCTTTAGTTGCTCAAACACCCAGTCTCGAAACTGACTGCGCAGAGCCTTATCGAGTTTACTGAAAGGCTCATCTAATAGTGCAACTTGAGGCTTAGCAAGTAACATACGCGCCAAAGATATTCTCGCTCTTTGACCTCCCGATATCTGATCAGGATAAGATGCCTGTAGCTCTAATAGCGATAGGTTCTCTAGTGCCTGAATTGCTTGTTCACGACGAGCCTGCCCTTTAATTGACTCAGGTAAGGCAAAGGCGAGATTTTCCCAGATATTCAAGTGAGGGAACAACAAGTCCTCTTGAAAAAGAATCCCAACCTTTCGCTTGTGAGCTGGTAGAGCATCTATCTGCTCTCCATCCAGCTCGACTCGTCCTTTATAGCAGAACTCATCACTTAGGTGTCCAGCGATGACGTCAAGTAGCGTAGATTTCCCACAACCACTAGGTCCCATTAATGACACCACATCTCCCGGTTTAACAGTGAGATCAATAGGATCAAACAACAGCGCACCATCGCGCTTATAAACGGTGAGTGCGTTTAGACATAGACTCATCAGCTACAAACCTTTTTATAGAAATACGACCAAGCTTAATGCGGCTTAATAGCACCACCAGCATAAAGAACATCAATGGCAGCAATGCCTGCCAAAGCCCATAGATTGCTGTGACTCGGCGATCAAAGCCACTCGAAAGCGCAACCGCCTCTGTGGTCAAAGTGGTAATACGTCCAGCCCCGAGTATCAAGGTTGGCAGATATTGCGTTAGGCTAACACTGACCCCGATAGCCCACGCAAATAGTACAGCTGAAAACAACTGCGGTAGTTTAATCGCAATAAATACATGCAGTGGCGACTTTCCAAGGCTTAACGCTACCTGCGTCATTTTGGGATTATAGGCACGCCAAGGGCCATCAAGAGCCAAGTACACAAAAGGAAATGCAAACAATACATGCGCCCAACATACCCAAAGCCAATGGTAATCACCGGCTATCGACAAGCTCACTATCTGCAACCCAAATAGCATAGATAACTGAGGTATCAACATCGGGAGCACTATCACCATACCAGGGATATGCCAGCGATAACGTAGGCGATATTCATGAGCAATTAAAGCGAGTACGATAGCAACTAGTGAAGAAACTAAAGCCAAACTAAGGCTTTGCTGCAAGGTAGAAATAATCCCCTGCCACTCATACTCCCAGAACCGCATGCTGTATCGACTCGGTATTAAGTCAGGAAAGCGCCAGCGCTGAGCAAAGCTCCACAACAGCATCACCGGCACTATGCTTAGGCACAGCCCAATCAATCCAAGTATTACGCTTGTGCCCGGAAACTGGATACCACTACGTCCCGAATATTGCCAAGCTCGGTATCTCCGGCTCACGCCATATTCGATTCCCCGAGCTAGCAGCAACACAAAACAGGTCAAACAAAACAGCACCACAGCACCTGCCGATGCGCGAGGCAACAGCGACAAATCGGGGTCGTTAAACCACTGCCATACCAATACTGCAAAAGTGGGGGGATTAGTCGGCCCTACAATCAAGGCTACATCGACTACTGACAAGCTATACGCCAACACCGCAAACATAGGAAAACGCAGCTTCACCAGCCATTGTACCAGTAGCACCTTCCACCACATTTGAGAGACGCTATAGCCAAGAGAGGCGGAGACCTTAATGCTTTTTTCTACATTGAGCTGTTTAAGGATAGGGATGCTCATTAGCAGTAAAAACGGTACCTCTTTGATGGCTAACATCAAGGTTAGCCCTAGAGCATATGGGTCTTGAACCAGCAGCGCTTGTTGTGCACCACTGTTATGAGTAAGGTCTACTCCGGTTAAGGCATGCAGTGCGCGCACGCCAAGTCCGGTTGGAGAAAACAGAAAAGCAAAACCAATCGCAAACGCCACATGTGGCAAGGCTAATAAAGGAGAAAGTGTTATTTCAATACGTCGCCACCAGCGGCTATGCCAGCATGATTGGAGAATAACAAAAGTAAGCAAACAAGCTAAATAACTGCTCAGTAATGCCGAGCTTAAACTTAGAGCAATTGAGCGCCCTACACCATGCCAACTAAATACATCGCTGAATGCTTGCAAGGAAACTTGCTCCATCCCCAACGGAGGGATGAAGCTTAAAGAAGAGGCGCTGACACCTAACATTCCCGGCACAATCGGTAATACACATACCGCGATAACCACAAGGTACAACAATCGAAGCATTACGCGGCAACCTTACTGGTTTCCATAGCGCTGTAACCATTCTTTTTCAAGGCGAACCTGCCAACTCGGGTGCGGTTCAGAGACAGATTTAAATTGCTGTGAACGCTTTGCACTTCCAGTGAGATACTGTTTTTCTAATACTGATGGATCGCCCCAGATATTCACATCACCTTTACGTGACTGAGCCTCAGGACTTAACAAGAAATTAATCGCTACCATAGCACCAGCCTTAGCACTGGAGTTCCACGGAATCGCTAAGAAGTGAATGTTAGATAGCGCCCCGGCATCCATCGCATAAGCTTGTGTTGTTGGCTCTAAATGCCCAGCAGCCTGAGCTGAATAAACCGCATTAGGGTTGAATGTCAGAGCAAGATCGAGCTGGCCATCATCTAGTAAGCGCACCGTTTCAGATGTCCCTGAAGGAAACTGTTTACCGCCACGCCACGCCACAGCATGCAAGGCATCTAAATACTGCCATAGCGCTGGGGTGAGTTGATTATAGCTTTTATCTGTTACTGGACTTTGTAGTAACGGGCTATCATTGGTTAACTCAATCAATAGTGACTTAATAAAGCTAGTACCATGAAACTCAGGGGGTTTCGGATAGCTCACTCGATTAGGGTGAGCCTTCGCATAACTGAGTAACTCACTAAAAGAAGCGGGAGGATTTGTTAGCTGCGTTGAGTCATAAATAAACACTAATTGCCCCACCCCCCAAGGCGCTTCAAAGCCCTCGGTTGGAACGGAAAAGTCCACATCTACAGGCAGGCTCTTATCAACATATTTCCAGCTTGGAAGTTGCTCGACAAAGGGTCCAAACAGCAACCGGTTTTCCTGCATAGATTTAAAGTTCTCACCGTTAATCCATACCATGTCAATGCTACCACCTTGTGCTTTGCCCGCAGCTTTTTCAGCTAATAAGCGCGAGCTGCTTTCAGCAATATCGGTGACCTTTACGTGCTTAAGAGTAACGCCATAGCGACTCTGTAATTCTTTGGACGCCCATTGCAGATAGCGGTTTATCTCCTGACTGCCGCCCCAAGCATGAAAGTAAACCGTCTGTCCTTTGGCTTTCTGTTCAATATCTTGCCAGTTTTGAGGCGCAGCATGAGCCATGAATGTAACCCATGTGATGCTCAGTATCGCGAGGAGTTTTTTCATACAGTTATCCGTTACTTTCCTTGGTATAAACCTAAGCGTGATGCTGACTCGGTATCGAAACAAAAAGCTCATCTCGATTTAGTCGATGACCTATATGGTAATACGCACCTAGAGCCAATGTAACCAATAGTTACGTTACGAGCTCAAGGCTGTGAGTTGCACCGTTAATTGAACATACTGTGACCGATGTTTTGATAGATAAATTTCTAGCCTTGAATAGAAACCACCTTAATTTCTGGTGTGTGTCCTTAATTAATAGGGTGTATGTCCCTGATATATAGGGTGTATGTCCCTGATTATAGGGTGTGTGTCCCTGATAAATAGGTGTGTGTCCTTGATAAATAGGTGTGTGTCCTTGTTTATCGGGGAGCAAAATGACACAAGGCAGCCTAAGCTGCCTTGTTTGTAATGATTGGATTTTCTACCACATTAGGTCATCAGGAATCACATAGTCTTTATATGGGTCATCCTCATCTACGTCGTCTGCGGTTGATTCACTGGTTGAAACCACAGCTTCAGGTACTCGCGTCGCTATTTTTTCTGCAACTATGGTTGGTATGACAGCGTAGCTCTCGCCATAGCGCGCAATACTCAAAATCCCTTTACTCAGTTGATTTCGAATCAGCTCTTCAACATATAGATACTTAACTAGGGTGCCGTCAGTAAAGTTGTACTTAATCTCACCTTTTGAGGTATCGATACGGTTCATATCAATAAGCTGCTTAACCTGTGCCTTGAGCTCTTTAGCTAGGCGCGCCTGTTCACGTTCTTGGTTAATTTTCTTATCACGCTCTTGCTGGGCAACGCGGTTTTCTTCTGCCGCGGCCTTCGCTTCTCTTGATTGAACTCGGGACTTTTTAGCGCCTTTCTTAGCCTTTTTTAGCTTCTTTTCATTCACTAAGCCCGCTTTTAACATTTGTTCTTGAAGGGTCAGTTTCGCCATCTTTATTTCTTCTTTCTATTTCACTCAATACTGCTATTTTCGCATGCCTTAGGGGCGCTTTGCTAGAGTTTGTCGAGCTTAAACGACATCAAATACTAATCGGCTTAAAAGATGCATAAAAAAACCCGCACATCATTGCGCGGGTTTTTGATATCTAGTGGAAGATTATTCCCATTCGATTGTTGCAGGTGGCTTACCTGAAATATCGTAAACAACGCGCGAAATACCATCAACCTCGTTGATAATGCGATTTGAAACCTTACCTAAGAAGTCATATGGCAGGTGTGCCCAATGCGCAGTCATAAAGTCGATAGTCTCAACAGCACGCAAAGAAACAACCCAATCGTATTTACGACCATCACCCATAACGCCGACCGAGCGAACTGGTAGGAATACAGTAAAGGCTTGCGACACCTTGTTGTATAGATCCGCTGCATGTAACTCTTCAATGAAGATAGCATCAGCGCGACGCAATAGGTCACAATATTCTTTCTTGATCTCACCAAGAACACGTACACCTAGACCAGGACCTGGGAAAGGGTGGCGGTAAAGCATGTTATAAGGCAGACCAAGCTCTAGACCAATCTTACGCACTTCATCTTTAAATAACTCACGAAGCGGTTCAACTAGCCCCATTTCCATATCATCTGGCAAACCGCCAACGTTATGGTGAGATTTAATAACGTGCGCTTTACCTGTTTTCGATGCCGCTGACTCAATTACATCTGGGTAGATAGTACCTTGCGCAAGCCATTTAGCATTCTTCAATTTCTTCGACTCTTCATCGAAAACATCAATGAATACATGACCGATAGTTTTACGCTTCTGTTCTGGATCAGATTGGCCTTCAAGGGCGCTCAAGAAACGCTCTTCTGCTTCAATCTTAATGATATTCAGACCAAAGTGGTCACCAAACATATCCATCACTTGCTCGCCTTCGTTAAGACGAAGCAGGCCGTTATCAACAAATACGCAAGTCAGTTTGTCACCAATTGCACGGTGAACCAGCATAGCCACAACCGAAGAATCTACACCACCAGACAGACCAAGGATAACCTCGTCATCACCTACCTGTTCTTTGATACGAGCAATCGCATCATCAATAATAGATTGAGAGGTCCATAGCTTTTCACAACCACAAACATTAAGAACAAAGTTCTCTAGCATGCGATTACCTTGGCGAGTGTGCGTCACTTCAGGGTGGAACTGCACGCCATAGTATTTTTTATCTTCGTTTGCCATAGCTGCAAATGGACAGGTATCCGTTTGCGCAATCTTGGTAAAATCAGATGGGATCTCAACAACTTTATCGCCGTGACTCATCCACACATCAAGTAAGGCTTTACCATCTTCAGCAATAGCATCTTCGATGCTATTGAATAGTGCTGATTCTTGTACAACCTTAACTTGCGCATAACCGAACTCGCGCTCATCAGAGCCTGCAACCTTGCCGCCAAGTTGCTCAGCCATGGTTTGCATGCCATAGCAGATACCAAATACAGGAACACCTGAATCGAATACATATTGAGGGGCGCGTGGGGAGTTAGCTGCAGTTACACTCTCCGGACCGCCAGAAAGAATGATACCGTCTGGGTTAAATTCACGAATGTCCGCTTCTTCTACATCCCAGCTCCAAAGCTCACAGTAAACACCAATTTCACGAACGCGACGCGCAACAAGTTGAGTGTACTGAGAACCAAAATCAAGGATCAAAATACGCTGGTCATGGATATTCTTAGTCATTTAGAAATCTCAATAGTATTAGATGGATGGAGGCAAATTTACCTCCAAAACTTTAAATAATCTGTTACCCCTAATCGCTAGGGGTAGTTAAGTTGATATTGGCTAAGTTGAATTCCTTGAACTCAAGGAATTCAGCGGTACAAATATTAACCTAGGCGGTAGTTTGGTGCTTCTTTAGTGATCTGAACATCATGAACATGAGATTCATTCAGACCAGCACCAGAGATACGTACAAATTCAGCTTTGGTACGCATATCTTCAATTGTCGGGCTACCAGTAAGCCCCATGCTTGAACGTAAGCCACCCATTTGTTGGTGAACGATCTCTTTCAAGCGACCTTTATATGCGATACGACCTTCGATGCCTTCAGGAACAAGTTTGTCAGCAGCGTTATCTGTTTGGAAGTAACGGTCTGAAGAGCCTTGAGACATTGCAGCTAGAGAGCCCATGCCACGATAAGACTTATAAGAACGACCTTGATATAGGATAACCTCACCCGGTGCTTCTTCAGTACCTGCAAACATAGAGCCAACCATCACACAAGATGCGCCCGCTACGATAGCTTTACAGATATCACCAGAGAAACGAATGCCGCCATCAGCGATAACTGGAATATCGAACTCTTGCGCAACTTCAGCGGCATCAGCGATAGCTGTCACTTGAGGAACACCAACACCAGTAACAATACGAGTGGTACAGATTGAACCTGGGCCAATACCCACTTTAACTGCGCTTACACCAGCGTCGATAAGTGCACGAGCACCTGCGCTAGTTGCAACGTTACCACCGATGATATCTAGATCTGGGTATGCTGCACGTGTTTCGCGGATACGGTTAAGAACACCTTCAGAGTGACCATGAGATGAATCGATTAATAGGACATCAACACCGGCTTCAACTAAAGCGGCAACGCGCTCTTCGTTACCCGCGCCAGCACCAACTGCGGCGCCAACACGTAGACGGCCACGCTCATCTTTACATGCGTTAGGTTTACGCTCTGCTTTATGGAAATCTTTTGCCGTGATCATGCCGCGAAGTTTGAATTCATCATTTACAACGAGAACTTTTTCAACGCGAGCTTCGTGCATTTTCTCTTGAACTTCTTCAGGAGAAGCGCCTTCTGTCACTGCCGCTAGGCGAGCTTTAGGCGTCATTACTTCTTCAACCGTTTTGGTTAGTTCAGTAACAAAACGAATATCACGCCCCGTGATAATGCCCACGAGTTCTTGACCGTCCGCTACTACAGGGAAGCCAGCAAAACCATGTTTTTCAGTTAGCTTAAGAACTTCACTAATAGTTTGTTCAGGGCGAACAGTCACTGGGTCAGAAACAATGCCTGCTTCAAAGATCTTAACTTGGCGAACCATCTCAGCTTGCTGTTCAATAGACATATTCTTATGAATGAAACCGATACCCCCCTCTTGAGCCAGAGCAATCGCTAAGCGAGCTTCTGTAACTGTATCCATAGATGCAGAGATCATTGGGATGTTTAGGGTAATGTTTTTCGTCAAACGAGTGCGCAGATCAGCAGTGTTTGGGAGAACAGTGGAGTGTGCTGGAACCAATAATACATCGTCGAAGGTCAGCGCTTCTTTGGCAATACGTAGCATTTGCAATATCTCACAACAATAAGTAAAAAATAGAGAAATCCAACACCTAACAGGAAGCTAGAAGATTGCGTTGGATTGATATTGCGGAGGGATTATACGCAGAGCGCAAACGATTGGCTAGACATTTTTATATTTTTTATTTGCACTCAAGCCATTGATGTGTATTATATTGGAGCTATCTTCCATACTCATGCCTAACGAGTTGAATTTGCCCTCCCAACCAAATAAAAACATCTATACCGTCTCACGCTTAAATGCAGATGTTCGTCTGTTACTAGAAAACGAAATGGGTATAGTGTGGCTTATCGGCGAAATATCAAACTTCTCAGCCCCAGTTTCTGGGCATTGGTACCTCACTCTAAAAGACTCTCGCGCCCAGGTTAAATGTGCCATGTTTCGTGGCAACAACCGTCGAGTAAGCTTTAAACCTGAGAATGGAAAACAGGTATTGGTAAAAGCACGCCTCTCTTTATATGAGCCACGTGGAGATTATCAACTGATCATCGACTCTATGCAGCCAGAAGGCGATGGCAGACTGCAACAGCAATTCGAGCAACTAAAAATGCAACTTGCTGGCGAAGGGTTGTTTGCTCAATCAAGTAAACTGCCTATTCCTGAGCATCCACAGCGAATTGGTGTTGTCACCTCATCTACTGGCGCTGCATTACACGATATTCTGCGCGTGCTAAAGCGTCGCGACCCTAGCCTACCTGTAATCATCTACCCTACCCTTGTACAAGGCGAATCTGCAGCTTTTAGTATCGCGCAGGCAATCGGCTTAGCAAACGAGCGCAACGAGTGCGATGTATTAATTGTTGGCCGAGGTGGCGGTTCTTTGGAAGACCTTTGGTGTTTCAACCATGAGGCAGTAGCTCGCACAATTGCCGCCAGCCAGATCCCGATTATCAGTGCCGTTGGGCATGAAGTTGATGTCACTATTGCAGATTTCGTTGCCGATATGCGCGCCGCTACCCCATCAGCAGCAGCTGAACTTGTCAGCCGAGATCAGAGCTACAAGCTCGATCAACTTGTCTCCAAGAAACGTCAGCTTATCGCCGCGATTAAGCAACAACTGGCCATGCATCAGCAACAGATGTTGATACAGCAGCATAGATTACAGCAGTTACACCCTAAGCATCAGTTGCAACAACAAAGCCAGCAGCTTGATGAAAAAGAAACCCGCATAAGACAAGCAATACGTGACCTATTAGCGGCACGAAAACAGCAGCTAGCTAATCTCAGCCATCGACTTGAGCTACGCTCACCTGACAACCAATTAATTACGGCAAAGCAGCAACTCACAAGCCTTGAACAAAGGCTACATAGTGCGCTATCTACCCGTATGAATAAAGAAAAGTATGCCCTTGGGTTGCTGGCAGAAAAGCTCGACGCAGTCAGTCCGCTGGCCACAATGAAGCGTGGCTACTCAATCAGTTCGATAGGATCAACTGTGGTTACAAAAGCCAAGCAAGTTAAAGCTGATGATATGCTTACTACCCGCTTTGCTGATGGCAAGATCACCTCAAAGGTTATATCTATAGAGTCGTGAACAAACCTTTAGTTCATAGCATGGGTAATGCCAGTACGAGAATGTCACGCTCTATATTTAGTCACTACAGTACAAGACTAGGCAACAGGCTGAAACTCAAAGCGAGCACGAGATTTAGACTTTAACTCATTGCAGCTATTACAAAAATAACTGGCAGCCCCACACGCTTGTAGCTTTTCCATCTCGGCATCACAATCAGGACAAAAACCTACCTTGTTATAGTGTTGTTCACAGCTATGACATACGTACTTTCCATCCCATTCCAGATCACTGTTACATTGTGGGCATTTATTTTGCTGCATATTACACTCCAACTTCCATAAAACACTTATATTCTATGATATATGCCCTCGTTCATAGAAACTCAATCAATTAGCCCAAAAAAGATCTTAGCTAGATCATCGCCTTTGTGTTCCTTGAACAGCGATCTACATCAAAAAGAACATTTATATAACCACATACCGAAAGCATAAGTTACATATCCTGTTTTTGGATTTACAGAAGAACATTACACTAATGCAGTTAGTAAAAAGCCGAATTACAAGACAATAATAAAACGATCTTTTCGTGAATGATGTCGAAATACAGGTTTATGTAATAAGAGATATGCTTCGGGACAAGCTATCTCTATAACGCAGGTATAAAAAAACCGCCTGACGGCGGTTTATCTGTTTATCGCTTACTGCGACCTTTCAGCATCTGGTCAAGGCGCTTCTTACGGCGCTCTTGAGAGATGGTCATCTTATTCGTTTTCGCTTCGTACGGGTTTTCACTATTCTGGAATTGAATGCGAATTGGTGTCCCCATAATCTCTAAAGAACGGCGATAGTAGTTCATTAGATAGCGCTTGTAAGAGTCAGGAAGGTCATTAACCTGATTACCGTGAATCACGACTAGAGGTGGGTTATAACCACCAGCATGCGCGTACTTAAGCTTCACACGGCGACCACGAATAAGGGGTGGTTGGTGATCATCACTTGCCATCTTCATAATACGGGTAAGTACTGAGGTACCTACACGAGTCGTTGCAGACTTATACGCCTCTTGCACAGACTCAAACAAGTGACCAACACCTGTACCATGCAATGCTGAGATAAAGTGAATACGAGCAAAATCAACAAAGCCTAAACGGCGATCGAGCTCTTTCTTCACTCGCTCTTTCACTTCAGTATCCAATCCATCCCATTTATTTACTGAGATAACAATCGAACGACCCGCATTCAAAGCAAAGCCTAATAGGCTAAGGTCTTGATCTGAGATGTTTTCACGGGCATCAATAACCAGCAAAACCACGTTAGCATCTTCTACTGCTTTAAGGGTTTTAACCACAGAAAATTTTTCTACGGTTTCATTAATACGTCTACGACGGCGAACACCAGCAGTATCAATCAGCACATATTCTCGGCCATCGCGTTCCATTGGGATATAGATAGAATCACGAGTGGTACCAGGCATATCGTAAACAACAACGCGCTCTTCACCAAGAATACGGTTGGTTAACGTAGATTTACCTACGTTAGGACGTCCAATGATGGCTAATTTAATTGGCTGGTCTTGAAGGCGCTTGAATTCATTTTCCGCTTCTTCTTCTGTGTATTCTAATTTCTCTTCTTCTGAATCTTCAAAACCCGTGAGATCTTCAATTTCACCTTGCTCAGCTTTAAGTTCTTCTGCAAATGGGTTTAGAGCACGGTCAATCAATACGCTCACACCACGACCATGAGCCGCAGCAATCTGATACATATCATCAACGCCCAATTTCCAAAATTCAGCACTTGCTGCGTCGGCATCAATACCATCGACCTTGTTAACTACAAGCATCGCTGGTTTTTCAATCTTACGTAAATGCTGAGCAATAGCTTCATCTGATACGGTGAGGCCAGCACGGCCATCAACCATAAATAAAACCACATCGGCTTCATCGATAGCAGCTAGAGATTGTTGGGCCATTTTGGTTTCAACACCCTCTTCAGTACCATCGATACCGCCGGTGTCGATCACGATAAACTCATGTTCGCCTAGCTTAGCTTGACCATATTTTCTATCGCGCGTTAAGCCTGGGAAGTCCGCAACCAAGGCATCGCGAGTGCGTGTCAAACGGTTGAATAGAGTAGATTTACCTACATTTGGACGCCCAACAAGCGCAATAACTGGAACCATAACGACCTCAAAAATGAAACTGTTCTATTTAGAATAATAAAAACGGCTCTTGACTTTCATTAGCCAAGAGCCGAATGTGAATCATATCACAGATAATAGTATGTGTTGATAATTAGTGGTTGAATTTCAACCGCAGTTAAACAAAAAGATCCAATGATCTTATTCTTCGATCTTCTTCTTCTCAACACTGCCATCTCGAGTTACGACTAAGTAGCCGTCCTCAAGCTGTAACGGTGCAACTGCAAAGCCACTATCGTCTTCTTGCTGTTGCGAAACAAACTCGCCACTACGGCGATCTAGCCAGTAGAGATAGCCTTCGCTATCACCCACGACAACCTTGTTATCAATAATGGTTGGTGGTGTGAGCAAGCGATATTCTAGCTCTCGGTTTTGCCACAGTTCAGTACCACTGCGCGCATCAACTGCCACGATATAATCTTTGTCTGTCACAAGGTAGATAGTTCGACCATCGGTGGCCATATCTTTTGCCGAAGAGTAGTTGCGCTTCCAAGCCGGTGCACCGGAGCGTAAATCAATCGCAACCAATTGACCATTAACCCCAATGGTATACAGCATTCCACCAATAACCAGTGGTTGCGCATCAGAGTCTACGAGACGGTCAATCTCAGTTGCACCCTTTGGCGTGCCTACCGGTTGCTGCCAGATCATCTGACCACGCTCTACGATAGCTGCGGCCAAACGGCCATTTGCAGTCCCCCAAAATACCCCACCTGAGAGTGCAGTCGGTGAACTGGTACCACGTAGTGTTAGGTTCGGTACCTCGGTACTTACCGTCCACATCTCATTACCCGTTTCTTCATCAAGGGCCACTAATGCCCCCCGTGACGTATGAACCAGCACTAAGTTAGAGTCGGTTTCAGGAACAGATAGAACCTCACCATCTACTTGCACACGCCATTTTTCTTCACCAGTATTCTCATCTAGAGAGATCATCTCTCCGTTTTCGGTACCAATAAATAGCTGTCCATAAGAGGCATTGATTCCTCCAGACAAGCGGGCGGGTACATCTTTTTCTAGATCAACTGACCAGATTTCGTCGCCAGATTCCGGATCTAATGCGACAACATCACCATCTCGGCTTGCGACAAATATCTTGCCATAGGCATAGGTTGGCGTCAGTTTAGAGTAATATTGACCAACGCCGTTACCGACAGAGGTTGACCATTCCTGTGAAGGTGTAAATTCACTCTTCACCACAGGAACCGGTGCCATTACGATAGTATCTTCTTCGCTCGCGCACCCGACGATACCCAGAGCAATACTCGCAATTAGCGCGCGTTTTAGCCACTTTCTGTTTGCCATCTGCTATAACCTTACTTTGCTAAGTCATCAAGCTTAAGCTGAAGAGTTTGGCTTGCATCTTTCGCTTGTTGAGCTTCGGTATAAGCACTATAAGCGCCTTCACTATCACCCTTGCGTAGTAACAAGTCACCTTTAAGCTCAGCCAGACGGCCTTCGTAACCTTCTGCTTTGATTGCAGCTAGTTCAGAAATTGCACCTTCAACATCCCCGGTTTCGGCTTTAACACGAACCGCACGGATCTCAATAACAGGCAGTAAAGCTGAATCTTTGGTATTCGCCTTAGCCCACTCAAGTTGTTCTAATGCAGGCTTATAGTTAGCAGCTGCTATCTGTGCTTGAGCCAATTGCATTGCCGCTAATACTGCATATTCACGGCCAGAGTTGTTATCAATAAAGGTTTGCACATCAGCAGTAGCGTCCAGACCTTTAGTTTGCAAAGTCTGAATCGTTGTATTGTAAGCGTGTGAGGCAGCTTCTTGGTTATCAACCACTGAATCTTGGTAATAACGCCAGCCAAATAAGCCTCCAAGGCCAATAACAGCACCTAAGATTACAGCCTTACCATTTTCCTGCCACCAATCCTTAATGGCTTCAACTTGTTGTTCTTCGCTATCGTATAGTTCCACGACAGTTCCTCTTTATAGTAATTTTTGTAAGTGAGATACGAGCTCGTTCTGTGCGATCGTAGCTTGCTCACCACCTTTAAGGTCTTTCACAACTACGCTGTTTTGCTCAACTTCATTTTCGCCAAGCACTAATGCTACGTGAGCACCAACTTTATCAGCACGCTTAAATTGTTTCTTAAAGTTACCACCACCGAAGTGATTCATAATACGCAGTTCTGGTAGCTGTTCACGCAGTGACTCTGCAAGCTTCATTCCAGCTAATAGTGTGCCTTCACCTGCGGTAACAACATAGGCATCGACAACCGGACGAACCTCATCAAGCTCTAAGGTCTCAAGCATTAATACTAAACGCTCTAGGCCCATCGCAAAGCCAACCGCTTTAGTTGGTTTACCACCGAGTTGCTCAACCAAACCATCATAGCGACCACCGCCACAAACGGTGCCTTGAGCACCTAAGCTTTCGGTAATCCATTCAAATACAGTACGGTTGTAGTAATCAAGACCACGAACTAAGCGCTGATTAACTTGGTATTCGATGCCAGCGGCGTCAAGAAGTTCACATAGACCAGCAAAGTGCTGTTTAGATTCATCATCCAGATAATCTGAAAGACGCGGCGCATCACCAAGGATGGCTTGTACATCTGGATTTTTTGAATCAAGAACACGCAGAGGGTTGGTATGCATGCGGCGCTTGCAGTCTTCATCAAGTACGTCGATATGCTGCTCTAAAAACTCGATTAACGCTAAACGATAGTTTGCGCGAGCGTCAAGAGAGCCAATAGAGTTGAGCTCTAAACGAACGTGCTTATCAATACCCAGTTCTCGCCATAGGCGTGCTGTCATCATGATCAGTTCAGCGTCAACATCTGGGCCTTCAATGCCAAAGACTTCAACACCACACTGATGAAACTGACGGTAACGTCCCTTCTGTGGACGCTCATGACGGAACATTGGTCCCATATACCATAGGCGCTGTTCTTGATTGTATAGCAATCCATTTTGAATCCCAGAGCGTACACAACCTGCGGTACCTTCTGGACGAAGACTTAGGCTTTCACCATTACGGTCTTCAAAGGTATACATTTCTTTTTCAACCACATCGGTAACTTCACCAATAGCACGGCTAAATAGGTTTGTTACCTCAACGATAGGCATACGAACTTCACTGTATCCATATGCGCTAACAACGCGTTTAACCGTTGATTCCACTTTCTGCCAAAGTGGAGATTGAGTTGGAAGGCAGTCGTTCATGCCTCGAATTGCTTGAATAGTTTTAGCCACTATAAATTACCATCTCATGTCAGAGCCTAATGCTCTGAGCTCATTATTCTTGAATATCGTTAATATCGATGCGTTGCGCAGGGTCTAGTAGACTTGCTTTAGCACGGATTTTCGCTTCTAGTTGCTCGATCATTTGCTGATTATCAAAGCGCTCTTTCTGGCGTTTGCCATCAAGATAAAAAGCACTCTTTTTATTACCACCAGCAACGCCCATATGTGATGCTTCTGCTTCACCCGGTCCATTAACAACGCAACCAATAATAGAGACATCCATTGGGGTTGTAATATCCTCAAGGCGCTCTTCTAGCGCATTGACAGTACCAATAACATCAAACTCTTGTCGCGAACACGTAGGACAAGCGATGAAATTAATACCACGCGAACGAATACGCAGCGATTTTAAAATATCAAAGCCAACCTTTATCTCTTCAACTGGATTAGCAGCAAGAGAAATACGCAAAGTATCACCAATGCCCTCAGACAGCAGCATGCCTAAGCCAACAGAAGACTTAACCGCACCAGCTCTAGCACCACCAGCTTCCGTAATACCAAGGTGTAAAGGTTGATCGATTTTATTGGCTAATAAGCGATAAGACTCAACAGCTAAAAAGACATCCGATGCCTTAACGCTGACCTTAAATTGATCGAAGTTAAGGCGATCTAAGATATCAACATGACGCATTGCTGATTCAATCAGCGCCTCTGCGGTTGGTTCACGATATTTAACCTGAATGTCTTTCTCTAATGAGCCGCCATTAACACCAATGCGAATTGGAATATTCTTATCGCGAGCGCAATCAACAACCGAGCGAATACGCTCTTCGTTGCCAATATTCCCCGGATTGATTCGCAGACAATCTACACCGTATTCAGCCACTTTTAAGGCGATACGATAGTCAAAGTGAATATCTGCAATCAGCGGGATTTTGACTTGTTGCTTAATCTGCTTAAAGGCTTCAGCCGCATCCATAGTCGGTACTGACACGCGCACAATATCCGCTCCAACCTTCTCTAAGGCCTGGATCTGTGCCACGGTCGCTGCCACGTCTGTGGTGCGGGTGTTGGTCATTGACTGTACGGCAATTGGCGCACCATCGCCGATTGGTACATCGCCAACATAAATACGCGTCGATGGACGACGCTTAATAGGAGATTCGTGATGCATAGTTACTCTGCAGTAAAACGTGCTACTTTACCCGCAGTATACCCAGAAAGATCGAATGGTTCACCCGAAATTGATAGTGATACGGCCTCAGGCGCTCCAACAACAAACTTAAATGGTCCTTGCCCTTCAAGCTTTAATGAGTCTCCTGATTTCTTCACTCCCATATGTAGGGTTTTACCTTGGGCATCTGATACCTTGATCCAGCAGTCCGCTTTAAAGCTCATTGAGATTGCAGGTGGTATTACGGCTGGCAATTGGGTCGGTTTTTCAATCGCTAAACTAGAATCAGCAGCGGATACGGATGTAAGGTCTTCTGACGCAGACCCGGTTTCCGTTGCTATGGCTTCATCTGTCACTTCAGGTTCAGCAGGCGTTGAATCAAGTTGCTGCACCTCTTGTTGTGCAGGCTGTTCAGCAACCACATCTACGTTTTGTTCGTTCTGCCACCACCAGATTGCAGAAATACCCACGATTACCGCAAAGATACCCCAAGTGAGTTTCATGATGCGATTGTCGTGTTTCTTCTTCTGGGTTTTTTGAGAGAAGCTTTGCATCTCTTCTTCACAAGAAGCTGAAAGCTTAAGGCTATCAAAGATATCTAATACTGATTTCTCATCGACACCAACTAGCTTGGCATAAGATCGAATATAACCACGGGTAAAGGTATGAACTTGTCCCTTATGAAAGTCATTCGCCTCTATGCTATCAATTATTGCAACTCTGAGGCGCAGTCTATCCCCGACTTCACGAGTTGAAAGGCCTAGAGATTCTCGCTTAGTTTTTAAGATTTCCCCAAGCATAATCTTTGGGGTTTCATCTGTCTTTTCTGTGTCTGTATTTGCTGAATCTGTGGTCATTATAAATTTAAACTTTTGTTTAAAATAAAAGTAATAACAGAGTTATTGTAAGCCCTGCAGTTCTTTCTGCAGTAACTCTACCTCTGGTGTTACTCCTACCCGAATATGAATTCTATTAAGTCTTTGCTGTGCTAACTGAGCTTGGCCAAATCGAATATTAAGTTTTACTAACTCGATATCACTGCGATAGCGGTTAGGTTGAAACTCAAGAGACTTAATAAAATAAGCCTCAGCCTGATGCCATTGCCCTGCTTGTAATGCACAGAGGCCCGAGTTCTCATAACTCGCTGCGACCAATATATAGTCGCTCTGTTGTATCGCTTGCTCAAATTTTTGCAACGCTTGTTTATAGCGGTGCTGGCGGCATAAAAACACGCCGAAATCATTTAATAAGTTGCCATTATCTGGAGAAAGATCTAAAGCTCGTCTGTACCAATCTTCAGCCAGCTTTACCTGAGAAACATATTGATAATAATAGGCTAATGCAGAGGAGGAACGAACATATTTCGGTGCATACTGGTGTGCAATATCGAAATTTTGCTTTGCTCTGACAGTATCACCAAGTTGTAAGTAACTTAGTCCAAGCTCAATGCGTGCATTGGCCGCGGCCAGAGGGGCAAATTTGGTTTTATCATCTGCGCTTTTTACTGTAACACAGCCAAGGCAGAGACTGAGATAAAAAAGTGTGATCAATGCTTTAAACATATGCTTCTCCAACATTGCGCTGAAGAAGCTTGTCACTCTTTTAAGGGGATACTCTAATTACAGAGTTTTGACTGGAATATCACCTTGAGAGGTTTCTTCAGTGCGCGCTTTCTGGGTACGCTTGGTACGGTCAATTACATCACCAACCAATTGACCACATGCTGCGTCAATATCGTCGCCGCGAGTCTTACGTAACGTCACCGTATATTCGTATTGCATCAGGGTTTTCATAAAGCGATCAATACGCGAATTGCTCGGCTTCTTATAAGGTGAACCAGGATACGGATTAAATGGTATTAAATTGATCTTTGCTGGAGTGTCTTTTAGCAGTTCTGCGAGTTGTCTCGCATGTTCCATATCGTCATTGACATGATCAAGCAAGATATACTCAACTGTCACTCGCCCACGGTTAGCATTAGAGGATGCAATATAACGACGCACTGAAGACAAGAATTCTTCGATATTCCAACGGTCATTGATTGGCATAATCTGACGGCGCAGCTCATCGGTCGGTGCATGCAATGAGATAGCCAGTGCCACATCAATATTGCCTGTCATTTGATCAAGGCCAGATACAACACCTGAAGTTGATACCGTTACGCGACGTTTAGAAAGACCAAAACCAAGGTCATCGAGCATTAGGTTCAATGACGGGATCAGGTTCTTCATATTCAGCAACGGCTCTCCCATTCCCATCATTACAACGTTTGTAATCGGACGACGACCGGTTTCTTTTTCTAAACCGATCTCGCGAGCTGCACGCCAAATCTGACCTGCAATCTCTGAAACGCGTAGGTTACGGTTAAACCCTTGTTGCCCTGTTGAGCAGAATTTACACTCTAAGGCACAACCTACCTGTGAAGAAACACATAGCGTCGCACGGTCACCATCAGGGATATAAACCGTTTCAACATCTTGATCGCCAACACGCATTGCCCATTTGATTGTGCCGTCACTTGAGTATTGAGCATCTGAAACAGCGGGTGCTTTAATCTCAGTTAAGCGTTGAAGCTTCTCGCGCAACTTCTTGTTTATGTTGCTCATTTTGTCGAAGTCATCGACACCAAAGTGATACATCCACTTCATTAATTGATCGGCACGAAATGCCTTTTCACCAAGCTCTTCAGCAAAATAGGTACGCAACCCTTGGCGGTCAAAATCAAGTAGATTAACTTTAGTTTTGGTCATGGAGCCTCTCAACGACAAACAACAAATCTGGGGCGCGAATTGTACAGGCTTTGCACAGTTTCAACAAGTAGTATGTGATCAAGGTCTATGAAGTGACGAGATAGAGTTTAAAAATCGCGGGTAGATAAACTCCGACCGCGATTATTTTAGGCAAGGCTATTTTATGGTCTAGCGTGAATTTCAGAGGAAGGGAAAAAGAATTCAATCTCACGCGCAGCCGATGTAGGGCTATCAGAGCCATGTACTGAGTTATAGCGTAAACTCAAAGCATAATCAGAACGAATCGTACCACAAGCTGCCTCTTCTGGATTCGTTTTCCCCATCAGCTCTCGATAACGAGCAATGGCATCTTCACCCTCTAATACCTGAACCATAACCGGACCAGACATCATAAATTCTTTTAGTGAATCAAAGAATGGTTTGCCTTCATGCTCAGCATAGAAGCCACTTGCTTGTGCTTCGTCTAACTGTACCATTTTAGCACCCACTACACGTAATCCTGCCGCTTCGATACGTTGGTAGATAGCACCAATCAAATTGCGTTTTACCGCGTCAGGTTTAATGATGGAAAACGTTCGTTCTAGAGCCATGATATATCCTTATTCGTCTTATTATTATTACCGTTATAGTTATCTCAAAAAACAGGCTTCATTACGAAGCCTGAGATCACATGCTGGATGTTTATTGATTAATAAGTAGATTAGCTAGGGTGCGAATGCCGCTCCCCGTTGCACCAGCAGGCCATTTTGCCGTGGCTGATTTACGGTAGGTTGCCGCACAATCGAAGTGCAACCAACCTTGTTTATAATCTTCAACAAAGTAAGACAAGAAAGCAGCTGCAGTTGATGCACCTGGAGAGTAATCCCCAGACGATATATTTGAAAGGTCAGCAAAGTTTGACGGTAGCATTCCGCGATGGAAGTCAGCCAACGGCAATTGCCATAGACCTTCACGCTCTTGCTGCGCACACGCTAACGCTTGCTCTGCTAGGGCATCATCGAAGCTAAATAGAGCATGGTAGTCGTTACCTAATGCATTTTTAGCCGCACCTGTAAGGGTTGCACAATCAATGATCAGCTCAGGATTTTGCTCACTTGCATAAATAAGGCCATCAGCAAGGACCAGGCGACCCTCGGCATCGGTGTTCATTACTTCTACGGTTTTGCCGTTCTTATAAGTAATCACGTCACCTAGCTTCAGTGCACGACCAGAAATCATATTTTCAGCGCAGCATAGAATCAGCTTCACGCGCTTATTTAAGCCACGTAAAATAGCAAGACCTAGGCCACCAGTAATGGTACTTGAGCCACCCATGTCGGATTTCATTGCCGTCATAAAGGCTGAGCCCTTAATGCTATAACCGCCTGAATCAAAGGTAATACCTTTACCAACTAAGCACGCCATGATTGGTGCTTCAGGATCGCCAGTTGGGTTGAAGTCTAGCTGTAGCATTGCCGAAGTACGCTCCGAACCACGACCAACCGCATAAATACCTTCCCAACCTTCGGTTAGGAGGTCTTTGTCCTTAACGATGCGATAGGTAACGTGCTGTGGAGCTAGAGATTTAATAAACTCACCTGCCATCGTCGCCAGTTGACGAGGTGCGACTTCTTCAGCACTCTTATTGATAATATCGCGGGTCCAGTTTGAAACCTTAATACGACCTTCAAGTTCAGCTTGATCGGCTTCGGCTAGCGTATCCCAAACCATTTCATTGTTTTTCTTGGCATTGCGATAACCCTGATGGAAAGACCAGACTTCTTCTAATCCCCAGCCTTCGCCAGTTAATGATACGTTTTTGATGCCTTGGGTATCGAGTTTACGAGCTGCTTTTTGAATCGCACCTTGATCATGGCCTTTGCCAATATGGATTGTAGCGCTGTCACCGTTGAAGGAAAGAATTGCATTCTCTCCCCATTGAGATGGGGCTTGCTCTGTAGTTAATTTTATTTGCATTGTAGACATAACCTCTCCTTGCCTTCTACTTTTATTACTGTATTAAACTCGGTCAACGAGCTTATCTAGATATAACCTATCTAATGCTTTTATTTAAGACATTATGCATAGACTGCTTTCAAAAGCACAAAAATCGGGCATAAAAGCCCGACCTTCATCATATAAATACTATTGGATGAACATTTAGAGTCCATTGACTTTGTGACTCAATATTGACGGCCAAAGTTCAATCTATTTAATCGATTTCATCCATCCAGCATAAAATAATAGCCTCTAGAATTTTTTCATTGCAGTGATTGGGCTCATCTTCAAACCCTTCAAGGGCGATAACCCACTCTTGCAAATCGGTGAAGCGAACAGTCTTAGGGTCCAGCTCAGGAAACTGCTCAATCAACTCTATGGCAATGTCACGACTATCAATCCATTTCATGACGCTATACTCCTTGTTTAGTGATCTTCTGCTGCATGATTAAGGGTGTATTTCGGGATCTCTACCACTAGGTCTTGATCCGCTACCTTTGCTTGACAGCCTAAGCGCGATTCAGGCTCTAATCCCCATGCTTTATCTAGCATATCATCTTCTAGCTCTTCACTCTCTTCAAGTGAATCGAAGCCTTCACGAATAACAACATGACAGGTAGTACAAGCACATGACTTTTCACATGCATGCTCAATACCAATACCGTTTTTAAGTGCTACATCCAGTACAGTTTCACCTGCTTGCGCTTCAAACACAGCACCATCAGGGCATAGATCATCGTGTGGCAATACAACTATCTTAGGCATAATTAATATCTTCTCTAAATATCATCGACTGATTGCCCGGACAATGCCTGGCGAATTGATTTATCCATACGACGAGATGCAAACTCTTGGCTTGCTTTGTCGGTTTGCTTGATGCCTTCTTCAATTGCATCAGCATCTTGTTGGTTACGCAATTGGATCAAAGACTCAACGGCTTGCAGCAGCTCTGCACGTTCTGGATCCGATAGCAACTCATCACCATCACTGTGCATGGCGGCAATTAAGCCTTCGATAACCCGGTCAGCCTCTACACGCTGCTCAGCCAATGCGCGAGCTTGCATGTCATCTTTAGCGTAAGTCATTGACTCTTTCAGCATATTAGCAACTTCGTCATCACTTAAACCATATGAAGGCTTAACCTGGATCTCAGCGTTTATACCAGTGCTCTTCTCCATTGCGCTTACCGACAATAAACCATCTGCATCTACTTGATACGTTACTCGAATATGAGCAGCACCAGCGGCCATCGGTGGAATCCCCTTTAAGGCAAACTTAGCTAATGAGCGGCAGTCTTCTACCATCTCACGCTCACCTTGCACTGTATGCACTGACATCGCGGTTTGACCATCTTTAAAAGTGGTGAACTCTTGCGCCCTTGCTACAGGAATTGTGGTATTACGAGGGATGATTTTTTCAACCAAGCCGCCCATAGTTTCGATTCCCAAAGATAGCGGAATGACATCTAGCAGTAACATCTCTGAATCAGGCTTATTGCCGGCTAAGATATCGGCTTGAATTGCCGCGCCGATCGCCACAACTTCATCTGGGTTAATGCTGGTAAGTGGGGTGCGTCCAAAGAACTCACCAACCATATTGCGAACTAGCGGGGTTCGGGTGGAGCCACCAACCATCACCACTTCTAATACGTCTTGTTTCTCGATCTCTGCATCTTTTACTGCGCGTCGACAAGACATCAAGGTACGCTTAATCAGCGGCTGAATTAGCTGTTCAAGCTCACTGCGAGACACCTCACCTTGCCAATCCAATACCGATACTTGCGCAACGTCTTGGTTAGAAAGGGCTATCTTAGTTTTGGTCGCGGCATTGAGTAAAATACGGCTCTGCTGCGCAGTTAATGAGTCTAATCCGATCTGTTTTTGTAGGTATTCAGCTAATAGGTGATCAAAGTCATCACCGCCTAAAGAAGAGTCACCACCGGTCGATAGCACCTCAAATACGCCACGTGATAAGCGTAATATTGAGATATCAAAGGTACCACCACCTAAGTCATAGACTGCAATAATACCCTCTTGCCCCGAATCAAGACCGTATGCAATTGCTGCCGCTGTCGGTTCATTGAGCAAGCGTAATACGGTTAGACCCGCTAGAGTAGCTGCATCTTTAGTCCCTGCACGCTGCGCATCATCAAAGTAGGCAGGTACGGTAATAACGACACCTGTCAACTCACCACCAAGGCTTTGTTGCGCGCGCTCTGAAAGTGACTTTAAGATATCGGCTGAAACCTCAATCGGGTTTTTATCCCCTTGTGGAGTACCAAGCAGCGGAAGACCATTGTCGCTAATCCCAAGCTTATAAGGCAGGTTAGGGAAACGCTGCTGTACATCTGTTGCTGAGCGACCTAACAGGCGCTTAACTGAGATAATAGTGTTTGCAGGATCAGACTCAGCAAGCTCTAAAGCAGGATAACCCACTTGGGTCTGTTGTTGCTGATAATGAACAGCAGAAGGCAAAATTGTACGCCCTTGCTCATCACTTAACGTGTTAGCTTCTCCGCTACGAACCGTCGCCACAAGAGAGTTTGTGGTTCCCAGATCAATACCGGCAGCCAGCTTATGCTCGTGAGGTGCAGAGCTTTGACCCGGCTCTGCTATTTGAAGTAATGACATGTGTTTCCTTTTATTAAGCGACTAGCCCATCAAACGGTCTTCGAGGCGCTCAATCTCTACATTTAGCTTATCAATAAACTTTAATTTTCTAACGCTATCGGCGGCTTGTTCCCAGTCCGACTGCTGTAGTTGTTGCTGAACTTGTTGCAACTGCTGCTTATGCATTGTCGATACTTTATCTGAAAAATCAAATAACAAACTCTCAGCATCGTGAGCTGTCTCTATTTCTTCTAGCTCTTCTCGCAGCTCCATTTGTTGCATTAGAAACATCGGATCTTGAAGGGTTTGCTGCTCTGCTCGAATATCGACGCCGTTTTGTAGCAATAGGTATTCTGCGCGCTGAATAGGGTTCTTTAGAATTTGATAAGCATCGTTAATATTGGCCGCTTTTTGCACCGACATTAAGCGGTCTCGCTCTGAAGCCGTAGCGAAGTTATCAGGGTGAAAACGACGTTGAAGTTCGCGGAATTGAGAAGAAAGAAGGCTACCATCGAGCTCAAACTGCGTTGGTAGCCCAAATAGTTCAAAATGATTCATCTGGATTCTCTGTATCGAAATACAAAAGTAGGGAAGCTTACACTTCCCTACTCTTAAATTTGATTAGACATTGAAGCTTTCGCCACAACCACATTCGCTTTTCGCGTTAGGGTTATTGAATTCGAAACCTTCATTCAAGCCTTCTTTTACATAATCAAGCTCTGTACCATCAAGATAAACTAGGCTCTTGGCATCGATAATTACTTTTACGCCTTTTTGCTCAAAAACCGTATCTTCTTCGTTTAGTTCGTCTACGAATTCAAGCACATAAGCCATACCTGAACAGCCTGTGGTTTTTACACCTAAGCGCAAGCCAATTCCTTTTCCTCGGCTAGACATGAATGCCTGTACGCGATCCGCTGCGGTTTGTGTCATTGTGATGGCCATACTACAACCTTTTTTCTTTAAACTGGGGAGCACGCTCCCCAACTATTATTCTTGATGTTTCTTTTTGTAATCTGTTACTGCAGCTTTAATTGCGTCTTCAGCAAGGATAGAGCAGTGAATTTTCACTGGTGGCAATTCTAACTCTTCTGCAATTTCAGAGTTTTTGATAGCGGCAGCTTCATCAACCGTTTTACCTTTAACCCACTCAGTTACTAGTGAGCTTGAGGCAATAGCACTACCACAACCGTAGGTTTTGAATTTCGCATCTTCAATGATACCTTCTGGTGTCACCTTGATTTGAAGTTTCATTACGTCGCCGCACGCAGGTGCACCAACCATACCACTACCTACCGCTGGATCTTCTTTATCAAAAGCTCCTACATTGCGCGGATTTTCATAGTGATCAATTACTTTTTCACTGTAAGCCATAATAAATTCCTCTAATTGTCCACATCCGTGGAATTAGTGATGTGCCCACTCAACGGTGTCCAGATCAATCCCTTCTTTGAACATATCCCATAATGGGGACATTTCGCGTAGTTTTGTTACTGCTTCACAGATTTGCTGTGCAGCGTAATCTATTTCTTCTTCAGTGGTGTGACGACCAAATGAGAAGCGCACTGAGCTATGTGCTAGTTCGTCATTTAGACCGAGTGCGCGCAATACATATGATGGTTCCAAGCTTGCCGAAGTACATGCTGAACCTGAAGATACCGCAAGGTCTTTTAATGCCATAAGCAGTGATTCACCCTCAACAAAAGCGAAGCTTACGTTTAGGTTATGAGGAACACGTTGCTCTAGGTCACCATTAATTGTGAGCTCTTCTAAGCCTTTTAACTTATCTAATAGGCGATTACGCAGGCTAAGAGCATGCTGATAATCTTTTTCCATATCTAATTTAGCGACACGGAACGCTTCACCCATACCCACGATTTGATGAGTAGGTAGAGTACCAGAGCGGAAACCACGCTCATGACCACCACCGTGCATTTGCGCTTCTAAGCGAATGCGTGGTTTACGGCGAACATATAGTGCGCCAATACCTTTCGGACCATATACCTTGTGTGCAGACAAAGACATAAGGTCAACCTTAGTTTCTTGTACATCAATAGGCAGTTTACCTGCTGATTGAGCTGCATCGACATGGAATATAATCTTGCGTTCACGGCATAACTCACCGATAGAGTTAATGTCTTGAATAACACCGATCTCATTATTTACATGCATAATAGAAACTAATACCGTGTCTTCACGCATTGCATCTTTTAGCTTGTTGAGGTCGATAAGGCCGTTTGCTTCTGGTTCAAGGTAAGTCACCTCAAAGCCATCACGCTCTAATTGACGACATGGGTCAAGTACTGCTTTGTGTTCAGTTTTGCTTGTAATTACGTGCTTACCGCGCTTCGAGTAGAAGTTAGCTGCACCTTTAATTGCAAGGTTGTCAGATTCAGTTGCACCTGAAGTAAATACGATCTCGCGAGGATCGGCATTGAGAAGATCGGCAATCTGTTCACGAGCCGTATCAACGGCTTCTTCTGCTTGCCAACCAAAACGGTGCGATCGCGATGCCGGATTACCAAATGTGCCGTCCATAGTCAGAAATTGGACTAGCTTTTGTGCGACACGCTCATCTACAGGACAAGTCGCTGAATAGTCTAAATAAATAGGCAGTTTCATTTATTTACTCCAAGTAAAACTGTTGCTCTATGAGCGGACGTTGATACTAATTTTCTCAGTGATTGAACTTGGGGTATTGTGAACCGAAAGCTCCATATCTTGACGCCCAGAAATTTCTAAAACTTCGTTATCCAACATCAACTCACCAAGAGAGATATTGTTTAAAAAACTACTGATTCGGGAGCTAAGATCACGCCATAAGGTATGAGTTAAACAGCGCGAACCTCCCTGACAATCTGCTTTTCCATTACAACGAGTTGCCTCTACTGATTCATCAACAGCAGAGATAATGGTTCCGATAGCAATATCATCGGCTACTTTGCCAAGATTATATCCCCCACCAGGACCACGAACACTCGCAACCAGACCTGCCTTACGCAGTTTGGAAAACAGTTGTTCCAAATAGGAAAGAGATATACCTTGACGCTCAGAGATATCAGCCAGTGGCACTGGGCCCGTCTGAGAATGCAGCGCCACATCAAGCATAGCTGTAACGGCATATCTTCCTTTGGATGTAAGCTTCATATCACACTCTTTCCGATTTCTAGAATAGGGAAAGTCTCCCATACCCGACAAAAACGGTCAAGTATTTATTTGAGTGATTTAGTCAGGTATTTAACCATTACTATTACATGGTTATTATTTACGCGAAACTGACTTATCAATTGAGGATAAAACCCCTCTCAATATATTGAGCTCTTGTGCCTCAGGCCTAGCTCGGCTAAATAAGCGCTTTAGCTTACTCATAACCTGGCTTGGTTTGTCCTTAGAGATAAACTGGGTATTGGTTAGTACTTTTTCAAGGTGCTGATAGAACATTTCCAGTTCACTATGTCGCGAATATTCGATCTGTGTCGCTTCAGGGAAAGCAGATTGTTGATGATCGAGAAATGCCATACGTATTTCATAGGTCAATGTTTGTACTGCCATCGCAAGATTCAATGAGCTGTACTCTGGATTTGCTGGGATACTGACATGATATTGGCAAATCTGAAGCTCCTCGTTACTCAAACCAGTACGCTCACGACCAAACACCAAGGCCACCGGAGCACTTTGTCCATTTTCTACAAATTTTGCTCCGCACTCTCGTGGTTCTAGCATTGGCCAATCTAAAGTTCGTGAGCGTGCACTAGAGCCGACAACTAATACACAATCCGCAACGGCAGCCTCAAGGGTTGGATAGACCTTAGCGCTTTTCACCACATCATTAGCACCGGCGGCTAAAGCCATGCTTTGTTCATCGACGTCACATTGTGGGTCAACCAATACCAGCTGGTGAAGCCCCATCACTTTCATTGCCCTTGCCGCTGAGCCAATATTTCCGGGATGAGAGGTACCGACCAGTACAACTTTGACTTGGTTTAGCATCATGTTTTCCTTGCAAAATTAAATCAACAGAATGGTAACACAACCCATTTCCCGCAGGGGAAACAAAATACATCGGCTCTTTAAAGCAACACTAAAATTAATTCGAATAAAAAATAACCACTTCCATTTTGCGTCATTCTTGCTTATACTCCGCCTCGCTTTAGTTCTTTAACATCCGTTGGGTATATAAATATGCATCCTATGCTGAATATTGCGATTCGCGCTGCGCGAAAAGCAGGCAATCATATTGCTAAATCTCTAGAAAACGCTGACAAAATCGAATCATCTCTAAAGGGCACTAATGACATAGTGACCAACGTAGATAAAGAAGCAGAATATTTAATCATTGAAACGATTAAAGCTTCTTACCCTGATCACAGCATCATTGCAGAAGAGTCTGGCCTACAACAAGGCAAAGACGACGCTGTACAATGGATCATTGACCCACTGGATGGCACAGCAAACTTCGCTAGAGGCATACCACACTTCGCTGTTTCAATTGCAGTTCGCATTAATGGTAAAACAGAAGTTGCTTGTGTTTATGACCCAATGCAAAACGACCTGTTCACAGCACAACGTGGTTCAGGCGCTCAGCTTAACAACTCTCGTGTCCGCGTTAAGCAACTAAAAGACCTTCAAGGTACTCTACTTGCGACTGGTTTCCCTCACAAACATAAGCAACACTCTGAATCTTACTTTAAAATTCTAAGTGCTCTATTTGTGGAAGCTTCTGACATCCGTCGTACTGGTTCTGCGTCGCTTAACCTTTGCTACCTTGCAGCTAATCGCGTTGATGGCTACTTTGAGCTTGGCCTTAAACCGTGGGAAATAGCTGCGGGCGAACTTATTGCTCGTGAAGCAGGTGTTATTCTAACTGACTTCTCTGGCGGCACTGACTACCTAAAATCAGGTAATATCGTTGCTTCTAGTGCACGTGGCGTTAAATCTATTCTTAAGCACATTCGTGAAAACTCGAATGAAGCTATGCTTAAATAATTAACCCAATATAAAAGCCAAGTCGCTTGCGCGCTCTTGGTTTATATTAGATTTGTATAAAAATGGTCACCTTTGGTGACCATTTTTTTTAGCAGTACTGCTTAACTACGTCAGCAATGCCGTTCGCTAGCTTAAGCACTAACTCTCCATCTTCACCTTCAACCATAACTCGAATTAGTGGCTCGGTACCAGATTTACGTAATAACACTCGACCTTTATCGCCAAGCTCAGTTTCTGCATCTATTACGGCTTGTTTAACTACATCGAGCTCCATCGGGTTAGTGTTACCGCTAAAGCGTACATTCACTAACTCTTGTGGGTAAAGTGACATACCTTGAGACAGGTCATATAGGCTCATATCACTATCAACAATAGAGGCTAATACTTGTAGCGCAGCGACGATAGCATCCCCAGTTGTTACCTTATCAAGCAAGATGACGTGACCTGAGTTTTCAGCCCCAATCATCCAACCTTTCTGTTGCAGTTGCTCCATCACATAACGGTCACCGACCGCAGCACGAGAGAATGGTATTCCCAGCTGTTTCAGGCCATTTTCCATGCCTAGGTTAGTCATTAGCGTGCCAACAACCCCCCCTTTCAATTCACCACGACGAAGTGCATCGCGCGCAATAATATAAGCAATTTGGTCACCATCGACCTTATTACCTTTATGGTCAACCATAATGATGCGGTCACCATCGCCATCAAATGCTAAACCAAGGTCAGCTTTTTCTTCGACTACGCGGGCTTGCAATGCGCGTACATCGGTAGCACCCACTTTCTCATTGATGTTCAAACCATTAGGTTCGCAGCCCATAACTATCAGCTCTGCACCAAGCTCTTTAAACACATTTGGTGCAATGTGATAGGTAGCGCCATTGGCGCAATCTACAACAATTTTCAACTTAGATAGATTTTGGTGATGAGGGAAGGTGCTCTTACAAAATTCAATGTAACGACCTGCCGCATCTTTTAAGCGAGATGCCTTACCCAGTAGAGCCGATTCAACACACTCGATATCTTTGTCTAGCTCAGCTTCTATCGCCAGTTCGATATCATCGGCTAGCTTGGTACCTTCAGATGAAAAGAATTTAATGCCGTTATCATAATACGGGTTATGAGAGGCTGAGATCACGATACCCGCTTCTGCACGAAAGGTTTGGGTCAGGTATGCAACAGCAGGTGTTGGCATAGGTCCGGTAAAGGTCGCTTTTAGACCTGCCGCGGCTAATCCTGCTTCTAGTGCAGATTCAAGCATATAGCCAGAGATACGAGTATCCTTGCCAATAATGACTTTTTTGGTGCCTTGCTTAGCAAGTACGCGACCCGCAGCCCAGCCTAATTTTAAAACAAAATCAGGAGTTATAGGGTATTGACCAACCTTGCCTCGGACACCATCGGTGCCAAAATAACGTCTCTTCGACATAATATTACCTAGTATTATTTTAATTGTTGGATAAAGTTTAGAACTTTTATCGCATCTACGGTTTGCTCTACATCATGCACACGAATAATCTGTGCACCCTTTTGTACGGCAATAACAGCACAAGCAATGCTACCTGCAACTGCTTGCGTCGCTGTTTTATCCAATAGTTTAAATACCATGGATTTACGCGACATGCCCGCCAAAATAGGCAAACCAAATTGGTGTAACTTATCCAGTTGTTCAAGTAACTGATAATTGTGCTGTAAGGTTTTACCAAAGCCAAAGCCTGGGTCAAGAATAAGCTTATCCTTATCAATCCCCGCTTTTGCACATGCCGCTATGCGCTGCTTTAAAAACTCGCCGATGTCATGTACAAGATCATCATAGCGAGGGTTAGCTTGCATCGTACGTGGCTGACCTTGCATATGCATAAGACATATAGGTAGACCACTTTCAGCCGCGGCTTGAAGTGCGTTTGGCTCTTGAAGAGCTCGCACATCATTAATGATATCAGCTCCTGCCAGTGCAGCTTGACGCATGACCTCAGCTTTACTGGTATCAATTGATATCCATACATCAGACTGACTGCGCAATGCCTTAATAACTGGAATAACGCGTTGTAGCTCATCTTCTAAACTAACGTCTGGGGCTCCAGGGCGTGTTGATTCACCGCCGATATCTATAATGGTTGCACCATGAGATATCATCTGCACCGCGTGTTCGATAGCGTTATCAATACCATCGAATTGACCACCATCAGAAAATGAATCTGGAGTGACATTTAGGATGCCCATCACCTGAGGTGTGGTTAGATCTAAATGTTTTGAATTATTGGTTAGTATCATAATTTTGAAAGGTATAAACAGAAAAACCCCGAGCGAACTCGGGGTTTGTTATTAACTATTGATTATTCGGACTCTTTGTCCGTTTTTTCTGGTTTAGTCGCTTCTACATCTGCTTTTGATTCAGCTTCTGTATCTGACTTAGCTTCTGGCGCAGCTTCCGCTTTTGGCTGCTCAACAGGCTGACTTTGTTCACCCCATCCAGCTGGCTCACGAATCACGTCATGGCGTTCCATTAGGTCATCAATCTGACCTGCATCAATGGTTTCGTACTTCATCAGTGCATCTTTCATGGTATGCATGATATCCATGTTCTCTTCAAGGATCTGACGAGCACGAGCATAGTTGCGGTCGATGATTTGACGAATCTCATCATCAATCAGCTTAGCGGTATCATCAGACATGTGTTTAGTCTGAGTTACGCTACGACCCAAGAATACTTCGCCTTCTTCTTCTGCATAAAGAAGAGGACCTAGCTTCTCAGAGAAGCCCCACTGAGTCACCATCTTACGAGCGATATCAGTCGCACGTTCGATATCATTTGATGCACCAGTAGATACACGCTCTTTACCGTAGATAAGCTCTTCAGCTAGACGACCACCGTATAGGCTTGAGATCATCGACTCAAGGTGACGACGGTTCATGCTGACGCGATCTTGCTCTGGTAGGTACATAGTCACACCCAGCGCACGGCCGCGTGGAATAATCGATACCTTGTACACAGGATCGTGCTCAGGAACCAAGCGACCAATGATTGCGTGGCCTGCTTCGTGGTAAGCCGTTGACTCTTTAATGTCATCAGTCATTACCATAGAGCGACGTTCTGCACCCATCATGATCTTGTCTTTTGCTTGCTCAAACTCAGCCATAGCAACGTTGCGCTTGTTACCACGAGCCGCGAATAGTGCTGCTTCGTTTACAAGGTTAGCAAGGTCTGCACCAGAGAAACCTGGAGTACCACGAGCAATCAAAGATGGCTCTACATCGCTAGCAAGGGGAACCTTGCGCATGTGTACTTTCAGGATCTGCTCACGACCACGTACATCCGGAAGACCAACCACTACCTGACGGTCAAAACGACCAGGACGAAGTAATGCAGGGTCCAATACGTCTGGACGGTTAGTTGCAGCGATAACGATAATACCCTCGTTACCCTCAAAACCATCCATCTCTACCAACATTTGGTTCAACGTTTGCTCACGCTCATCGTGACCACCACCAACACCTGCGCCACGCTGGCGACCTACGGCATCGATCTCATCGATGAAGATGATACAAGGCGCTGCTTTCTTCGCTTGCTCGAACATGTCACGCACACGAGATGCACCAACACCGACGAACATTTCTACGAAATCAGAACCAGAGATAGTAAAGAACGGAACTTTAGCCTCACCAGCAATCGCCTTCGCAAGTAGAGTTTTACCTGTACCAGGAGGACCGACTAGCAAGACACCCGTTGGGATCTTACCGCCCAGTTTCTGGAATCGGCTTGGATCACGTAAGTAATCCACGAGCTCTTTAACGTCTTCTTTGGCTTCATCACAGCCAGCCACATCAGAGAATAGCGTTTTGATCTGCTCTTCACTCATCATACGTGCTTTAGATTTACCAAACGACATGGCACCTTTGCCACCGCCGCCTTGCATCTGACGCATAAAGAAGATCCACACACCAATCAAAAGAATCATCGGGAACCAAGAAATAAAGATAGTTCCTAGTAAGCTTTGTTCTTCTGGTGCTGTGCCAGACACTTTAACTTTTTTATTGATAAGATCATCAAGTAGCTTAGTGTCGTACACAGGCATGTACGTCACATTACGTGAATTATCATTGCGATAAAAAACAATTTCTTTATCGTTGATTTTTGCTTCACGAACTTGGCCTTGACCAACTTCCTGTACGAATGTGGTGTAATCCACACTTTTTCCGTTGCTGTCCCCAGGCCCAAAGCTCTGGAAAACGGACATTAGCACTACAGCTATTACCAGCCACAGAATTAGATTTTTTGCCATGTCACTCAAGGTGTAAGCCTCTCGATAACTAATTGTAATTAAAGATAGATTACTACAGTTTACACACTGTAGCCAGATTGTTAAATGTTAGCCTTTGTAGCCAGTTGCAACAATGTAAACCTCTCGCGAACGAGCTCGCGACGAATCTGGTTTACGAGTTTTTACAACCTTAAACAAGTCTCTGCATTCCTTAACGTATTGGTCGAACCCTTCGCCTTGGAATACCTTAACTACAAAGCTACCATTTGGAGCTAGAACTTGTCGACACATATCGAGGGCAAGCTCAACCAAATACATAGCTCTTGGTTGATCTACAGACAAATTGCCTGCCATATTTGGTGCCATGTCTGACATTACTACGTCAACCATGCTTGGTTGGATCCTTTCTAACAAAGCATCTAGCACTGCTTCGTCACGAAAATCACCTTGTAAGAATGCCACACCTGCTATGGAATCCATAGGTAAAATGTCGCACGCTATGACCTGCCCCTCATCCCCAACAATTTTTGTTGCGTACTGAGACCAACCACCGGGTGCCGCGCCCAAATCCACGACTGTTTGACCCGGCTTTAGGAGCCTATCTTTGTCTTGAATCTCTTCAATCTTAAAGATAGCGCGTGAACGATAGCCTTTTTTCTTCGCCTCGCTCACGTATTTATCATCGAAGTGTTCCTTCAACCAGCGGCCAGAACTTGCAGAATGTTTTTGTTTACTCATTAAAATCCCAAAATAACGATGTTTTTTGCCACTATTTACCTTATTAAAGGCTAATAAATGACTTGGGTATAGTCTTCATACAGATATGAAGCTAAAATAGTATTTTTCAACCCTTACACGAAAGAATTTGGCCGCGATATGAATTTAAGCACCAAACAAAAACAGCACCTAAAAGGCCTAGCACACAACCTTAAGCCGGTTGTACTAATGGGCGCAAATGGATTGACAGAGGCTGTTCTAGCGGAAATCGAAATCGCTCTCGATCATCATGAACTTATTAAAGTAAAAGTTGCATCAGAAGATCGTGACACGAAAAACTTAATTATCGATGCTATCGTTCGCGAAACTGGCGCAGAGAAAGTACAAACAATTGGTAAAACTCTTGTTCTGTATCGCCAAACCCAAGCGCGCAAAATCGAGATCCCTCGTAAATAATACGAGTATAGAGACAAAAAAGGCTGCATTACGCAGCCTTTTTTCTTTTATAGATACTCTACCTGGTCGATTTCAAAGTCTTTCACACCACCAGGGGTGGTGATAGTTACTTCATCGCCTTCCATTTTGCCGATAAGACCACGAGCAATTGGAGAGCTTACTGAGATACGACCTAATTTAATATCAGCTTCATCATCGCCAACAATTTGATACTTAAACTGTTCTTCAGTATCCACATCAATCAGGGTTACCGTTGTACCAAAAATAACCTTTCCAGAGTTATCCATCTTGGTTACGTCGATTACCTGAGACACGGATAGCTTGTATTCGATGTCTCGAATTTGCGCTTCGCAGATACCTTGCTCTTCACGAGCTGCATGATATTCAGCGTTCTCTTTAAGGTCACCGAGTTCACGAGCCTCTGCAATTGCAGCTGAAATTTGTGGACGCAGCTTCAACAGACGCTCAAGTTCTACTTTTAGTTGCTGTTCGCCACGAACAGTCATAGGTACTTTTTGCATATTAACCTCTATGTCCAAACAAAAATAGGACAACAAAAAAACCTATTAAGTAAATAGCTCAATAGGTATAAATCAATTGGATTACATGGATTGTACCCAAAAAGGCGTCATTTTTCATCTAAATTAACACCCACCTCTTAAGTGAACTTCGTGAGCAACATCACATTCAACCAATTGATTATAAGTGCGTTTTTTGACCGTTTTTATAAAAAACAACAAACTAGTTGCTATTCATATAATTTTATATACCACGTTAACTCACTGTTTTAATTGCATATGCACCCTAACTCATAGGGTGGTATTTAAAAAGTTCCCTAGCTTTATATCATTTTACTTCCTGAGAGGTTCTAAATTGAGTCAAAATTCCTTCCAGAGCAATTCTTATCAAGCAATAAAAAACCACAGATAACAATAACTTAGTGGGAGCTAGATAACAGGGGTTGTCTCAAAAAAGTTTGGGCTATCACTATGCCTATTATGGACAATACTTTTAGGATTTAGAAATGAACAAGAAAATTATTGCGCTAGCCGTTACTGCGGCTGCATTTGGAACACAGACACATGCTGTTGAACTATACAATGACAACGGTTCTACTTTCTCAATCGGTGGACACGTATCTGTAAGCGCTAAAGGCAACTCGGGTGATGTATATAACTCAGACAGCAAGGCATTCGAGAGCGGCGGCACCGATATCATTGCTAACTCTCCTCGTATCAACTTCAATGCCACTCAAGACCTAGGCAATGGCTTTACGGCTGATGCTAAGGGTGAGTGGTCTCTAAACTACCTTGATGGTGGTGCAAACTCATTCACTACCCGTCTTGGTTACATTGGCGTGACTCACGAAACATTTGGTCGCGCTGTAGCGGGCACCCAATGGTCTCCGTACTATGACGTTGCGGGTATCGCTGATATGCCAATCGCATTTGCGAACGACTTCCTGTACGACAACCACGGTGCCCTAGGTACGGGTCGTGCGGAAAATATGGTTTCTTACCGTAATGACATCCAATTAGGTGACAACCTATCTATCTTCGGTGGCCTAGGTTGGCAAGACAATGCGACGAGTGGTTTTGACTCTCGTGGTCAAGTGGCAGTGGGTGCAAACTTTGCTGACTTCATGGTAGGTTACTCATACAACGCAGGTGATCGTACTAACGGTGTAATCGGAACCAAAGAAGCAACCTCTCACGCACTTTCTGCGAAGTATGGTTCTTACGGTAACGGCCTTTACGTAGCTGCTGTTTATACTATGAATGAGTACATGCACGGCACGTCAAACTACAACACCAATGCGGTACTCGCTAATGACATCGCTCTTAAAGATTCTGACGGTATCGAATTTATTGCAGCATACGCATTTGCAAACAGCCTAAACCTATCTATCAACTATGAATCTGTTGAAAGTAGCGACAAGGTAGCAGACGGCACGGTATACAGCCAAATGGCTTTCCAAGCTGAGTACAACATTACTCCTAAGTTCGTTACCTTTGCAGGTTACCAGGTTGACCTAGGTTCTGATCTGTACGAAAAAGAGAATGACATGTGGAACATGGGTGTTCGTTACTACCTATAATGGTATAGCCAATACCGCTTAATAGCGAAACACCTGCCAATAGGCAGGTGTTTGTTTAATAAGCTACCCTTGGTTAAGCACCAATTACACCTCCATCTTTACGTGTAATGGCAATAACAGACGAACGAGGGATACTATCCCCACCTTGAGGAAAATGAGAATCAGCCAGTTTCTCACCTGGGTGTTGAACCCCCACAAACATGGTTTTATTGTCTTGTGAGAATGTTAACCCTGTAATTTCACTCGCTACTGGTCCCGTTAGAAAGCGACGAATTTCACCAGTACTAGGATCACTGCACAGCATTTGATTGTTCCCCATTCCCGCAAATTCACCTTGGTTTTTATAGTTGCCATCGGTTTGAATCCAAAGGCGACCAAAACGGTCAAAATCGATTCCATCAGGGCTATTAAACATATTATCTTTATTGATGTTATCACTGCCAGCCATTAAACCTGACTCGTGAACCTCTGGGTTCCCAGCTAACACATATATATCCCATTCAAACGTGCTTGCGGTATGTTTACCATTATCGGGTCTCCAGCGAATGATATGTCCATAAGGATTTTTTGGTCGCGGATTTGCAGCATTGAGCCCTTGAGATTCTTTAACTCCACGGTGCTTATTATTAGTTAATGTGGCAAAAACGGAATTATCATGTGGGTGCACAGCAACCCATTCCGGACGGTCCATGGTTGTTGCACCGAGCTGAGTAGCAGCAAGACGCGCAAAGATCATTACAGAGGCAGCATCTGGAAAACCATTTTCTGGAGTAAGACCATTTTTACCCCAAGTCATTTCCAGCCATTCACCTCTCCCAGTTTGTTCGCCTTCGGTACCGGTGAATTTCGCTACATAAAGTGTTCCTTGCTCAAGTAAGTCTAGGTTTGTACTCGAATTCGGAACGTATTTGTTTTTAGAAATGAACTTATAGAGATGCTCTCCGCGCTCATCATCGCCCATATATACGACTACATGGCCAGATTCATCAAGGGTTAAGGCGGCATTTTCATGCTTAAATCGACCGAGTGCGCTCCGTTTTTTCGGTACTGAGTTGGGATTCATTGGGTCGATTTCTACAACCCACCCCATGCGATTTGATTCGTTGGGGTGTTTCGCCATATCAAAGCGTTCATCGTGTTTAAACCAATCATAACCCCAATCTTGTTTTTTAAGGCCATAACGAGCATAGCTATCACCAAGCTCAGCATTAGATGAAGAGCCAAAGTATCCATTGAAGTTTTCTTCACAGGTTAAATATGTCCCCCACGGAGTTTGTCCATTGGCACAGTTATTCATGGTGCCAAGGATTTTAGTTCCAGATGGGTCGCTAGCCGTTTTAAGAAGAGCATGCCCTCGAGCAGGACCTGTCATTTCCATTTCTGTGTAAGCGGTGATGCGGCGATTGACTGCTCCTTTGGGATTAACTATCCACTTGCCATTTTTGTTGATCAGTTCAACAACTGACACACCATGAGCCGCCTGCGCTTTACGTACATCATCAGCAGAAATATTTTCACCTTGATGGGCGTATAAATACTCTTTATTCACATATTCATTATTTACAGCCAGCACAGCTCGATCATTTGAAATAGGGAAAAATGTCATCCCATCGTTGTTATCGCCGAACTGCTTCTCTTGAGCCGTAGAGTCGTTTGACTGACTAAACTCAGGTGCACCATCAATAACAGGGTCACCCCACGAGATAAGGACATCAGCATTATAACCCGCAGGCACCACAACCGTATCCGCTGTCGAGGCTGGAATAGCATCGAAGCCCATGATATCGGTTTTACTGGCCATAGAGCCTGCAACAGCCTGACTAATTGGACTAGCAGCAAAGAAAGCAACGCTACTTGCAGCCCCCGTATTTTTAAGAAAACTTCTGCGTGACATAGCCGCTTCGATAAATCGATTAAATTCAGGTTCCTGCTGTAAAGGACGCTGATCATCATCATGGTCGAACTGTTTCATGCTTACTTCCCTTCGGTGTTTATGTTCGCCTTTAAAAGGCTGCGAGTTATGCCGACACCATAGAAGCTGGTTATTGCACTAATATTGCAGCGAAATAACACAAATATGACCAATAATCTTATTATTACTAAGCATGCAGTGAGCAATAAAAACCGTTGACGAAACACCTGCCAATAGGCCACTGTTTTTGTTTATACTGACAACACTTTAATCGGCCAATAGGACGCATATGCGCCGCCTCTTCATTCTAGCTGTCGGAATATTCTCATACCAAACCGCTATGGCATCCATTGCCCCCTACTCTCAGCTACCTCAAGGCAGTAGTGTCGGTATTATTGTTAGGGATAATAACAGCGAACTTGAATCACATAATCCTAACCAATTGATGCCTCCTGCCAGTACCCTAAAACTGGTTACCGCCCTTGCATCTAAGCTGTATTGGCCTCGCGGTGATTTTCGCTTTGATACCCAACTATTAAAGCAGCAACAAAATTATGTGGTGCGCTTTACTGGAGATCCGAGCCTGCTTCGCTCGGATCTCAAAACGCTATTAAGCCCCCTAAAAGGTAAAATCATTAATGGTGACTTATTGCTCGATGACTCGATATTTGATGGCTATACACGAGGCGTAGGTTGGCCATGGGATGTACTCGGTGTATGTTATGCCGCGCCAGTTAGCGCGATATCTATCGAGGGGAATTGTGTACAAGCCTCAATTACCACTAACGCCAATGGCAGTACTCGCGTATATGTTCCCTCTTTTCAACCAATTGGGGTGCAAAGTAGCGTAGTCAGCGTTACCAAGCAGCAGCAACAACAGAGCTTTTGTGATCTTGAATTAAATACCTTCCCTGATAACCACTACAGATTAAGTGGTTGTCTTCAGCCACGAAGCAAGCCCTTACCCTTGAAGTTTGCATTGCAGTCCTCTGAGCTGTATGTCGCGGCGGTTATTAAACAGATATTTACTGACTGGGGCACCACAATAACTGGCCATATTCAGCGCGGAAAGACGAACCAACACGCCAAGCTTATTACCCAACACCACTCAGCCAGCATAGACGAGTTACTACAAATCATGCTTCGAGATTCAAACAATCTATATGCTGATTCCATAACCAAAAGATTAGGACATGAGGTATTTGGTGTGAGTGGTAGCTTTGCCAGTGGTACTGCTGCCCTCAAGAAGCTACTGCATGACAAAGCGAATATAGACCTGAGTTTAGCGGTATTAAATGATGGTTCGGGCTTATCTCGAAACAACCGAATTCAGCCGAAAACCATGATGCAGATACTGCAATATCTACAAACCCACGATCATCAGCTTGGGATCTTATCTATGCTGCCAGTGGCTGGAGAAACTGGCACCCTAAAACATAGACCAAGCATGCGCAAAGACCCAATAAAAGGCCATATCCTTGCCAAAAGTGGATCTCTTTTTGGTACCCACAACATCGTTGGTTATACACTGGATGATAAAGGGAATATTAAGGGAAGCTTTGTCGAGTATGTATCAAACTATCACCCCAAGAAAGGCAGTGATATTCCACCGGCAATTACGGTATTTGAACAGAACTTCTATCGCAATTTACTAAACAAATAGCAGGCCAAAGGCCTGCTATCATCACGCGATACCAAGGAAGTGGTTTACCACGCTGAAATATATCCACATTCCAGAGATATCGACGATAGACGCCAATACCGGGCTGACCAATACCGCAGGATCAAGCTTAAATGCACGCGCAATTATCGGTAAGACCCCTCCCAACGTGGTTGAGATAGTCACCTGTATAAAAAGTGCTATAGCAACGGCAAGAGCAATGGTATTAAGATCATAACCCCCGGTTGTACTGCCATCGCTAAACAGCAGTATTCGCCCAACGATCACTAACGCAATCACAAAGCCAATACACAGCGCAACTCGGCTTTCTTTCCATAATACCGATAGCCATTGGCGCTTTTTCAGCTCACCGGTGGCTAAGGCGCGAATAACCAAGGTTGCCGCCTGAGTACCGGTATTGCCACCAGCGGCAGCAATAACTGGCATATAAATAGCCAACAGAACCAGTTGGCTCAGTGTATCTTCATAACTGGCGATAATCAGTCCAGAAACGATCCCCATCAAGGCTAACCCTATAATCCAGCCTATTCTCTGCTGTACATGAGCTAATACGCTAGTCGAGAGATAGCCTTTATGTGGCTCAGCCTCTGAACGAATAAAACCAAGTTGATGCGCAAAGTGGCGTGCGCGGACATCATCTCCACACAACTCCAGTTCACTTATCATCTTTTGCACATAAGCCACAGAGCACTGATTAAGTATGCCTACGGCTTCTTCGATTGGCATTTTTTGAAGCAGTGCCAACTGCTGACTTGTATCATATTGCAAGAATGCACTGGTTGCCGCACATATCTCCTCACGAGAAAATGAATTCAAGTCGTGAGCAATTGTAGTGTTCATTACCGTCATGGCGAATCTCCCGATCAGCGGTACAAAAGCACGGTAACGACCATCAAAATAAAACACATAGCACCCCAGCGAATAGGCTGAGATCGGCTTTATTTACAGCTAGATTTACAGGAGAAAAACAGAAGAGAAATAGAAAATGAATTCCCTACCACTGAGGGCAGAGACAGATAACAGTCACACCGACAGGGTTATTTTTCTCCCCTTCTACTAGGAGGATGGTCGGTAGTGTTCATAGTTATCTCCAAAGGTTACTGGATTAGCCCAGCGGGCGTAATATAGCAAAATGTTATCAGCCAATAAATACAAAATGGGCACCCATAGGCGCCCATTAATAACTACTTACACTTTATATTCCTATGGCTGAGGGTTACTCAACTCAAGTAGGATTATTTTAGTGTAATACGTGCAAACTTACGCTTGCCTACCTGGAATACGAAAGTGCCCGCTTGAGGAACAAACTTGCTATCGGTTAGTTTTTCACCATCGATCTTAGCAGCACCTTGTTTCACCATGCGCATCGCTTCAGATGAAGAAGAACACAATTCAGCTTCTTTTAACAGATTGCTTACTGGACGTCCTACCTCAAATTCAAACTCAGGCATTTCATCTGGAATCGCGCCTTTCTGGAAACGATTGATGAACTCTTGCTCTGCCGCATCCGCATCAGCTTCTGAGTGGAAGCGTGCAATGATTTCTTTTGCCAGTAGGATCTTCACATCGCGAGGATTAGCACCGTTAGCAACATCAGCCTTAAACTGTGCGATTTCTTCTAGAGGACGGAATGACAGCAACTCATAGTAGCTCCACATTAGGTCATCAGAGATCGACATGATCTTACCAAACATCTCAGTAGGTACATCGCTCACACCAATATAGTTATGAGCAGACTTAGACATCTTCTTCTCACCATCAAGACCAACCAATAACGGCATAGTCAAAACAGCTTGTGGTTTTTGACCGTGTGCCTTTTGCAGTTCGCGTCCCATAAGTAGGTTGAACTTTTGGTCCGTACCACCTAATTCAACATCGGTTTCCATTGCAACAGAATCATAACCTTGAAGAAGTGGGTACATAAATTCATGGATAGCGATAGGCTGACCATTGCTATAGCGTTTCTTAAAGTCATCACGCTCTAGCATACGCGCTACAGTTTGGTTAGCCGCTAGACGAAGCATACCTTCTGCGCCTAGTTCACCTAACCACTCAGAGTTAAAGGCGATCTTGGTCTTCTTAGGATCTAGGATCTTAAAAACCTGCTCTTTATAGGTTTCGGCATTACGCAGTACATCTTCACGAGTCAGTGGCGGACGTGTCGTGTTTTTGCCTGTAGGGTCACCAACCATACCGGTGAAATCACCAATAAGGAACGTTACGTCATGACCTAGGTCTTGGAAGGTACGTAATTTATTTAGAATTACCGTATGACCAAGGTGGATATCAGGCGCCGTTGGATCAGCACCCAATTTAATACGTAGAGGGCGTCCCTCTTTAAGTTTTTCAATCAATTCACTTTCAGGAATTAATTCATCCGTACCACGTTTAATCTCAGCCAGTGCGGTTTCGAAACTCGCCATGTCGTGCTCCCACAAAATCAGGAAAAAATAATATCGTGACAGTGTACTTGAATAGCGAATAGATTTGAAAGCCGTTAGACTAATCAAATATGAATTTTAACTGTTTATTTAACGAATCGGGCTATGCTAACCATTTTTAAACGTTTACCCCTTTTGCACCGAGCGTTAATTTGCCTATTTGCTGCGCTTATTATTATGGCGTTATTTTTTCTCCCTGACCCAGCGCAGCTGAGTCAGCATAGGAGTAATTACCAGGTAGGCAAACTATATTCGCTCCCTATTGATGAGTCGCTACTTAACCGTAGCGAGGTAACCACTTTGCCACGCGTCACCCGCTGGGAAAATATTGTCGTACGTCCAGGAGAAAGTGCTGCGGTTCTTTTTAAGCGTATTGGTCAATCAAGTGGCTTACTGCATCGGCTTATCCATAGTGACCCGCAGATAAATAAGCAATTATCACTACTAAGGCCGAATGATGAGCTTTTTTTTGGATTCAATAAACAAGATCAGCTAATTCAAATCAGACGCCAACTCAGTACCTTTGAAACCTTTGTGGTCAATAAGACTACAGATGGTTTTCGTGCTGAGATTGAACAAAAACAGGTAAATGTGCAATTCAATTACACTGAAGCTACGATCACCTCTAGCTTCTGGAATGCCGCTATTGATGCCAACCTAACCCCAAATCAGATAATGAGTGTGGCTGGGATATTTGGCTGGGATATTGATTTTGCCCTTGATATCCGCCCACAAGACAGCTTCAAGTTATTGTACGAAGAAAAGATTGTTGAGGGTGAGATTGTTGATCAAGGTCGGATACTGGCCGCTCAATTTTCCAACCAAGGGCAAACCTTTAAAGCCATACTCGATGAAGAGAGTGGTAACTACTATGACGAGCAAGGGAGAGCGATGAAAAAGGCATTCTTGCGCTCACCAGTAGATTTTCGTCGCGTCACCTCAAACTTCAATCCAAATCGTCGCCATCCAGTAACCGGCAAAGTTACCGCTCACCGTGGTACAGATTATGCGGCGCCAGTAGGAACACCCATCTATTCAGCAGGAGATGGGGTGGTCTTGAAGTCAGGTTACAACCAGTTCAATGGTAATTATGTATTTATCAAACACAGCAATACCTATATCACCAAGTACCTGCATCTACAAAAGCGCCGCGTAAAAGGCGGACAACGAGTAAAACAGGGCGAGACCATCGGTACCTTAGGTGGCACAGGGCGTGTTACTGGGCCACACCTTCACTATGAGTTCTTGGTTAATGGGGTACACAAGAACCCACGCACCGTTAAGCTACCGCAATCTAAGTCATTAACTGGAAGTAAAAAGCAGCAGTTCCTTAGCCTTGCCCAGCAGCGCCTCACTGAATTGGAGCGCTATCGTACTCTGCTAACTGCACATGTTGATTAGAAAAGTGTTGCGCAAGCAGCTGTAATTACATCGCTTCTCTATTACTTCACCTTAGGCTTACTCTCTCGTCCGAACATAAGCAGACAGGGAGTAAGCACTAACGTAAGTACAGTTGCAAAGGCAAGCCCACCGGCAATTGCACTGGCAAGTTGCGTCCACCATTGCGTGCTTGGCGCGCCAACCTCAATCTTCTGGTTAATCAGGTCTACATTGGTTTGTAACACCATAGGCATCAAGCCTAAAATGGTGGTTATTGAGGTTAACATTACCGGTCGTAGACGCTGTACTCCAGTACGCAAGATAGCATCTTCCTTAGATAATCCGCGCTTTCGCAACTGGTTAAAGGTATCAATTAGTACAATATTGTTGTTAACCACTATCCCAGCCAGAGCAATAACGCCAATGCCCGACATGATAATCCCAAACGGTTTTTGCATTATCAGTAGCCCTGCAAAGACCCCTACCGTTGAAAACAACACTGCACTTAAGATCAATAACGCTTGGTAAAAACTATTAAACTGAGTTATCAAGATCAACGCCATTACCGCAAGCGCCGCCATAAATGCAGATTGTAAGAAAGCAGAAGAATTTTGTTGTTCTTCGTTTTGCCCTTTAATACGAAACTCAACGCCGTTAGCAAGAGGCAAATCATCGAGGGCTGCCTGAATATCAGGTAGCTGTTGTGCGAGGTTATATCCCTCGGCCATATCTGCAACAACATTAACAATACGCTTACCGTCTAAGCGATGAATAGTGTCTTGCTTTGGTTCGGGCTTGATGGTGGCAAAGTTAGTAATAGGCACTAAACCTGCGTGGGTTTTGACCCGTAATTCATCGAAGCGCCCAATATCTCTTTTATGATCGGGAAAGCGCACTAGAATATCCACCTGATCATCAGTGTCATCGGGAAGATAATCCCCCACAACAAGACCATTGGTCACAAACTGCACTGTGTTACCAACCAAGCTAGCGTCGGCGCCAAAACGCGCCGCATCTGCTCGATTCACATCTATAGTCCAATCAATCCCCGCTTTACTTGAGTTGTCACTGATATTGGTTAGAGCTGGATTACTATCTGCCCACAGACGAACTTGTTTCGCAGCGGCATCAATCAATGTAGGATCCCTAGAAGTCACCTCAATCACCAGATCATTTTCCACAGGAGGGCCTGCATCTGGGAATTTAAATTCGATCTCGACGCCAGCAAATTGGTCGGTATTGACTCTAAGCTGTTCAATTATCTCTTTAACTGGGCGCCTATTTTGCCAATCTACAGGGGTTATCTGAATCGAACCTATTTCGTCAGTGCCTCCTGTTTTGGTGTACACACTATCTAACTCTGGGTGACCAAGGATGACACTCTCAATTTGGCGCATGATCTGATCTTTCTCTTGTATTGAAAGATCCCCATGTGAACGAGCCTTAACCGTAAAGAAAGGCGGATCAACCTCAGGGAAGAATTCAGCCCCTAGACCGGCCTTGTTATAAGCAAAGCCAACCGCAACCGCCATCAATATCGCCGTCGACAATACCTTGAGTGGATGCTTAATTGCGATAGATAAAGTGCGATAATAAAGCCAAGTAAATCCGGTGGTCTGTGAAAAGTCCCCTTGTTGGATCTGCTGCGCTCTACGCTGCTTAACTTGGGTCATATACTGCGGCTTGCCCACTAAACTACCAAGCACAGGCACAAATATCAGCGCCATGACCAATGAAGCACTCAGGGTCGCAATGAGAGTCAGTGGCAAATACTTCATAAATTCGCCAGTGGTATCTGGCCAAAATAGAAGGGGTGCAAATGCGGCTAACGTCGTCGCTGTTGAGGCGGTAATTGGCCAAGCCATACGCTTAGCTGCTTCTTGATAGGCTTGTTTGCGAGGGATCCCTTGCTGCATTTTTCGATCTGCAAACTCAGTCACTACGATGGCGCCATCCACCAGCATTCCGACTGCCATAATTAAGGAGAACAATACGACAATATTGACGGTCAACCCAAATACGGATAGCACTAATAAGCCAGTAAGAAATGAACCCGGGATCGATATTCCTACCAGTAGTGCGGTGCGAACCCCAAGGATTGCGATAATCACAATAACAACCAAGATAATTGCAGATAGCACATTGTTTTGCAGATCAGTAAGCATCATATCGACGTCTTTAGAGCCGTCATAGGTGTACTTTACCAATAAGTTACTCGGCCACTGCGGCAATTGTTGTGCTTGCTCGATAACCGCTTTAACCAAGTGCACCGATTCAATAATATTTTCACCAGCACGCTTTTTAACATCGAGGACAACTGCATCTTCGCCGTCTAACCTTGCAAAGCTCTCAGGGTCTCTATATGAACGACGGATCGTTGCCACATCGCCAAAGGTGATCACCTGCTTGCCATCCACTTTAACGGGCAGATCCATAACATCTTGTAGGGTGGAAAATACCGAGGGAACCTTAACTGAAAAACGCCCATACCCCGTATCGACAAAGCCGGCTGCCACCACACGATTGCTGGCCGCTATCAGGTTATAGATATCGCCTTGATTTAGCCCATAGCTCTCGGTTAACAGGGGATCAACGATAACCTCAACAATATCTTCTCGGTCACCAGCAATATCGACTTCGAGTATTTGCTTAAAGCTCTCTAGCCTATCTTGCAGCTGTCGACCTATCTGCACTATGGTGCGCTCTGGCACCGTACCATAAAGGGCAATTGACAATACTGGCTCTTCACTTGCCAGCGTTACCTCATTAACGATGGGATCATCACTGTCTGCGGGCAGGCGTGACTTGGCAAGATCAACCGCTTCTCTGACATCGGTCATCGCTTTATTAAGGTCTGAACCCGCCACAAACTCTAGCGTTACTGAGCCATGGCCTTCTGAGGCTGTAGAGGTCATTTTTTTAACCCCTTCAATAGACCGCAACTCTTGCTCTATGGGGCGAACCAGCAGACGCTCGGCATCTAAAGGAGAGATACCTTGGTGTCCAATAGAAACATATATGATTGGGATCGTAATATCGGGGCTAGATTCCTTAGGTATCGTTAGATAGGTAGCTGCCCCAGCAATTAGCAACATAACTAACAGAGTTAAAATGGTGCGTGAACGTAAAAGTGCCGCATCAATAAGCGCAAACATAAGCCTTATCCCCTACTGATGCACGGCGATAACGCGATCACCATCTCGAACAAACCCTTGACCTGTGGTAACGATCTCAACCTTGTCACCTAAGCCTGAAAGCCATACCCCATCTTGCTGCGCCTTAACTATCTGTATCGGCACAAAGCGAATCATATCGCCTTCAACTAAGGTTTTAACTCCAAGGTTACCAGCCTCATCTAAGGCGAGCATTGCGGGAGTGACCTTAACCGCCATTCTGGTATCGAGCTCTAGCTCAACCTCCGCGCTTACCCCTGATGGAAGCTGTTGTTCAGGATTTGCTATCTCAATCTCGATAGGAAAGGTATTGGTTGCAATAGATGAGTTTCGCGAAACATAGCGTAGAGTGCCAACAATAACCTCTCCGCCTAGCAGTTGAATATTGGCGGGTTGCCCTTTTTTCACCCTCTGTATATGACGCTCACTCAGGTCTACTTCAATAACAAGTTTATCGAGATCAATAAGGTGTGCTACCTGATCGCCACGCGCAACATAATCACCGACCTCAACGTACAACTGATCGATAACCCCCGCAAACGGAGCACGAATAACACTGTTTTTAAGCGCCAGATTGACATTGGCAACCCCAGCTTTAGCGTTGGCTAATTGTGCCTCTGAATTGGCAAAAGCGACTTCATTTTGCAGGCCTCGCTTTTTCAAAGAGCTCGCGGCATCAAACTCTTTTTGCCTAACCTTTAATAAAGACTTAGCACGCGTTAACTGAATCGCGAGATCCCCCTTGTCGACATTGGCAATAACCTGTCCACGCTCGACCGTCTCGCCTTTTTTAACCCGTACTCGCTCGATTCGACCGTCGAGTTCTGCACTCAGTTCAACGTCTCGATTGGGAGCTGTGCGGCCATATAGATCAATCTTTCGTGCCACGGGTTTTGCCTCAAAAGAAGAAACAACAACACGCGCTAAAGGAACCGGGGTTTTATTGGTGGAGGAGGCATTACTTGAGGAGGGTTGATCAGCTTGTAGAGATCCAGCCAAAAGCCAAGCACAGATAGCAACAGCAATGACTAAAGAAATAATCCATGGGCGCTGTGAAAACACGCGCCCTATATTTGAAGGTGTCATATAAATCCCTTTAGTAATAGTCGATATCCTTTCAACTATTACGACCAATCAATTTCGATTAGTCAGTATAATGCACTTACCTTCATATATCTGAGTATAGGATCACACGCTAAATGATGCACCGCAGCCACAAGTAGTGGTCGCATTTGGGTTATCAATAAAGAATCGAGCCCCAGATAGGCCCTCAGTGTAATCTACCGTGCCACCGATAAGGTATTGCAAAGACATAGGGTCAACCACAAGAGTCACCTCATCTTTAACTATGATAGCGTCACCATCATTAACTTTTTCGTCAAAAGTGAAACCGTATTGGAAGCCACTGCAACCACCACCAGTAATATAAACACGCAGTTTTAGATCTGGATTTTCTTCTTCGGTAATTAATACTTTAACGCGCGCCGCAGCTGCGTCTGAAAAATTCAAAGGTACATCTAGTTCACTCACAGGAACTCTCCTAAAAAACGATGGTGCCACTAGGGTTACAAACCCAGATTATGCAGTGATTATGTAATACCTGAGCAAAGTGTTCAAGTATTCAAAATTTCAAAGCGAATTCAACACGTAATTTGCGCCTTATCTCGCCTTGCTCTCCCAGTTATGTGTACAATAGCGCCACTTTTCGAAATCAAGGATTCTAAGAATGAGCAAATCAGAGGCACTCTATCAACAAGCTCAAACCGTTATCCCTGGCGGTGTGAACTCTCCAGTTCGGGCCTTTAATGGGGTTGGTGGCTCTCCACTATTTATTGAGAAAGCTGATGGCTGTCGTATTTTCGATGCCGATGGCAAAGACTATATTGATTATGTCGGCTCTTGGGGGCCTATGATTCTTGGTCACAATAACCCAGCTATTCGTGATGCAGTGGTTGAAGCCGCTCAGCGCGGCCTTAGCTTTGGTGCTCCGACCGAGCTAGAAATCAAAATGGCGCAACTGGTATCTAGTATCGTTCCATCCATGGAACAGGTGCGCATGGTAAGCTCTGGTACAGAAGCGACCATGAGCGCAATTCGATTGGCTCGTGGTTATACCAATCGTGACAAGATCATCAAATTTGAAGGCTGCTATCACGGCCATGCTGACAGCTTACTAGTTAAAGCTGGCTCTGGCGCCTTAACCCTTGGTCAACCAAGTTCACCAGGTGTTCCGGCTGATTTTGCTAAGCATACCCTTACCGCAACCTTCAATGACATCGATTCTGTTATCTCTTTGTTTGAGGCAAATCCAGAACAAGTTGCATGTATCATCGTTGAGCCTGTGGCTGGTAACATGAACTGCATTCCACCCGTTGATAACTTCCTACAGAAGCTGCGTAGCGTATGTGATAAATACAATGCGCTGCTTATTCTTGATGAAGTAATGACTGGGTTCCGTGTCGCACAAGGCTGTGCTCAAGCCTACTATGACGTGAAACCAGACCTAACCACATTAGGCAAAGTAATTGGTGGTGGTATGCCAGTTGGTGCCTTTGGTGGACGCAAAGAAGTCATGCAATATATCGCACCAACTGGACCGGTGTACCAAGCCGGTACTCTATCTGGTAACCCGATAGCTATGGCAGCAGGCTTCGCTTGCTTAACCGAACTGACTCAACCGGGTAACGAACAGCGCCTTGCTCAAATCACGAAGACACTGGCTGATGGTTTTAAATCGGCTGCCGACAAACAAGGTATTCCACTGGTTGTGAACCAAGTAGGTGGTATGTTCGGTTTCTTCTTCACCGATAAAAGTGAAGTGACCAGCTATCAGGACGTGACCGAGTGTGATGTTGAACGCTTTAAGGCTTTCTTCCACCTTATGCTAGAAGAAGGCATTTACTTAGCACCTTCTGCATTTGAAGCAAGCTTTACCTCTTTGGCTCACAGCGAAGCAGATATCAATGCAACCCTTGCTGCAGCCGAGCGTTGTTTTGCTAAATTAAAATAAACTTTTAACTGCACAGGGAGCACATCCCTGTGCTTTTTTTGCACTAGGGTATATGATGATAAATACTCTAATGTGAAACTGAAGACACACAAGTGCCTGATAAAATAAAACTAAATTCAAGCCAATGGCTATTAATTGCCGCACTCATATTTTCGGCTTACGCCTGTTATACCCTGATCACCCCTTACATTAACTCAATAGTGATGGCATTTATCATTTCGCTGTTGATGTTTCCGATCCATCATAAGCTTGAACAAAAGATGCCTAGCATGCGTAATACCTGTGCACTGCTCTCTTGCATCATTTTGACCTTTATCGTTGTCATTCCCCTATTACTCGTATTTACTGCGATCGTTCAGCAAGGTTCTAGCTTTTCGCAAGATGTGTATCAATGGGTCTCTGGCGGTGGAATCCAAGAGCTATTTTCACAACCTTGGATTGTGAAAGGTCTAAAATTTATAAATACCTACCTCCCCTTTGATACATTAGAGCCTAGTGAGATAGGGCAAAAAATTGCAGAACTTGCGTCTAGTTTTGGCACTCACTTAGTCGCTATCAGTGCCACAGTGATTGGTAATGCGACGACCTTCTTACTTAATTTTGGCTTGATGCTGTTTGTGTTGTTTTTCTTGTTGCGAGATCGCGACCATATTATCTCAGCAATGCGCCATATCCTGCCATTGTCTCGCTCTCAAGAAGATCGCCTACTAGATGAAATAGAGCAGGTATCAAAATCTGCGGTTATGGGCTCTTTCTTAACCGCCATTGCTCAAGGTCTTGCGGGTGGTATCGCAATGTGGCTAGCGGGCTTCCCTGGCTTATTCTGGGGAACTATGATGGGCTTCGCCTCCTTTATTCCAGTCATAGGCACAGCGCTTATTTGGGTTCCGGCCTGTTTATATCTACTGATTAGTGGTGAAACGGGTTGGGCTATATTCTTATTAGTGTGGTGCGTGACTATCGTAGGCTCTATTGATAACATCCTGCGCCCACTACTCATGCAAGGCAGTGCAGGGATGAGCACCTTAATGATCTTCTTTTCTCTGCTTGGCGGTTTGCATGTGTTCGGCTTAATTGGTTTAATCTACGGCCCGTTAATCTTTGCCATCACTTTGGTGCTGTTCAATATGTACGAAGAAGAATTTAAAGACTTTCTCGACAGTCAGGATCAAAGATAAATACGAGTTAAAAATATGAGTGTTTACACACCTCCAAGCCAAATAGCCCAACGCCAGATGGAATACTTTTCAGGAAAGCGGATAGTTATCGCCGGTGAAGCAGAGGATCTATTCCCTAAGCAGTTGCTTGAGGTTGCCGAATCTGTGACTGTCTTTACTACTCACTTTGGTTACCATCAGCAGATGCAAAGTCAGGGTATCAATAGTCAATTTGGTGTGGAATATGACAACCAAGACAACTGCGATATGGTGTTACTCTATTGGCCAAAAGCGAAGAGTGAGGCGCAATATCTGCTCAATATGCTATTTAGCAAGTTGGGAAGTGACACCGAGATAGCTGTGATTGGTGAGAACCGCTCCGGGATAAAAAGCATCGAAAAGATGTTTACTCCTCTAGGTACAATCAAGAAATATGATTCAGCTCGTCGCTGCTCTTTCTACTGGGGTATATGCCAGCAGCAACCACCAGCATTTAATCTTGATGATTACTTTAAGTCATACCCTGTCACTCTAGGCAATCACAAGCTTGATGTTATCAGTATGCCGGGTGTATTTAGCCATGGCGAATTTGACCTTGGTTCTAAGCTGTTGCTAGACAGCCTTCCTAAGCTATCAGGCAAGGTTTTAGACTTTGGTTGTGGAGCTGGCATAATCGGCACAGCAATGAAACTGGCCAATCCTAAGATTGAAATAGAGATGTGTGATATTAGTGCTTTTGCCCTAGAGTCTAGCCGCCGCACCTTAACCGCAAACGGTATACAAGGTCGTGTTTTTGCCAGCGATGTCTATTCACATACTAGTGATAACTACCGCTTTATCGTCAGTAACCCCCCGTTCCACTCAGGATTAGATACCAGCTACAGCGCAACTGAAACCTTGTTAGCCAAAGCCCCAACCAAGCTAACAGCGCGTGGCGAACTAATTATTGTGGCAAATAGTTTCTTAAAATACCCACCTATTATCGAACAGGCTTTCAACAACTGCGAAACCATCAATAAAACTAATAAATTTGTTATTTATCACGCAACTAAATAACATTACTCGTATGTTTCAAAAGTGTGTTTAGCGACACGCTTTTTTAACATATGGCTTTGTATAACGCAGTAACAAGGGTAAATTGCAAGGCACCTTAGGCTTATTATGTCTTGCTTTCATGGCTCAAAACTCAACAACTCCCAAATTCAAAAGTATCAAAAGCAACCTAATGGCAATATTCTTGATTGTCAGCTTAACCCCTATGCTGATAGTCGGATATTTCTTTCTACGTGCCCATAGCTTAGATCTCACCGAACAAAGCACGCAATATCTCATTGCTGCTAGAAATGGTGCCAGTCAAAAGGTTTCAACCTACTTCAATAACCTCGATGCTGAGGTGGTGGGCTTTGTACACTCCGAGTTAGCCTATTCCAGTGGTGGGCGCTTCTATGGCCTGATTGATGGCTTTCGCCGCTTAGGCAAAACCATTGAACAGTCTAGAGAAATTGGTCAGAAACGTTATGTTCCAGGTACTAGCGCAGTATTGAGCCAACCAACAGTGCGCAACTCAGCTAACTTTGTGGGTGTTGAGCGATATCGACTGATCCATGACCGATACCACAGCACCTATCTAGATCTTTTACAACGCTCAGATTTTGACGATATTTTATTGGTCGACCTAGATGGTAACGTCGCCTATTCAACGCTAAAAAACGACTATTTTGCGACAAATCTAGACTCAGGTCGTTATCAAAGCAGTCAACTAGGTAAGCTATTCGATAGCCTCAAGGCAAGCATGTCGAATAAACAGAAAGACTTGCTCAAATACAACGACTTAGTACTAATGAGCGACTTTAGCCGAGCAACAGGTACCGATATAAAACAAAGGGTTGTGTGGTTTGCTTCACCTATTATCCAGCAAGGCCATCTGCACAGCTACGCCTTTATGCGCCTACCTATCGAGCGTTTAAAAAGTATTATCACCGACGATTCAGCAAATAATGTCAGTATTTTATTGCTCGACCAATATCAAAATCTGCTCTCTGGAAATCCAGAACATGTAGAAGAGATCTCAGCCCTACAACAGCACAAATCTTCTGTAGATATCACTCAATACACCGACGACAATAATGCCATCATGATGGCCTCTTTTTCCCCATTAGAGATCCACGGCATGCTGTGGTCTATTTTTTCACAATCTCCTGAAGAGCTAGCTTTTGCTCGGGTTTCTAACCTACAGAAACTATTTATCGGCATCATTATTGTGGCCTTGATACTGGTTTTTATTACCTCGCACTACCTCGCCAATCTCATTACTCGACCTTTACTCAAGCTCACTTGGGCCGCCGAGCGTATCTCAGCAGGTGACCTGGCAGAAGAAGTAGAAGGGGCTCAAAGAAAGGATGAGATTGGTCGATTGGCGGTAAGCTTTGCGCGTATGCAGCGCTCAGTACGAGAGAAAATTGCGCTTATCGAACATCAAAACCAAGAGCTTGAGTATAATCTGCAGACCATAGCCAAGCAGAACCAAGACCTGCAAAGTGCAGATAAACTTAAAGATGAGTTTCTCGCCACCACCTCTCATGAACTGCGTACTCCACTGCATGGCATGATAGGTGTAGCACAAACCTTATTGTCTGGAGCGCATGGCAATGTCCCAAGTGCACAGTGTTTTCAGCTGGAAATTATTATAAACAGTGGCAACCGCCTATCGAACCTAGTTGATGACTTGTTGGACTACCATAAGATGCGCTATGGCGACCTAAAATTGGAGCACCATGCGGTGTCGGTAGCAAGCTCTGCGCAATTGGTGGTTGAGCTTTCTAATCACTTAATCGTCAATAAACCGGTGAGACTCCTGAACCATATTGACCCGCGCCTACCTATGGTCAGCGCGGATCCACAAAGATTGGAACAGGTTTTATACAACCTTATTGGCAACGCAATAAAGTTTACTAATGAAGGTAAGGTGGTACTCAATGCTACCCAGGAAGCGGAACAACTGGTTATTGAGGTCATTGATACTGGCCGAGGTATTCCGGAACAGGATCTAGCAACAATTTTCGAGCCATTAATGCAAAGTCAGTCTGCTCGCTATCAACACGGCACTGGGTTAGGTTTGTCGATAAGTAAGCACTTGATTGAATTAATGGATGGCACGCTATCGGTCAGCAGTCAGCCACTATTAGGGACAACGTTTAGGCTCACCTTGCCCTTAGCTAATGAAGGTCAACTACGTGACCAAACAGAGACCGAGCACTTTAAGATTGTCAGTAATGAGATGCTTAACCTTACCCAAGAGCCTATAGCTTTGCCAGAAAACCCCGACGGCAAGCTGATACTGATTGCCGATGATGAACCGGTTAATTTACGCATACTGGAAAGCTTCCTACGTTTAGAAGGATACCGTGTCGCGTGTGCTAGTGATGGGCAGCAAGCCCTAAATATGGTTGAACAACAAAAGCCAGCGATGTTGTTGCTCGATATTATGATGCCTGAGGTTACCGGCTATGAAGTATGCCAAAGGTTGCGTCAAAACTACTCGCGCTATGAACTGCCGATCGTGATGCTCACCGCGCTTAATCAAACGGAAGATAAGATAAAGGGCTTTGAAGTTGGGGCTAATGATTACCTTGTAAAGCCGTTCAACAAACATGAGTTGTCCGCTCGAATTAAGGTTCATATTGATGCTAGCCTCTCCCTGAAACGTAAGCAGCAAAACCTAGTACTAAGCGAAGAGCTATCTCAACTTGAGCAGACCGAAGCCATATTATTAGATACTCAATCCAAGCTACTTGAGCAACTAGAAAACACCCCAGAAGCGATAATATGCATCAACCAAAAGCATAAAATCAGCTACGCTAACCACACTGCTACACAGCTATTCAAGCGTTCAATTGAGCAACTACGACGTTCAAGTATCGAAGAGTTTATCGCGCCTAAATACCTCACATTCGATCAGCCACACCGTAGCATGGATATAGATATTTTCATTCAAGAACAGAAGCACATCGTACCCAGCGACATTTTCACTCTCCCGTTAGAGACCGGAATGCGCGGCATGTTTATCTTCAACAATGACCCGCATAATGTGAAGCAGCATATTTCTAATCTAGAAATTGCACTAGATGCTATGTCTCAATATGCCTTTGCCGGAGACCACTCCCAATTAGAGACCATTCGTGAATTAGGCGGCGATTTTTCTCAATTAGTCACTAAGGTTGAAGGTGAAAAAAGTGGCAAGCAGCAAGCACTGCGCCAGCTAATAGTAGAGTGTATGAATCAGGCAATTGAATACTGGGAGACCCATGATGGGCAAACTAAATTCACCTTTGCTGAGCAAAGTGGCTTATGGCGAGTCTACCTCGATAGAAGTACACTGCAAACGCGCACTTTAGATAAGTACCTAAGACCTGAGACTCTGCCTAAAACCCCCCGTTGGCGAACTGTGCTTAGCTCTATGGACTATATCCTTGTGCATACAGACAAAGATGACGCACTAAGAGCTCAACTCATCTCATTAAGAGACCAATTACAGCACCTCGTAATCCAAAACTAGCCAATCCTCTCCACAAGCCCCACGTTATTTTTAATTGGGGCTTGGTTATTAACACTTCCCTTACTTATCCAACACTGCTTTTTTTACACCTCAAACAAAGGCTATGAAAAGCGCTAAATAGCGCTGTAGATTTCGCACTCACTCGCTATAATCGGCTTTATTTGGGCGCAAAACTTCACTTTTAATCATTAATGCGAGTGCTATCACAACATTCAAAGTCACTTAATTTTAACTCACAAATAAAGAGCCTGAATACTCATACCTCACATCACACATACTAATAAAAACATACAACCAATTGCTATTAAACAACCCAAAAGAAAGTAAGCACTAACAAACAATCAACACTGCAAAGTAAAGCAAGGGTTAAACACTGTTTACCTACTGTCATTTAGAGATAGGTTTTAACGATATTAACGTACATTGCGGCCATTTTGACGTTTTTAACGAGCACGCAAATTGACGATTTTTACAGAAAGCATAACTTTACTCTTAACCAAAGGATTTGAGCCCAACTCTCCCCCTACATCGAGAGCACCAAACTGATGGAATATGGATAACGGCTCAACATGAATTGGTGGCATTACACAATAATTCAGCAAACGAAACAAAGGACATACCATGCTTGCTACTATTAAAAAGACAGCGATTGCTACCGCGTTAATCGCGACGACAGCAACGGCTGTTTCTGCTCCAGCAGAAGCTCGTTCAGAACTGACCATAGTCCCAGATTTTTACCCAACAATGGTTCGCAACTTCAACCCGTATCTTGCGACAAATCTACGTACTACCACTGAGTTCATCTATGAGCCTTTGGTTGTTTTCAATGAAATGCACGGCAACAAGCCAGTAATGCGTTTGGCTGAAAACTTCAAGATGGCTGACGACTTAATGAGTGTCACCTTTGACATTCGTAAAGGGGTAAAATGGTCTGACGGCCAAGCTTTTACCGCAGATGATGTTGTCTACTCATTTAATCTAGTAAAAAGCAAAACCTCTTTAGACCAAACTGGTATTAATAAATGGGTTGCTAAGGTTGAGAAGTTAAATGACCATCAGGTTCGATTTGTATTAACCGAAGGCAACTCTAACGTACCTTACGAGATTGCGAAGGTACCAGTTGTCGCAAAACACATCTGGTCTAAAGTAGAAGATCCAACTTCATATACTAATGAAAACCCAGTTGGTACAGGCCCGTTTACTGAGATTGACACCTTTACTCCTCAGCTTTATATCCAATGTGCTAACCCAAATTACTGGGATGCATCAAATCTTGATGTCGACTGCTTGCGCGTTCCTCAAATCGCGAACAACGACCAATTACTAAGCAAGATTGTTAACTCTGAACTGGATTGGACCTCATCATTCATTCCTGATATTGAGCGTACTTACAAATCAGTTAACCCAAATCATGGCTACTGGTATCCAGCAGCTGGTACACAAGCGCTGATGGTTAACTTTAAAAACCCTGATGCAGCAAAGCATGAAGCCTTAACTAACGTTGACTTCCGTCGCGCAATGAGTATGGCTATCGACCGTGAAACCATCATCGATATCGCATTCTATGGCGCGGGCACTGTGAATGACTTTGGTTCAGGTCTAGGTTACGCATTTGAAGCTTGGTCTGATGAAGGCGTACACAACAAGTACAAAAACTTCAACTCGTATGATGCTGATGGCGCAAAAGCGCTACTTGAAAAGATTGGCTTCAAAGACACCAACGGTGATGGCTTCGTAGAAACCCCTTCAGGCAAGAAGTTTGAGCTGTTAATTCAATCACCAAACGGCTGGACTGACTTCAACAATACCGTTCAACTTGCTGTTGAGCAGTTAAACGAAGTTGGCATCAAGGCTCGTGCACGTACTCCTGAGTTTGCGGTATACAACCAAGCAATGCTTGAGGGTACTTATGACTTAGCTTATACCAACTACTTCCACGGCGCTGACCCGCACCTATATTGGAACAGTGCGTATAACTCAGCACTACAAGAAGGCAGCGGTATGCCGCGTTTTGCAATGCACTTCTACAAAAACGCAGACCTAGACAACCTGCTAAACAGCTTCTACAAAACAGCTGATAAGAAAGAGCAAATGCAGATTGCACATAACATCCAACGCATTATTGCAACGGATCAGGTAACTATCCCAGTGATGTCTGGTGCAAGTACTTATCAATATAACACCACTCGCTTCACGGGTTGGTGGAATGAAGATAATGCGAAAGGCCGTCCAAACATTTGGGCTGGTATCCCAGAGCGTCTTCTACACGTTCTTGACCTAAAACCAGTTAAGTAATTAGCTCCGAGAGTAGCGGCGCAATAGCGCCGCTTTTTCTCCTAACAAACCCTGTTGTATTACGCTGCCCAAGTAGTTGCTACAGATTTCACAAAGCTGTATCCGGAATCACGGATGATTAGGTGTATGTATGGGATATTTTCTTAGACGTTTATCGTTTTATTGCTTGGCGCTACTTGTAGCTGCCACGATCAACTTTATAATTCCGCGCGCAATGCCGGGCGACCCAGTCACAATGATGTTCGCGCATGCGACAGCACAGGTAACCCCTGAGCGAATCGAAGCAATGAGACAATTGCTTGGTTTTGTAGACGGCCCATTATGGGTTCAATATTTTACTTATCTAAAGAGCATTCTTAGCTGGGAGCTAGGAACCTCAATTAAATTCTACCCGCTGAGTGTTAATGAATTACTTGGTGGAGCTTTTGGCTGGTCTCTATTTCTAGCAGGGACTGCAGTTATTCTTTCATTTTCCATCGGCTCTATTCTAGGCATCTTTGCCGCATGGAAACGCGGTAGCAAGTACGATACCTTCATCACTCCCGGTATGCTTATCGTACAAGCTGTACCACAAGTGGTTATTGCAATGTTGGCGATGTTTATCTTTGCCATAGGGCTGAAATGGTTTCCAACCGGTTATGCGTATACACCTGGAACAACTCCAGACTGGACCTCATGGGCCTTTATAAAAAATGTCGCTTATCACGCATTCCTACCCCTTGTTTGTGCTTCTCTTGTGCAAATTGGTGGCTTCCTGGTCAACATGCGTAACAACATGATTAACCTGCTTGCCGAAGACTACATCACAATGGCAAAAGGCAAAGGCTTGAGCGAAAACCGTGTGGTATTTAACTACGCTGCTCGTAACGCACTATTGCCAAGTGTTACCGCTCTATCTATGTCACTTGGTATGGCTATCGGTGGACAGTTAATCATCGAAATCATCTTTAACTACCCAGGTTTAGGTACGGTTCTATTTAATGCTATTACTGCACGTGACTATCAGGTTTTGCAGGGACAACTGCTGATTATGACTCTATTTATGCTGTTCTTTAACCTGTTGGCCGACATGCTCTATGTTGTATTGGACCCTCGCCTACGTAAGGGAGGCAAATAATCATGAAAGACATCTTTAAACTAATTCGCGGTAATACCGTTGCCATGATTGGTGTTTCAATCCTGAGTATCTTTTTGTTTATTGCGATTTTTGCACCACTTATTACCTCGCACGCTCCCGATAAGCGTACCGGTAAGCCCCATGAGTATCCGGCACCTATCGTGAAGATGGCTCAAGCTAATCCTGACGGATGGGTAGCAGAGAATATTGCCAACCATCCCCGTACCCTACATATGTCTAAAGATGCAGAGCATACTCTAGGCACAACCCGTATGGGACGTGATGTTTGGGCACAAGTTGCCTATGGTGCTCGCGTATCACTAGCGGTGGGTTTTGGTGCAGGTCTAACTGTATGCTTCTTGGCTACCGTAATCGGAGTTTCTGCTGGCTACTTTGGTGGTAAAGTCGATGAATTTCTAACCGCTGCCATGAATATCATGCTGGTTATACCCCAGTACCCATTACTATTTGTGGTTGCCGCATTTATCGGGGAGGCAGGTCCGCTAACCATAGCCTTGATAATAGGTATTACCTCCTGGGCTTGGGGTGCAAGGGTGGTTCGAGCTCAAACCCTCGCTCTGCGTGAAAAGGAATTTGTAAAAGCCGCCGAGGTACTTGGTGAGTCACCGTTTCGCATTATCTTTGTCGAGATCCTACCCAACCTTATCTCCATTGTAGGTGCAAGCTTTATCGGTTCGGTAATGTACGCCATCATGATGGAAGCAACCATTTCCTTCCTTGGAATGGGTGACCCGAACACTATTAGCTGGGGCATCATGTTGTATAACGTACAGACCTCCTCTTCGATGCTAATCGGTGCATGGTGGGAACTACTTGCTCCATGTCTGGCACTGACACTATTAGTGACAGGCTTAGCGCTACTTAACTTTGCTGTGGATGAGATTGCAAACCCACAACTGCGCTCACATAAAGGTATGCGTCGTTGGAAGAAAATGGCTAAGCAAGACGAGAAGATTCGTAAAGAGCAGCTGGAAACACCCCCAAGTCACCCTATAATGCGCGGAGAATAAATTATGACTGAACCGTTAATTTCTGTCCGCGACCTATGCGTGGATTATATTACCGATGCAGGCGACGTACGTGCCTGTAATAAAGTAAGCTTTGACATCGCCCCAGGTGAAGTCTTTGGTCTAGCTGGCGAATCCGGTTGTGGTAAATCCACGGTGGCCTTTTCGCTGATGCGCCTACATAAGCCACCTGCATTTATCACTGGTGGTGAGGTGATATTCAATGGCGAAGATATCCTTCAATACAGCGATAACCGTATGCAAGGTTTTCGCTGGAGTGAGATGTCAATGGTATTCCAAAGCGCAATGAACGCGCTAAACCCAGTACTGCCTATGGAAGAGCAATTCTGCGATGTGATCATGCGTCATACCAATATGACCCGTGATCAAGCTAGAGTTCGAGCTGAAGGTCTACTTGAGATTGTCGATATCCACCCAAGTCGCTTAAGTGACTATCCGCATCAGTTTTCTGGTGGTATGCGTCAACGCTTAGTAATTGCAATAGCCCTTGCCTTAAACCCTAAGATGATCATCATGGATGAGCCGACTACAGCATTGGATGTAGTTGTACAGCGAGAGATCTTACAAAAGATCTATGCCCTAAAAGAAGAGTTTGGTTTCTCAATCTTATTCATCACCCATGACTTATCTCTGATGGTCGAGTTTTCTGACCGAATTGGGATTATGTACTCTGGAGAGTTGATTGAGGTTGCGCCTGCAAAACAGATCTTAGAGACCCCTTATCATCCGTATACCCGCGGTTTGGGAAGCTCCTTCCCACCACTAATTGGTCCGAAAACCAAGTTAACAGGGATTCCGGGAAATCCGCTTAACCTACTGCAAATACCGCAAGGCTGCCGTTTTCAGGCGCGCTGTGATCGCGTACATGAGGCTTGTCGTAGCGACGCAACTCACCTAAGACAGATAGAGCCTAACCGCTATTCAAACTGTCACCTTTACGGTGAGCCAATCATTCAAACGGCAGTTAGCTAGAGCTATTCGGAGAACAAACATGAGTAAACCTACAGGCGAGCTACTAATTGAAGGCAAAAACCTAGTCAAAGACTTTCCAGTCAGCAGCCATGCACTAAAAAACCCAATGATGCGTGCTATCAACGACGTATCATTCAAGATGTACAAAAGCCGCGGATTGGCCGTAGTTGGTGAGTCCGGCTCAGGTAAGTCAACCACAGCTAAAATGATAGCTAAGATGTATGCCCCAACAACGGGCAACATCGAATATCGTGGAAGAGATATTCAAACTATTCAGAAAAAGAAAGAGCTGATGCACTACCGCGAAGGTGTGCAGATGGTATGGCAAGACCCGTTTGGCTCACTAAACCCGACCCACAACATCTTCCACCATATTGCTCGACCACTGATCATTCATAACAAGGTATCAGCCAGTAATAAAAAAGAACTGCAAGAGCGCGTCTACGATCTTTTAGATCAGGTCGGACTGATCCCACCGAAAGAAACTGCGGCTAAATTCCCGCATCAACTATCTGGTGGCCAGCGTCAAAGGGTTAACCTTGCCCGAAATATCGCAGTTGGAGCTGAGGTGGTATTAGCCGATGAACCAACATCCATGCTAGATGTTTCGATTCGTGCAGGGGTGTTAAATCTGATGGAAGAGATGAAGTTTGAGAAGCAAATGTCTCTGCTTTACATCACTCACGACATCGCAACAGCACGTTACATCGCCGAAGATATCTCAGTAATGTATGTCGGGCATATGGTGGAATGGGGTGATACCGATGAGGTTATTGCAAACCCTCAGCACCCATATACTCAATTGCTGATCTCTGCCGTGCCCGATCCATCTAAATCGATTCACGAGAAGCTTAAAGGCAATAAGGGTGAGATCCCGCTTTGGACACCAGAATCAGTTGGCTGTCCATTTGCTGGGCGTTGCCAACAAGCGACAGAGCAATGTAAAGAGAAACTACCTGGGGTAACTCAGTTATCTGAAAACCATTTTGTACGCTGCTACTTGCACGAAAAATAATCTAACGATTCACTCCTTTATGCCCCCGTCAAGGGGGCAATTTTTATAACGAGACAGATATGAAGATCCTTATTAATCACCTTGGATTTTCGCCAAAGAGTCCAAAGAAGGGGGTTATGCTTGCCCCTGATAGTGCACACTCTGGGCATGTAGAGATCCGCCGCTGTAGCGACCATCAACGAGTTCTTGAGGTGCCGCTTGGCTCTCCTACTATTACCGACAATTGGCAAATTGGGTATAGCTATGAATTTGATTTTTCAGCTTTAACCAATATTTGCGAGTACTATGCCAGCTATAACGAGACTCACTCTCACCATTTCGCCATCTCGCAAAGGCTGCTATATCAACACACCTTTTCCGATGTAATCCATTACTTTAAATCGCAGCGTTGCGGTGGTATCTATGATGAAGCTGATCGACGCGCTACTATATTTGGCAGTGAAGAGATCAGAGACGTACAGGGTGGTTGGTATGACGCCTCTGGGGATGTCAGTAAATATCTAAGTCATCTATCTTATGCTAACTATCTAAATCCACAGCAAATACCATTAGTAGTCTGGAGCTTACAACACAGCTTGCAAATACTAAGAGAGGCGCAAATTGCACCTCAATACACTCAAACTCGACTCATCGAAGAAGCCAAGCATGGCGCAGATTTCTTATTGAAAATGCAGCACCAATCTGGCTTTTTCTATATGACGGTGTTTGATAAATGGACTAAAGTCCCCCAGCAAAGGGAGCTATGTGCCTATCAAACCCAGCAAGGGTATAAAGGCAGTGACTATGAAGCTGGATTTCGTCAAGGTGGCGGCATGAGCATCGCAGCCTTAGCCGCTGTAGGTCGTGAGCCCCTAATTGAGGCTTCAATACGCACTGCCTATATTGAAGCGGCACAGAAAGGTTACTGGCACCTCAAGAAGCATAACCTCAATTATCTCGATGATGGTCAGCAAAATATCATAGATGAATATTGTGCGCTTGTTGCCTGTTGCGAGTTATACCGCACTACTACACAACAAACCTTTTTAGATGAGGCGCGCGCTTGGGCTAAGCAGCTGATGCTGCGTCAACATAGTGATGCCAACTACTGCGGATTTTGGAGTGCAAATGCGCAACGTCCTTACTTTCATGCCTCAGATGCTGGACTGCCTGTGATTGCTCTATCGCAATATGTGCAGTTAGAGACCGATCCTAAACAGGCAGAATTAGCGACCCATACCATAGAGCAAGCCATCACATTTGAACTCAATATTAGTCACGAAGTTGCGAACTCTTTTGCCTATCCTCGCCAGTACGTTAAAGACCTAGACAGCAGCAAACGCAGTGCGTTTTTTATTGCACAAAACAATGAGAGTGGCTATTGGTGGCAAGGCGAAAACGCTCGTTTAGCTTCGCTAGCATGTATGGGATACATGGTCAGTAACCAGGTGAAAGCAGAACTAAAAGTTGACCTACAACACTACAGTCAATCGTGTCTAGATTGGATATTAGGCTGTAACCCATATGACATGTGCATGCTAGATGGCCACGGTCACAATAACCCAGATTATCTTCCTGAGCTGGGGTTCTTTAATGCTAAAGGTGGGATATGTAATGGTATTACCGCAGGCTTTAACGACCCACATGATATTGCCTTTAATCCACAGCCTCAGGCTGACGATATGGAACAGAACTGGCGCTGGGCAGAGCAGTGGATCCCTCATGCTACTTGGTATCTACTCGCGATTGCACTGCAAGCAAAACAGGAGAGCTTATGAGTTATCTAGTCGGCATCGACGGTGGTGGAACCTCCTGCCGTGCGCGGGTAACAACCGAGCAAGGCGAGTGGCTAGCCGATGGAAAAAGCGGCAGTGCAAATCTGCTCCTTGGCCCTAGCCGCGCTCTAGATGCGATAATTGAATCCTTGTTAGATGCTGGGTTTCACGCAGAGCAATTTAAGGACATGCATATAGGAGCGGCATTAGCTGGCGCCGAACAAGCCAGTGCTTGGCTGGAGTTCATGGCCCTGCCTCATCCCTTTGCATCGATAACCCTAAACACGGATGCCTATGGGGCATGCTTGGGAGCTCACCAAGGTCAAGATGGCGCGATAATGATTGCCGGTACAGGCAGCTGTGGCATCTTGTTACAACAGGGGCAGCAACATGTAGTAGGTGGGCGCGAATTTCCAATCTCTGATCAAGGCAGTGGTGCGGTGATGGGGCTTAGACTGATACAACAAGTATTACTAGCCCAGGATGACATTCGCCCAAGCACTCAGTTAACCCAATTAATAATGACACATTTTGAGCATGATATTGATGCCATAGTGCTGTGGTCAAAGAGCGCTCTGCCCCGTGATTATGCCCAGTTTTCACCGCAGATTTTTGCCTTGGCCCAAGAGTGCGATCCCCTTGCGATTGAATTGCTACAGCAAACTGCACAAGATATTGAAATGTTTTTATGGGCTCTACACAAAAAAGGAGCCCGCCAGATCTGCCTAATGGGAGGGATTGCTGAACGCATTCAAGCATGGCTATCTCCGGCAATAAATCAATTTATCACTACACCGAAGGGAGACGCCATGCATGGCGCTCTAATGCTGGCCAATCAGCCACTCCACAATTTGTATTCACGAGGCTAACATGACACACCTGATTATCACCCAAAGCGTGTCCCAAAAAGACCAACATACCGCGCAGTTTGAGCTAACACTAAGCAACCAAACCCCGCACTCGTTAGAAGAGTGGAGCCTATGCTTCTCTATTACTCGCTTTCTAAAGCCAAATAGTAGCTCTATAGGAACACTCGCCCAATTAGGCAGTCGCTGCATCTTGAGTGACCTGCCTGTTATTGCGCAAGGCGACAGTATTCAGCTTTGTTTTGAGATGGAGAGCCCTGCTCTAAGATTGGAATGCGATGGTATTCTAGAGGCATACCTTGTAACCCAAACCGGCCAACAACCGGTAACAGTGCATGCCCCAACGCTCACTGAAGCCTATAATGAGCCGAGCGTTGTGCCAAGTGTAGAAGCCAGTGCCCTTCCAATTATTCCGATGCCCAATGAGGTCACGGTTACCCAAGGCACGCTGACTTTAGACAATATTTGTCATTATCAAGCTACTGCAGATGCCGCACTGCCTGCCATTATATGGTTAAAGCAAGCGGTGTCACAGATACAATTTGAAGCCAGCGACACTAACCCAAGCTTGGTATTTGAACAACTAGATTCACTCACCGAAGGCGGCTATCAGCTGTGCATAACGCAAAGCCAAGTCACCATTACCGCTAACGACCAGCAGGGCTTTCGCAATGCTATCGCTAGCCTAATACAACTACTTGGCTCAGGCACTGAGCTTACCTGTGTACAGATCCAAGATGCACCTCTGTATAGCTATCGCGGCATGATGCTAGATTGTTGTCGACACTTCCACAGCTTAGATACTGTAAAGAGTGTCATTGACCAACTTGCTCGCTATAAATACAACTACTTCCATTGGCATCTTACCGACGATGAAGGCTGGCGATTAGAAATTAACGCCTTCCCTGAGCTAACAGAGATCGGAGCGTGGCGAGGGCCAAATGAGGTTCTCACCTCTCAGTTTAGGCATATAGACCGTAAATACGGTGGCTACTACACCCAACAACAAGTACGTGAGGTTATTGAATTTGCTGACGCGCGCGGCATTACTGTTATTCCAGAAATTGATATTCCTGGTCATTGTCGCGCAGCAATCAAGTCTCTGCCACATCTACTGGTCGACAATCAAGACCACTCTAGTTACCGCAGTGTCCAACACTATACCGACAACGTTCTGTCACCAGCACTAGAAGGAACTTACCACTTCCTTGATACGGTTATCGAAGAAGTAGCGGCACTGTTTCCTGCACCTATGTTACATATTGGTGCCGATGAAGTGCCAGAAGGGGTATGGAGCGACAGTGAACTGTGTCAAAAACAGATGCAAACTCTAGGCTTAAACTCAGCCAAAGAGCTACAAGGCCATCTGCTACGTCACGTAGAACAAAAACTGGCGCAGCTTGGTAAGCGGATGTTGGGTTGGGAAGAGGCTCAGCATGGGGACAAAGTCAGCACCAATACCGTTATCTATTCATGGCAAAGTGAACAAGCAGCTATCGAGTGCGCCGGTAAGGGGTTTGATGTGGTATTGCAACCGGGTCAGTTCACCTATCTAGATATGGCGCAGGATTTTGACAAGACAGAATCTGGATTTTATTGGGCTAATGTCACCCCACTTGAACACGCTTATCACTATACACCGATGCAAGATATCGCCCATGACAACCCGATTCGTGACAAGATATTAGGTGTTCAAGCAGCGCTGTGGTGTGAGTTAATCGACAGCCCACAAAAGTTAAACTATATGGTTCACCCTAGGCTACAAGCTATAGCGGAGGTCAGCTGGACCCAGCCCCAACATCGTCAATGGCTCGACTTCTTATCTCGCCTAAAAAGCGACCTAAAAGGGCTTGATGCCAGAGGGATAAACTACAGAAACCCTTGGGGTAAGTAATTGCAATACCCCAGATAGCTCAAACGCTTGTCTGGGGTAATTTCCTGTTAGGAAAACGCCAACAGTGAGGTGGTTGCAAGCCTTACGTCAACATAGCTACCCACTTCAAGCTGCTCTGCAGAACTTGACAGCATTCGACAGCCATCAATCTCTACTACATATCGGAAGTGATCACCCATAAACTGCTGCTCAAGTACTCGAGTCGCACCCTGTTCATTTTTAGATAGCAATAGATGTTGTGGACGCAATAATATGTGCGCCTTATCCTCTACCTGTTGGTTGGCTGTAGCATGTACGATCCCCAATGAGGTTTGATACTTCCCCTCACCAAGGGCAATTGCAGGTAAGTAACTGCCACCACCAAGAAAGTCTGCTACAAAACGGCTAGAAGGGTTGTGGTAAAGGTCTGATGCACTACCAAACTGCTCAATCACTCCCTTATTCATCACTGCCATCTTATCGGCAAAAGCAAACGCCTCTTCACGGCTGTGGGTAACAAAGATAGCGGTAACCCCCGCCTTCTTAAATATGCCTCGGATCTGAGAGATCAACTTATGTCTAACTTGAGTATCAATATTAGAAAACGGCTCATCAAGCAGTAAAAGATCGGGATTGTAGGCCAGAGAGCGCGCAATTGCGACCCGCTGTTGCTGTCCACCTGATAACTGGTGTGGATAGCGATCCCCCAGCTTTTGCAGATGCACCATTTCAAGCATATCTTGTACACGTTCCGCTTGAATTTCTTTACTTAGATCCCGGATTCCAAAACAGATATTCTGCGCTACGGTCAAATGAGGAAATAGCGCATAGTCTTGGAAGATCATTCCTATGTTACGCTGTTCAGGAGCAAGCCAACGCTTACCATCATCGATAATATGGCCGTTGAGCTCTAGATGTCCCTGAGTCAAAGGAAGCAGCCCTGATATTGCTTTTAATAGGGTTGTTTTTCCGCAGCCACTGGCCCCCAACAAACAGACTATCTCTCCTTGTTGAACCGTCAAAGAAAGGTTCTCTAGCACTACCTGAACATCATACTTACAGGTTAGATTCTTAATGGTTAATGTACGGCTCATTAGTGTGCTTGCTCCAGAGAACGGTTAACAATTATTAAGGGGATAAGTCCAACTAAAACCAACAGCACCGCAGGCATTGCGGCCAGCTCAAGCTGCTCATCTGAGGCGAAGTTGTAGACGTAAGTCGCAAGGGTTTCAAAGTTAAATGGTCGCAACAATAAAGCCGCATTTAGCTCCTTCATTGACTCAATAAACACCAATAGAAATGCGATCAAAGCACCTCTTTTCATCAGTGGAATATGAACCCTAGTTAGCATCTGAGTGCTATTGCACCCCATAGTACGTGCAGCCATATCCAATGAGGGCGATACCTTATTAACACTGCTTTCGATAGTGCCAATCGCCACGGCAGAAAAACGCACCACAAAAGCAAACACCAGGGCAAACATTGACCCAGACAAGATTAATCCCGGCCTGCCCCAATCCATATACTTTGCCACATCATTGATCCAGTGATCAGCGGTAAGCACGGGTACCATAATGCCGATAGCCAACACAGTTCCGGGTACGGCATACCCCAATGAGGCACCGCGCGCACAGGCATTACCTAGTTTTGAGTTAGAAAGCCTCTGATTAAAGTTCACTAAGATTGCCACCATCAAAGCAAAGCTTGCAGCCATCACAGAAACCTTGAGGCTATTAATTGAGTATTGATAAAACTCAGTGGTCCAGCTTTGCTCAAAGTAGGCTAACGCATACATACCAAGTTGTATCAGAGGAAAAATAAACGCCACAGCCACAATAGACCAACACCAGATAACGGCAGCCCACTTCTTCCAACCGTGCAATTGATATCGAAATTCTTCATGGCTATTAAATTGATGTTGAAACAACTTTTGGCGGCGTCTGCTATAGCGTTCACTACTGATCAATAAAATGATCACCAGCAACATTACCGCCGAGATCTTGGCCGCTGCGCCAAGGTTTGAGTAGCCAAGCCAGGTATCATAAACAGCGGTAGTAAGGGTACTAACGGCGAAGTAGTTCATGGTCCCAAAATCCCCTATCGCCTCCATCGCGACCAAAGACAATGAAACAGCGATAGAAGGACGAATGATAGGTAGGGAAATACGCCAAAAACTCTGCCATGGTGAACACTTCAATAGCCTAGCTGACTGTAAAATACTCACGCTCTGCTCCATAAAAGCAGCGCGACATAATAGGTACACATAAGGGTAAAGCACCAATGACATCACCCATATTGCCCCGCCTAAGGTGCGCATATCAGGAAACCAATATTCGCGAGGCCCCCAACCCGTTAAGTCTCGAAGCATCACTTGAATTGGGCCTGCAAAATCGAACCAATCAGTAAATATATAACCTACGATATAGCCCGGCATTGCCATCGGCAATACCAGTGCCCATTGCAATATGCGAGCACTAGGCAGTTGACACATAGCCATTAGCCAAGCACTTGGAATACCAAGGGCTAACGACAGCAGCATTACACCAAATACTAACCAAAAAGTATTGCTTATATAGGTCGGCATTACGGTTTGCAATAGGTGTGAAAACAGCTCGTTATCACCGCCTAAGCTGGTATAGAAGATAGCAAGAATAGGTAACACCAAAATCAGGGAAACTAGACCGCTGCTGATGTTAAATAGAGGATAATGTTCTTTCATTTAGGAGGTTCTATTGACCCTTTGGGTTTATTGGAATTTCACTTGTATCTGCAAAATCCAAGGAGCTTATAAACAACAAAAGGCGCTCAGTCTCTAAGACTCAACGCCAAACTCGTAATTATACGCGGGTTTTGTTCCTCGTTATGTAAAGTGGGTCTGATTTACAGATCAAACTTCACCTGATCTAACAGTTTTACCGCCTTTTCATGGTTATCGGCTATCTTCTCTAGAGCAAGGGTATCAGCCTTAAACTCGCCCCATGAAGCAACTAATTCAGAGCGTTTCACACCTGGTTTAACTGGATATTCATAGTTATCCTCAGCGTACATTTGCTGCGCCTTATCAGCGGTTAAAAACTCCATAAGCTTTATAGCGTTATCATGGTTTGGTGCATGCTTCGCCATTGCCATGCCGCTTACATTGACATGCGTACCGGTTGATTCTTGACCTGGGAAGTTAATATACACCGAATCAGCCCATACTTTTTGCTCGGCTGTTTCTAGCATCTTGCCTAGGTAATAACTATTGCCTAAAGCCAAGTCACATAAACCTTCTTTGATAGCCTTAACTTGGGCGCGATCGTTACCCTGTGGTTTACGCGCTAGGTTTGCTTTTACGCCTTCTAACCACGTCTTTGCCTCAGCTTCACCATAATGTGCAATCATCGCTGATACCAAAGATACGTTATAAGGGTGCTTACCACTACGAGTACAGATTTTGCCTTTGTACTCTGGGTTCGCTAAGTCCTTGTAGTCAAAATCAGTCGCTAATTTACCAACGCGATCTCGCGAAGAGTAAACATTACGCGCACGCAACGTTAGAGCAAACCATTCGTTGTCACTATCACGATATTGTGCCGGTACATTTTGATTAATCTGTTCACTATTAACCGGTTGAACTACCTCTTTATTTGCCAGTTCAACAAGACGGCTAATGTCAGTAGTTAACACAACATCAGCAGGGCTATATTCACCCTCTTTGGTAAGTTGCTCAGCAATCCCTGTTTTTGAGAATTTCACATTAACCTTGATACCGGTTTCTTTAGTGAATTCGTCAAACATAGGTTGAACCAAGAATGGTTGGCGGTAAGAGTAAACATTGACTTCTTCAGCAGCCATTGCGATAGGAGAAAGTACAGTGCCAACAGCAGCCGTCATAACCAAAAGATTCTTCATCTTGCTTTCCTAGTTAAAGTGAGAATAATTATCAGTTCGGTTATTATATTCACGCACCTATGCAAGGCAATGCTTAAAAACAAGTATTGGCGTACTTTTAATAGTTGTTGTTAGAAATTGTGAACGCGCGCATGATATTGAGAATCAATATCATGCGCGCGTTTTAAACATAGGCCTATAAATGGGTTTCCCCATAAAAAAAACCTGCCCAAGGGCAGGTTCGTTTATATTATCGTTTGTTAATTTGCTGTTTATTTCACAGTCATAAACTCTGGGTATGCACCAATACCACAGTCATGGATATCCATTCCTTCGATTTCTTCTTCTTCGGTAACACGGATTCCCATGGTTGCTTTAAGTATGCCCCATACCACTAAGCTTGCACCAAATACCCAGCCAAAGATAACCCCAGCGCCTAATAGCTGCATACCAAAGGTCGCATCAGCATTACTTAGAGGCACTACCATAAGACCAAAGAAACCACACACGCCGTGTACTGAGATAGCACCTACTGGATCATCAATCTTGATCTTATCAAAGGCTACGATACTGAACACCACAATAACGCCAGCTACTGCACCAATACCTACAGCGGCCATTGGCGATGGTGATAGAGGGTCAGCAGTAATAGCGACAAGACCCGCTAACGCGCCATTCAAAATCATGGTTAGGTCTGCTTTACCCCATGTTATCTTACAAACCAATAGAGCTGTGATTGCACCAGCTGCGGCAGCTGCATTCGTATTTAGGAAGATTTGACCAACAGCGGTTGCGTTTTCAAAGTCAGATATCATCAACTGTGAGCCGCCGTTAAATCCAAACCAGCCAAACCAAAGAATAAATGTACCTAGTGTTGCTAATGGCATGTTTGAACCCGGAATAGGGTGTACTGAGCCATTCTTGCCGTATTTGCCTTTACGAGCACCTAGCAGAATAACACCAGATAATGCTGCGGCAGCACCTGCCATATGTACAATACCTGAGCCGGCAAAGTCACTAAAGCCTGCTTCAGAAAGGAAGCCACCACCCCAAGTCCAATACCCTTCCATTGGATAAATAAACCCGGTTAATACCACACTAAAGATCAAGAAAGACCACAGTTTCATACGCTCAGCGACAGCACCTGATACCACTGACATAGAGGTTGCAACAAATACTACTTGGAAAAAGAAGTCAGACTCTAGGGAGTGATCTGCGCCCTCACCCTGAGAACCAATCAGGCTCCCAAATGATGGTAGCCAGCTACCCGCACTATTATCAACGTACATAATGTTGTAACCAACAACTAGGTATACGGTACACGCTATCGCATATAGGCAGAAGTTTTTGGTAAGGATTTCAGTGGTGTTCTTAGAGCGTACTAGCCCAGCCTCTAGCATTGCGAAGCCGGCTGCCATCCACATGACCAACGCACCTGAAATCAAAAAGAAGAATGTATCTAGAGCGTAGCGAAGCTCAGTTACTGTTGCTGCAATTTCCATAATTAACTCTCTCGTCCGTGATAAATTAAAGGGCTTCGGTATCTAGCTCACCAGTACGGATGCGTACCGCTTGAGATAGGTCATAAACAAAAATCTTACCGTCACCAATTTTTCCGGTATGAGCTGCTTTGGATACCGCTTCAATCACTCGATCAACATTCTCGGCTTGAGTTGCAATCTCTAACTTTACCTTAGGTAGAAAATCAACTTGATATTCAGCACCACGATATAGTTCTGTGTGACCCTTTTGACGACCGAAGCCTTTTACTTCAGAAACTGTCATTCCTTCGATGCCCACATCAGACAGTGCTTCTCGCACATCGTCCAATTTGAAGGGTTTAATTATTGCGTTAATGAGTTTCATCGCTTTCCCTCTGCGTAGTTAATTCGATAACAATCATATTAATACAAAGGGCGTGCCAACTTTTTAAGTCATTGAAAATCAAAGATAATTATATTTAAATGTAAATAAACCCTCATCAATGCACAAATTTAGTGCAACCTATTCACCAAAAAAGAACATTTATTTATCAAAACACCATTTTAGTGCATTACCTAAATGGTGGATTATTGACCGGTGGTAACAAAGCGTAGCCATTGCTGAATAAGAGCCTCAAAATCTTCTAGCCCACACACCGCATAGCTTTCACTATCATACAGCTCAAAATCAGGCTCAAGTTCATGTTCAGACTGAAATAACATTGCGTTCTCTTGAACAAGAACCTCACCAGATTCGATGGTGAGGGAGATTTCATTACCCACTAATTTATGAGCCTCACAGAAGCTTTGCTGGGCTACAGCAATCAAAGCATTAACTTGCTCAATTTTGGTTAGATCACGACCAACCTCTTCTTGTAACCAGCGACCAATGATCTCATGCCCCATACTGGTTCGAACGCTAAACTCGCCAAATCCACGCTTAAACTCAAATTCCATGCTTGCCTCAATCACTTTAGTTTGAGCTCGGATTTTACCGCAAAAAAAACCGCTGCAAAGCAGCGGTTTGATCTTTTATTTATATTGTTGCTTAAGCAGGCTCTTGAAAAATAACCGTGTCTGCTTTTTCTGTGTACTGTCCCATGCGATGGAAGTTCAGGTAACGGTAAGTATCCGCTGCCGTCGCGTCGATCTGCGATGAGTACTCTAGGTATTCTTCCTTAGTCGGAATACGACCTAAAATAGCCCCTACTGCCGCAAGTTCTGCTGAAGCCAAATAAACATTAGCGCCATTACCTAAACGGTTCGGGAAGTTACGTGTGGACGTCGAGATTACCGTTGCTTTGTCCGCAACGCGCGCTTGGTTACCCATACACAGTGAACAACCTGGAGTTTCGATACGAACCCCTGCACGTCCAAAGATGCCGTAGTAGCCTTCTTCTGTCAGTTGGTCACGGTCCATCTTAGTCGGAGGTGCAACCCAAAGACGAGTATCTAGCTGGCCGTTGAATTTCTCCAATAGCTTACCTGCTGCGCGGAAGTGCCCAATATTGGTCATACATGAGCCAATGAATACCTCATCAATATCAGTACCTTGTACTTCAGATAGTGGACGTGCATCATCAGGATCATTAGGTGCGCACAAGATTGGCTCATCGATCTCAGCCAGATCAATCTCAATCACATGCTTATACTCAGCGTCTTTATCCGCTTGCATCAGCTCTGGACTATCTACCCACTCTTGCATAGCGGTAATGCGACGCTCAATAGTACGGCGGTCACCGTAACCTTCAGCGATCATCCACTTAAGCATCACTATGTTAGAGTTTAAGTACTCTTCGATAGACTCTTGAGAGAGCTTAACCGTACAACCTGCAGCGCTTCGCTCCGCAGATGCATCAGATAGCTCAAATGCCTGCTCTACGCTTAGGTGTTCAACACCCTCAATCTCAAGAACGCGACCAGAGAATTCATTGATCTTGCCTGCTTTCTCAACCGTAAGTAGACCTTGCTTGATGCCGTAATAAGGGATGGCATGAACCAGATCACGTAGCGTGATACCCGGCTTCATTTCGCCTTTAAAGCGCACCAAGATAGATTCAGGCATATCCAGAGGCATAACACCCGTTGCCGCAGCAAAGGCCACAAGACCAGAACCTGCAGGGAAAGAAATACCTAGTGGGAAACGAGTATGTGAATCACCGCCCGTACCGACAGTATCAGGAAGCAACATACGGTTTAGCCATGAGTGGATAACACCATCACCTGGGCGAAGCGATACACCGCCGCGGTTCATGATGAAATCAGGTAGTGTATGGTGAGTATTTACATCAACAGGTTTTGGATACGCTGATGTGTGACAGAAAGACTGCATCACAAGGTCAGCAGAGAAGCCCAAACATGCTAAGTCTTTTAGCTCATCACGCGTCATAGGACCGGTTGTATCTTGAGAACCCACTGTGGTCATTTTAGGTTCGCAGTATTGTCCTGCACGTACACCTTCTACGCCACAGGCTTTACCCACCATTTTCTGCGCTAGCGTGTAGCCTTTACTCGATGCCAATGGGTCAACAGGTTTAGCAAACAAATCTGTTTCTTCTAGACCTAGAGATGTACGAGCACGGCTAGTCAAGCCACGACCCACAATCAGAGGGATACGCCCGCCGGCACGAACTTCATCAAGCAGTACTTTGCCTAGTTCAAATGTAGAGATTACCTCACCGTTCTTACGCACTACGCCTTCATATGGGAAGATATCGATGACATCTCCCATATTCATGCTTTGCACGTCCAGTTCAATTGGCAATGCACCTGAGTCTTCCATAGTGTTATAGAAAATAGGTGCGATCTTTCCACCTAAACAGATACCGCCAGTACGCTTGTTTGGCACGTTCGGAATATCGTCACCCATAAACCACAGCACAGAGTTTGTCGCTGATTTACGAGAAGAGCCTGTTCCAACAACATCACCAACGTAAGCTAATGGAATGCCATCTTTTTGCAGCTCTTCTATTTGGCGAATAGGGCCTACACTGCCTTGCTCATCAGGATGGATGCCTTCGCGCTCCATCTTAAGCATGGCTTTTGCGTGCACTGGGATGTCAGGACGTGACCATGCATCGGGCGCGGGTGACAAATCATCCGTGTTGGTCTCACCTGTCACCTTGAATACTTTAACGGTAATTTTCTCAGCAACTTTATCTTTTGAGGTAAACCACTCGGCATCTGCCCACGATTGCACCACTTGCTTAGCGAATTCATTACCTGCTTTTGCTTTCTCTTCTACATCGTAGAAGGCATCGAACATAAGCAGTGTATGAGAGAGTGCTTTTGTTGCGATAGGGGCTAGTTCAGCGTCATCTAATAGGCTAACGAGCGGTTCAATGTTGTAACCGCCCTGCATGGTGCCAAGTAGCTCAGCCGCCTTTTGCTTGCTCACTAGCGGCGATTCAACTTCACCCTTAGTGATAGCTGTTAGAAAGCCCGCTTTAACGTAAGCGGCTTCATCTACGCCCGGTGGAATACGGTTTTCTAGAAGGTCTAAGATGAAGGTCTCTTCACCTTGAGGTGGATTCTTAAGTAGTTCGATAAGACCTGCGACTTGCTCAGCGTCTAGGGGCTTTGGAACCACACCCTGTTCAGCACGCTCAGCTACGTGTTTGCGATAAGCTTCAAGCACAACTTCATTCCTCTGATTTTGGTCTAAGAAGGTATCTTAGACGTCCTTGGATCAGGCGCCAAACTCATTGATAAATAGAGTCCTCTTGTTTGTGCAAACAAAAGCTTTAGACGCCAAATGGTCGCTTGAGGATATCAAATTTAACTTTAAATTAAAATCTAACTCATTTGATCAACACTACAAGTTGTGATGAAACTTTCGACTATTTCTATCAATTACCGAAACGAGTTACCTATTATCAGATATACCGAACTCATATTGTCTTCAGTTTGACCATACCCCAGGATGACAGGGCCAAGTGGCGAATCTATGCCAGCAAATACAGAGCCTGCAACAAATAACGGCAGGTCTCCCCAGCTTCTATCTGAATTAGACCAAACCCCCCCATATTCCGCTGAAGCACCAATATAAATAGGGGATTGGAACATTCCAAAATCATTTTCAAACCAGCGGTAACGGTAAATAAGCTTACCAAATAACTTGTTACTACCAATCAATGAATTACGAGGAATACCGGACAGATTAAGGAAGCCACCTAGGTCATAGGGATCGATAGGAACTGATTTATTTTCAGAATCAAATATCCCAAGATCGGTACTTAAAACGAAGGTGTGTTTATCAAAAAAGGTATGAGCTGTGGCAAAATTGGCTTTGTATTCATCAACGCGCTCATCATCAGTATTTGGATCACTTGGGTCTTCAACTTTGTCAAACGAGCTAACATATTCAAGCTGTAAAAATGAACCTTTGGTTGGCAAAGAAAGGCTATCTAATGTGTCGTGCAGGTAACGGACATATAAGCCTATACGCTGAAATCCAATCGTTCCCTGCGAAGGTAGAAAAGAAACCTCTGCATTACCATGGGTATAGCGAACCCCAAATTTAATCTCATTCCACAATGCAGGCTGTAACCCTAAGCCTATATCGGCTTGAAACTGTTTATAAGTCAGTGGGATATAATCCGATGTATCACTTAAATCTTCGGTTTCATTACCCTGAAAATTATTGAGAGATACGTTTCTTCCCTCATCGGTATACTTAAAGGTTAAGGTATTAAATAACAGCTGGTTAGCAAAGAATGGCGAATACAGATCTGCGGCAATCAACTTGTCTGTACCAAGCTCAAAGCTGGTTCTTAGCTCTGCCCCTTGGCGGTTTAAGTCGGTAAAGTTTATCGACGCTCCCAAGCCATACTGACTCTGGGTAGTAAAATCATCTTCTAAGAAAAAACGGAAATTAAGGTAATTGGGTCCCCAGTCTTTCTCATCTACGTCCACAACTATTGCGTTTTCATCTTCTCGCTGTTCATACTTATAGGTGATTCGTTCAAATCTATCTAAAGCATAAAGGCGGTTAATCCCTTCTTCGATTTCATCTGCAGTTGGACGCGTTTCGGAGTCAAGGTTTATACGCCTCGCCAATAACTCGGAGTTATAGTGACTCTGATTTCGCACCTCTATAGTCTCAACGGGGATATTATCACCAAATAAAATCAGGTGTCGTTTAACCGCTTTTTGCTGCTGATACTTAGCATACTCTTGCTTGGAAATAGAGTAGCGTTCAAGCTCTTTTTTGTGTGCCATTGCCGCTTTATAGCCCAACACATAAGCACTTGGCATCGCACTAAAATCGGTAGTACCTATATCCCCAACCGCAGGCTTAATATAGGTGTCTTGATCGGTAAGCAATTTGGATTGTTCGACGGTGCCGCGCTGAACTAGATAGTTTGACAACTGTCCACCAACATCAAGGAAGCTACGGATTTCCTTTTGATTTTTATAATTGGATGAGATATCGACTGCGATAATACGCTCACCGCCCATCTCTTTCGCAAGGTCGACCGGCATATTATTGACGACCCCACCATCAACCAACGAGCGGCCGTTAATCTCATAAGGAGGTAATGCGCCGGGAACGGACATTGAAGCCATCATAGCATCGACCAAGTAGCCTTTATCTAGCACCACTTCTTCTAATTCCACGATATCGGTTGCCACCGCTCGATAGCGAATCGGCATATCGTCAAAGCTGTCCATGGATAATGGATTGCCCGAGGTTTGCCTAAGGATCCTTAGCATCCCCTGACCCTGAACCACTCCCTTAGGGGTTTTAAGGGTTCCCCAGCCAATACCAAGGTCGGTATTTAACTGATAGCGATCTTCATACTCTTTATCTCGCAATCGTCTGTCAGAGCGATTAACCTGATCTCGGTAGCCCGAATACCAATCGATACTACCTAGGTATCCCTCAATTTGATCAGCACTTTGACCTGAGGCATATAAGCCTCCGACATATGCTCCCATGCTGGTACCAGTAATAATATCAACCGGAACTCTAAGCTCTTCTAGCGCCTTTAGTACCCCAATATGCGCTGCACCTTTAGCCCCGCCTCCGGCAAGTACTACCGCTATCGTAGGGCGCTTAGGTTGTGCAGACTGGGACGAAGAAGCGGTTTGCGCCCACAAGGGAAAAGCAAACACAGAGAGCAGGCATGTTATAAGGGTACGGTGAAGCAAAGCTATTCCTAAATATCCATTTCCAGAATAGCTTAAACTTAACACATATTTATAAAGGTTGTTGATTTACCAAGGTAAAATTTTCTTAAACCAGGGCTTAGCTTGCTGCTCACAGCGCTGCAATAATTCGCCTGAATCATCCCATACTGGTAGCTTATACTGGCTATTACAATCTATGCTTAAGCTACCATCTTTATTACTTCGATAGCCTAGTGTACGAATCCCTTGCGGCCACGATAGACGCAGTAATTCAGGCTCTCTATGAGATAGATAATTCGCATATACCCGCAAAGCGCCCGATGACCCAGTGAGGTGAGCAGGTTTGTTGTCATCTCGTCCAACCCATTGTGTGACCACTTCACGTCCATCTACACCGACAAACCAGCTGTCTTTTCCATCATTGCTGGTTCCGGTTTTACCCGCTAAAGCGTAGCGAGAAAACTGGCCATTTAGATAACGGCCAGAGCCTTCTTTGACTACCATTTTCATAGCGTAAGTCGCCAGCCATGCCGCTTGTTCTGGTACTACTTGTTGCGCCTTAGGGAAGGATTGATATAGAACCTCTCCCTCTTGATTCATGACGACTCTCAACGCACTCAGAGGTACCTTGCGTCCAGAGTTAGTGATGGTTTGGTACATCTGCGCCACCTGAATAGGCGTCAAAGAGAAGGCTCCAAGGAACATAGAAGGAACAGGGCGAACCTCATTTTTAGGCACGCCTAATGTCTCTATCAAGTCTTGTACGTTTTTGATCCCTAGCCCCATACCTAACTTTACCGTTGGTACGTTTAATGAATGAGCCAATGCACGAAACATGGGCACATTACCGCGAAATTTACGATCGAAATTGCGCGGGGTCCATACCGTCCCTTTGCTTCCTTTGAGAGAGATAGGCTCATCCACTAGCGTGGTCGCCAGTTGATACTTATTCGGCTGCATCAATGCGTCAAGGTAGATGGCAGGTTTAACCAGCGATCCTATCTGACGTGATGCGCTTAACGCTCGGTTGAAGCCGTCATATCCGGTACGCCTACCGCCAACCATAGCTCGTATCTCACCCGTTTGACGGTCGACCGCAATCGCAGCCGCTTCTAGATTTTTAGCTTGCCCTTTTTCTAGGTGAGGTAAAACTTCTTTAACCGACTTCTCTAGCAGGCTTTGTGAAACTGGATCTAGGGTTGTAAATAACCTTAAACCGACATGATTCTCAAAGCTATCTCCGACATTATTCTTAAGTTCACGGGTCAACTGTTGAAAGTACGCGGGTTGGCGACTAGCAATATGGGGGTGCTTTTGCACATCTAGGTCTCGACTAACCGCCTGCTCATATTGATTGGCATTCAACATCCCCTGTTCAAAGAGCAACTTAAGGATCAGATCGCGACGATGCTTAGCGCGCTCAGGATTACGGATCGGATTGTAATACGATGGACCTTTGACCAGTCCGACCAACATTGCCAGTTGGTCAATACGCAGCTCTTCAACTGGCTGTCCAAAATAAAAGCGCGCCCCTAAGCCAAAGCCATGGATAGCCTGTCCTGCACTCTGCCCTAGATAGACCTCATTTAAATAGGCCTCTAGGATGCGGTCTTTATCATATTTATGATCGATAATTACCGCGATCAATGCCTCGCGGACCTTACGCCATAGGGTTTTATCTCGGCTCAAGAATAGGTTCTTACTGAGCTGCTGGGTCAAGGTGCTTCCCCCTTGAACCGCTCTTCCTGCTTTTACATTGGCCACAAACGCCCGTGCAATTGCGGTTAATGACACCCCATCGTGGTGATAGAAGTCTCGGTCTTCAGTGGTTAGCAGCGCATCTACAAGAAACTCGGGATACTGCTCTCGACGCACAAATAAACGCTGCTCAACGACATTTTTCTCAAGCATACCTAGCATCTTTGGCTCTAGGCGCAAAAAGCCGAGTTCTCTATCTTGTTCAAGCGACTTAATACTGCGGATGCTTTTATCATCGAAAGTTAGCATCACATGTCGCTGCGGCTCTGGGCCGTCTTGAAACTCAAATGGGCGTCGAATCAACTCAATTTTGGTACTAGAGGCTGAGTATTCTCCTGCCAGCTGAGGACTGCGCACCTTACGATAGTTAAGAACATCAAGCTCTTTTAGCATCTGTGCATGGGATATATCAGTACCTGGAGCAAGGTTTAATATCCGCGCATAAACCACCGTAGGTAAATCAAACAACTGTCCCTCAAAGCGACGTTCAACCACAGTATTTAAATAGAAAACAACAAATAACAGCACCGCACCAGCCACCAGCCCTAGCTTCCAGCCTACTCCCCACAATCGGCGCCAGATACTAACTTGTTGAGATTTCTTCGTTGCTCGTTTTTTGGGCGTCGCTTTACGACGACCAGAGGCCGGCTTACGCTTAGTGGTACCGCTGCTTGTATTATTGGTTTGCTTTTTAGTCACTATGGATTATCCAATCATTTTGAATTTAATTGACGCTTAGTTTTACTCGTCGCTACATGCGAAGCTGGATCATCTGGCCAAGGATGTTTTGGATAGCGTCCCTTCATCTCTTTTTGTACTTCTTTGTATGCCCCGATCCAAAAACCGGCAAGGTCTTGAGTAACCTGCAATGGCCTTTGTGCTGGAGATAGTAGCTCTAGAGTCACCTTAACTCTCCCTTGAGCGACAGTAGGTGAACTCGGTTGCCCAAACATCTCTTGCAGTTTTATCGATAACTTAGGGGGCATTCCCAATTGGTAATCCAATTTTTTTTGTCCCCCAGTTGGTACTGGCAAGCGAGTTGGCAATAGCTGGTCGAGCTGTTGAGTAACAGACCAGCCGAGATAAGCCTCAAGTACCTTAAACAAGTCCAATTTTTGCAAATCTTTTAACGAACGGGATGACTGAATATAAGGTGCTAACCACTGTTTAAGATCCGCGATCAGGCTTTCATCACTCCAGTCAGGCCAATCCATCTCCGGCAACCACTCTTTAGCGCACAATACTCGAGTGCGGAGGTTACTGGCAGAGTCACTCCAAGGCAATGTCTGCAGGCCTTGTTCGGTGATAAAATCAAGCACGCCATTAGTTATGGCTTGTGAATCCAAATCAGCGACTGGAATCACTTTTTTTTCAATAACTAATGCGCCTAGTCGAAGCTGCTTCTCACCTCGCATACCTTGCTTGTTGCTGTCCCAAATAAGGCTCTCTCGCTGTTCAAGCGGATGGTATTGTTCAAGCCCGTCACGCAGAATAGGCGCAGCCAATAAAATACGCCCATCGGCTTGCCGACTTTTCTGAACCCGCGCTACCACCAATAGATCGTGTTTAACAAGTGGACTGAGCTCATCGATAAAAGCGCCAACTCCCGATGCTAAGAGATAGGTATTATCCCCGCCATTACGCTTAATGGCGACTCTATCTGGAAAACCAAAGCTTAAGCAGTTACCTAGCTGTTCTAAGTCAACCTGCTTACAATCAAAGCGATATGCCATTTTTTGGCTCAAGCTATGAATGCGAGTCAATAATCGTCTCTGATATGCGTGATGCCCTTGCACTAATTGCAAAACCTGCCCAGCCAGGTCTTCGTTGTTTCTCAAAGGCTCTTCGACCACAGCAACACAAGCCATCGCTGTTGCTAATAACGATTGTGGTGCACGCAATAAGATAGCCGCCAATCTTGGTTCTAAGCCTAATTGTAGAGCTCTCGTACCTGCTTGAGTCAAAGTATGGTCAGAAGAGAGTAAGGTTAACTGCGTCAGTAATTGACGGGCCGCATCTTCTGCTGCCGCGCTCGGGATATCAAGCCATTGCAATTCATCAAGCCTGCGAGCGCCCCAGCCACACACCTCCAACACCAAGGATGAAAGGTCACTACGTTGTATCTCTGGTGGGGTATGAAATGCACTTTGATTAAACAAAGACTCAGAATAAAGGCGCACGCATATTCCCGATTCAGTACGTCCAGCGCGACCTGCTCGTTGAATTGCTGACGATTGAGATATCTGTTTTTGCTCGAGCTTAGTCACGCCGCTCACCAGATCAAAATTACTTTGATTCTCAAGTCCGGTATCTACCACTATACGAACCCCTTCAATCGTCAATGAGGTCTCAGCAATATTAGTGGCAATCACTAGCTTTCGGTATCCCTCTTTGGCTGGTTGAATAGCCTGTTGTTGGGCTTTAAAGTCAAGGCTGCCATGTAGCGCCAGAACCTCAACCTGCTGAGGGAGGTTAATATCTTGGCTAAGCCGTTCAATACAGGCGTTAATAAGGCCAACACTCGGCACAAACACCAATGCTGATCCGCTCTCTTTATTGAGTAGGCGCAAAGTTTGGCGACAGATATGAGTAACTAAATGTTCGTTAGCGGGAGCCGGAGCATACCTTTGCTCAATAGCATAGCTGCGGCCTTGAGACTCAAGTGTCATCGCATCTGGTATGAGTTTATCTAAGCCAAGGTGCTGTAGGGTTGCAGACATCACCACTATCTTAAGCCGTTCATTGAATACCTGCTGGACCTCAAGCGCGAGCGCTAAACCAAGGTCTGCGTGTAAGCTCCGTTCATGGTATTCATCGAACACCACCATACCGACACCAGTAAGCTCGGGGTCGGCTTGGATCATTCGAGTCAGGATTCCCTCAGTGACGATCTCCAAGCGTGTCGTTTGGCTAGACTTTGATTCGCCTCGTATTCGATATCCTATACTCTTACCTACTGGCTCCCCCAATTGAGATGCCAGATAAGTAGCAATACTTTTAGCCGCCAAGCGCCTTGGCTCTAGCATGATAATCCGTCCCTCAACTTGGCCACTTTTGACAAGCATTAGGGGTAAATAGGTGGACTTACCCGCACCAGGAGGTGCTTGTATCACAAATTGATTGTGGGAAGATAAAGCGTCAATTAGTGGCGCTATGATCTCTGTTATAGGTAAAGAGCTTTGAGCTTGTATCACGTCACGAGCCTATGCCAAGATGATGGTTTTCGACAATTCTACCCAAAAGCATCCAAAATGGAATTTTCACCTACATTACAACGCGGTATTTTATTAAAACGCTATAAGCGCTTCTTAGCCGATTTAACACTAGAATCAGGTGAGCTACGCACCATACACTGCGCTAACACTGGTGCCATGACCGGATGTGCCCAGCCTGGTAGTCGCGTATGGTTCTCCACATCGGACAACCCAAAGCGTAAATACCCTAATAGCTGGGAAATAACCGAAACTGATGAGGGGCATAAGATTTGCGTAAATACCATCCGAGCAAACACTTTAGCGGTTGAAGCTATACAACTAGGTCTAATTCCAGAGCTTCGTAACTACACAGATTTAAAAACTGAACAGAAATATGGGCAAGAGAACAGCCGTATCGATATTTTGCTCACAGACCAAAATAGGCAAAATTGTTATGTTGAGGTCAAGAGCGTTACTCTGCTTACCGATCAAAGCAGTGGCTTAGGGCAATTCCCAGACTCAGTTACCACCCGTGGGCAAAAACATCTGCGAGAATTGACGGAATTAGTGAAAAATGGGCAAAGATCAGTACTTTTATTTATTGTTTTGCATTCAGGGATTGAAAAAGTATCCCCTGCACACCATATAGATGAGCAGTATACAGAATTGCTAAAACAAGCCCAAAAATTCGGTGTAGAAGTGCTCTGTTACAAAGCGAAGATTGAGGTTAGTGGTATGGAAGTTTGTAACAAACTGCCCTTCTCTAACGCATAAAGTGACGATTTGTTCACACTTATTTGTACAGTTGCGAAAAGATAACAACCGTTAAGTTGCCTACTTTAGGACTTTTTGGTATAGATACCCGCCTTAAAATCATGCTACTTGTTGGTTTGATAAGGTTACTAGGAGATGCGGTATGCCAGAGACAAAGAAAAAAACGCTAGGCATCCTAGCCATAGCAGGCGTTGAGCCGTACCAAGAAAAACCTGGTGAAGAGTATATGTCACCAGAACAGATGGCTCACTTTACTAAAATTTTAGGCGCGTGGCGCAACCAGCTACGTGATGAAGTTGAACGCACCGTTGTTCACATGCAAGACGAAGCAGCAAACTTTCCAGATCCTGTAGACCGTGCGTCTCAAGAAGAGGAATTCAGTTTAGAGCTTCGCAACCGTGATCGCGAACGTCGTTTGATTAAGAAGATTGAAAAGACCATGAATAAGATCAAAGAAGACGAATTTGGCTTCTGTGATTCTTGTGGTGTTGAGATCGGCATTCGTCGCTTAGAAGCTCGCCCAACAGCAGATCTTTGCATTGATTGCAAAACGCTAGCTGAGCTTAAAGAAAAGCAAATGCAAGGCTAATTGCACTAGACTGTTAGCTAAATAGAATTACAAGGGAGCTTCGGCTCCCTTTTTCGGTTAATGCTTTATGACTCAATACATAGGACGCTTCGCTCCCTCACCTTCAGGTCCCCTACACTTTGGCTCCTTAGTTGCCGCCTTAGGTAGCTTTTTTCAAGCGCGCGCTCAAAATGGCCAATGGCTAGTGCGCATCGAAGATCTAGATCCCCCAAGAGAAATGCCAGGTGCAAGTGAAGATATACTCAATTCACTACGAGCCTACCACTTACATTGGGATGGTGAGGTTGTTTATCAGAGCCAACGCCATGCACTTTATGAGCAACAAATTCAGCAATGGCTGACACAAGGTCAGGCCTATTATTGCCAATGTACGCGCAAGCAAATAAAAGCCGAAGGTGGATTTTACCTTGGTCAGTGCCGAAACCAAAACCACAGTGCCTCAGGCAGCGCGGTTAGAATAAAGATAGACCATAGCGTATTACAGTTTGAAGACCTTAAGCATGGGACTATATCCATCCCACCGCAGATAGCAGAAGAAGACTTTATTATTAAGCGCCGAGATGGACTGTTTGCTTACAACCTTGCCGTAGTACTAGATGATATTGATCAGGGCGTCACTGAGGTAGTGCGGGGCGCTGACCTTATCGAACCGACCGGAAGACAGATAGCCCTTTATCAGATATTGGGTTACACCAAGCTGTCATACTTACACTTGCCACTCGCGGTAACCGACAACGGAGCTAAGCTATCTAAACAGAATCACGCTCAAGCTATCGACACCTGCAATCCAATACCAACTCTACTGCAGGCTATGCTATTTTTAGGTTTTAATATTCCAGAGGCGATAAAATCGCAAAATATTGAGAAAATCATCCGTTGGGGCATACAAAATTGGCGCTTAACTCAACTACCAATTGAAACTGAAATTACAACTCGGTTCTCAAATCGAAAAAGCTAAGCTATTATGTGCCCAATTATTGAGGGTTTATCCCTCCTCGTAACCATCAGGCATACCGACTAAATTCGATGACAACAGACTCAGATAGCCAAAACTCGACTGGCAAAATCGACCTTAAGATTTACACTCGAGACCAACACAATATCTCGCGTCAACACATAAGTGAAAACGCTTTAAAGGTGCTGTATCGATTACAGAAATCCGGCTATGACGCTTACCTAGTAGGCGGTGGTGTACGTGATCTGCTACTTGGACAATCGCCTAAAGATTTTGATATAGCAACCAATGCTACCCCAGAGCAGATAAAAGACCTGTTCCGAAATTGCCGCCTGATTGGACGTCGTTTTCGCTTAGCTCATATCATCTTTGGTCGCGATATTATTGAGGTTGCTACCTTTAGAGGACATCACCAACAGCCAGAAAAGCAAACCTCTATTCAATCTGACCAGGGTATGCTTTTAAGAGATAATGTCTATGGCAGCATAGATGAAGATGCTGAGCGTCGTGATTTCACTATCAACGCTATGTACTACAATATTGCTGACTTCTCTATTCACGACTATGCCAACGGGTTTAAAGACCTTGAGCGCGGTATGGTACGCATGATTGGAGACCCTGAGACTCGTTACCGTGAAGACCCAGTTAGGATGCTACGTGCAATTCGATTTGCATCCAAGCTAGATATGGATATCAGCTATGATACCGCAGAGCCAATCAACCATTTAGCGTCTTTATTAGAAAGTATTCCGTCGGCAAGATTGTATGAAGAAGTATTAAAACTATTACAATCTGGACACGGTCTTGATACCTATGACCTGCTACGAGAATTTGGCCTGTTCCAGCACCTCTTCCCTCAGGTTACTGAATTTTTCACTGAAGAGGAAGAATCTAAAACTGAGCGCATGATAGAGCAGGTATTAGAGTCTACCGACCAGCGAATTGCTGAAGGAAAAAGAGTCAACCCTGCCTTTATATTTGCCGCCATCTTATGGTATCCAGTAGAGGCTTACGCTGAGCGCTTAGTTGAACAGCAAGGTATGGCTTACTATGATGCGATGATGACTGCGGGCAATCACGTACTGGACGAGCAAGTGAAAAGCACGGCTATCCCTCGCCGTCATACCGCGACCATTCGTGAAGTATGGCAGCTGCAAAGCCGCTTAGACCGCCGCTCAGGAAAGCGCGCATTCCGCCTCCTTGAACTGAATAAGTTTAGAGCTGGATTTGATTTCCTAGAGATGCGTGGCAATGTCGAACAAGGCGAAATCCAACAGCTTGCAAAATGGTGGCATACCTTCCAACACTCAGGCCGTAATATGCGACAAGCTATGGTCAATGACCTAGCCAGTCCAAGCAAGGGTGGTAACAAGCGTCGTCGTTCGTCTAGTAACCGCAAACGCACCAAGAAACCAAGCCAATGATCACCACCTATATCGCGGTAGGAAGCAACTTGGGAGACCCTGTCTCTCAAGCTTTGCTAGCAATAAAGAGCTTAGCCGATATTCCAAAAACTCGTGTCATTGAGGCATCGTCTCTATATAGCAGTACCCCTATGGGACCGCAAAATCAGCCTGATTACATTAATGCTGTTGTAAAAATAGAGACCGAGCTTTCCCCTATCGAACTGCTCGATTGCACTCAACAAATAGAGCAACAGCAAGGACGTGAACGTAAAGATGAACGTTGGGGACCTCGTACTCTAGACCTTGATATTTTACTCTATGGCACACAAGTAATAGATGAACCTCGCTTAACTGTTCCTCACTATGGAATGAAAACCCGAGAATTTGTTTTATATCCACTACAAGAAATTGAACCTAATTTAGTACTACCAGATGGAAGCACACTTAAGTCTCTAATAGGCAATGTAGACCAAAACGGTCTGCGAGTGTGGGGCGAATAGCTACTTCCAAGTAAAGGCAAAAAAAATGAAAAAAGTTACCGTTAGCACATTAATGAAATGGAAAGCAGAAGGACGAAAATTCGCTTCGTCTACCGCTTATGATGCGAGCTTTGCGCAACTATTTGAACAGCAAGAAATGCCCGTTCTATTAGTGGGTGATTCTCTAGGTATGGTTCTACAAGGTAAGCCTGACACCTTGCCGGTAACCATTGAAGACATTGCATATCATACCCGCTGCGTGCGAGCAGGTAGTCCAAACAGCCTGCTTATGGCTGATATGCCATTTATGAGCTATGCCACTCCTGAACTTGCCTGTATCGAAGCTGGAAAGCTGATGCGAGCGGGAGCAAACATGGTCAAGCTAGAAGGTGGCGCTTGGCTTACTGAAACCGTTAAAATGCTAACTGAGCGTGCTGTACCCGTTTGTGCTCATTTAGGCCTAACGCCACAATCTGTGAACATTTTTGGTGGATTCAAGGTCCAAGGTCGCGAGCAAGAACAAGCAGATAAGATGGTACGAGATGCCCTTGAGCTGCAAAATGCTGGCGCTCAAATAATTCTTTTAGAGTGTGTTCCAGCTGAGCTGGCTGAGCGTATCACTAACGCATTGAATGTACCTGTAATTGGTATTGGCGCAGGGAATTCTACCGACGGTCAAATCCTAGTAATGCATGATATGTTTGGTATCTCGGCTAACTACATGCCGAAGTTTTCTAAAAACTTCCTTGCTGAAACTGGTGATATGCGCGCCGCTGTAACTCAGTACATTGAGCAAGTACAAGATGCTACCTTCCCCGGTCCAGACCACACGATTGCATAGGACAATATCATGCTTACTGTAAAACAACCGACTGAGCTGCGAGAGCAAATTCGCACCTTTAAGCGTCAGGGAAAAACGATCTGTTTTGTACCTACTATGGGTAATCTGCATCATGGTCATTTCACGCTAGTGAAAGAAGCTAGGCAGCATGCCGACATTGTGGTTGTCAGTATTTTTGTGAATCCAATGCAATTTGGCAACCCTGACGACCTCAACAACTACCCGCGCACTCTAGAGCAAGACCTTGCCCAGCTTAAACAGCTAGGTACTGACTTAGTGTTCACTCCAACCCCTGAGGTTATATACCCTAGGGGGCTAGAGAACCAAACCTCGGTTGAAGTACCTAAGCTATCTACGATGCTTGAGGGGGTATCTCGCCCTGGGCATTTTCGTGGTGTCGCAACCGTAGTTACTAAGCTGTTTAATCTAGTTCAACCGGATGTGGCCTGCTTTGGTGAAAAAGACTTCCAACAGGTCGCGGTTATTCGACAAATGGTTGAAGACCTTGCGATGGATATTAAGATCATTCCAGTACCTATCGTGCGTGAAGCCAGTGGCCTTGCTATGAGCTCTCGCAATGGGCGTTTAACTGAGCAGCAGCTTACTATCGCGCCACAACTGGCTAAAGTGATGCATCAAATGGCTGACCACATGCTTAAAGCCCCACTGGAGACTGCCGCTGTTATAAAGCAGGGTGAGGAAGCTATCCAGCTGGCTGGAATGAAGCCTGATGAGTTGTTTATTTGCGACGCTCACACCCTGGGTAGTATTAATGCTGATACAAGCGAAGCCGTTATCTTAGTTGCTGCCTTCTTAGGTCAAGTTCGACTTATTGATAACCTAGTAGTCAAGCTCGCTTAAGCAACAATCATTAAATAGCAAAAAGGGCAGTATTTAACTGCCCTTTTTTAGTTCTATGGTTTTGCTACTAAATGCGACTAGCTTCTAAGACCGATACCGCGATCGACTAGATAGTACGCAAGGCTAAACAGCAGCACGACAAACACAGTCAATACCGTAAATGAGCTGACTATATTGACATCCGAAACCCCAAGGAATCCATAGCGGAATGCATTCACCATATAAACTATTGGGTTGATTTTCGAGATATGTTGCCAAAATTCAGGTAACAAACTTATCGAATAGAATACACCACCAAGATAGGTTAGAGGGGTCAAAATAAAGGTTGGGATAATGGAAATATCATCAAATGATCCCGCAAACACCGCATTGATCAAACCGCCAAGTGAGAACACAATCGAGGTCATCACCACTGTACCTATTATAATTCCCCAGTGATGAACATGCAGGTCAACAAACAGCAGTGACACTATTGTAACTATAGTTCCAACCAACAGACCGCGAACGACCCCACCCATTACATAGCCAGCAATAATGACGTAGGTTGGAATTGGCGCCACCAGCAATTCTTCAATGTTTTTCTGAAACTTAGAGCTAAAGAATGATGATGCAACGTTTGAATATGAGTTGGTAATAACGCTCATCATAATCAACCCAGGGACGATATACTCCATATAAGTAAAGCCGCCCATCTGCCCGATTCTAGAACCAATCAGGCTGCCGAAGATCACAAAATAGAGCGTCATGGTAATCGCGGGTGGTACAAGTGTTTGTACCCAAATACGCATAAAGCGATGGATTTCTTTGCTAAGTAGGCTCTTAAATGCCGTCCAATAAATCGCGTACACCTTATTTCTCCTCCGTTTGATTACGAACAATGGTAACAAACAGTTCTTCAAGGCGGTTGGCCTTGTTTCTCATCGATAGAACCTTAATACCCTGCTCAGTTAACTGAGTGAATACGTGATTCAAGCCTTGTTCTTTTTGCAGTTCAATCTCTAAAGAACCATTACTAAAGCTCTGCTTAACCACACCATCAAGTTGCTGTGGTGGCTGACCCGCTTCAAGATCGAAAATAAAGGTCTCAACCTGAAGCTTATTAAGCAGCGCTTTCATGCTGGTATTCTCTATTAGCTCACCACGGTTGATGATACCGATATTACGACACAGCATTTCTGCCTCTTCGAGGTAATGCGTGGTCAAAATAATGGTAATCCCCTCCAAGTTGATCTGCTTTAGAAACTCCCACATTGAGCGGCGTAGCTCGATATCTACACCGGCAGTTGGCTCATCTAAAATCAATAGTTGAGGCTCATGCATTAATGCTCGAGCGATCATAAGACGGCGCTTCATACCACCCGATAGGCTGCGAGCTCGATCTTTGCGCTTACTCCAAAGATCCAACTGCGTCAGGTATTTTTGCGCTCTGAGTTTGGCGTCTTGGCGTGATACACCGTAATAACCGGCTTGTTGCAGTACTATCTGCTCAACGGTTTCAAACATGTTGAAGTTAAACTCTTGTGGTACCAAGCCTAAATGCTGCTTGGCCAATTCAAGGTCTTTATCTATATCATGTCCAAAGACTTTAACCGTACCTGAGGTCTTATTAACTAAAGAAGAAATAATACCTATAGTGGTAGACTTACCTGCACCATTAGGGCCCAACAAGGCATAAAAGTCCCCTTTTTTTACATTCAGGCTCACACCCTTTAGTGCTTCAAACCCACCTGAATATGTTTTTCTAAGCTGTTCTATTTCTAATGCAATCATATTAGCTACCGCTTTATTCCTTATCGGAATCTGCTATATTTCCAATAATATCGAAAAGTGTATGTATTTTACTATAAATGACGATCCATGTAACAGATTTCAATAGTAAAGATTGAAACTAAAAAAATTAGTTAATTTGAGCCTAAACAGCTCTGATGAGTAATCCTGACACTATTTTAACAAGATTCAAATTAATGCTTTGTGTATAGTATTCTCAATAAATAAAGGGACTTATCATGCCAGAAATTAAACAGTTATTTGAAAACAACTCAAAATGGTCTGAATCACTTAAAGCAGAAATGCCTGAGTATTTTTCGACATTAGCTTCAGGGCAATCACCAGGCTTTCTATGGATTGGATGTTCCGATAGCCGAGTGCCTGCAGAACGCCTGACTGGGTTGTACTCCGGAGAACTGTTTGTTCACCGAAATGTAGCTAACCAGGTTATCCACACTGACCTTAACTGTTTATCCGTAGTTCAGTATGCGGTTGATGTATTAAAGGTAAAGCATATTATTGTTTGTGGTCACTATGGCTGTGGAGGAGTTCAAGCATCAATTGATAACCCTAACCTTGGTCTTATCAACAACTGGATACTGCATATTCGCGACCATTATCTAAAACACCGCAAACTGATTGATTCACTACCTTTAGAAATGCAAGGCGACAAACTCGGCGAGATCAATGTAGCGGAACAGGTGTACAACTTGGGCAACTCAAGTATTTTACGTAATGCCTGGGATCGCGGTCAGCAGGTTGAAATACACGGCGTTATCTATGGTATCGGCGATGGCAAACTAACGGATCTGGAAATGAACTGTGCTAGTCATGAAAGCCTTGAAGCAACCTATCAAGAAGCTATGGCTAAAATCATAGGCTAACCGTCGCTTTATACATTCAAAAAAGGCAGCTCTGATAGCTGCCTTTTTGTTAACTGGTTACTCTTGGGGTACGACCTTACCTATGTACGGCAGGTTACGATACTTCTGCGCGTAATCGATACCAACACCAACCACAAACTCATCTGGGATCTCAAAACCGATCCATTTAACATCTACCTCAACCTCACGACGAGAAGGCTTGTCTAATAACGTGGCGATCTGAATAGAGTTAGGTTCTCGGATTGCTAGGATGTCGCATACCTTACTTAAGGTATTGCCAGTATCTATGATGTCTTCTACTAGCAGTACATCCTTGCCTTGAATGTCATCATCAAGGTCTTTCAAAATGCGTACATCGCGAGTACTTTGCATACTATTACCATAGCTTGACGCCGTCATAAAATCGACGGTGTGGTTTACGGTAACCGCTCGTGAAAGATCAGCCATAAATACGAATGAACCACGTAATAAACCAACTAACACTAATTCATCACTATCTTTATAGTGCTCATTTATCTGTGCGCCTAGCTGCTTTACTCTCTCTTGCACTTCTTGCTCAGAGATCATGACTTCAACGGTATGTTTCATAGTGCTTCTCACTAATGGAATATAGCTTCAACTATAGGATCAAAAGGGCAAGCATTGTAGCAGACAAAATTAGTTACAGAAAAACAAAAACCCAGCCACTTGGCTGGGTTTAGATTCAGTCACTTAAAACAGTTAAACTATTTTTTCTTTTTAACTGCTTTTTTGTTTGGTAAATCGGTAATTGAACCTTCAAATACCTCAGCGGCCAAACCTACAGACTCATGCAATGTTGGGTGAGCATGGATAGTCAATGCAATATCTTCTGCATCACAACCCATCTCAATTGCAAGGCCAATTTCACCTAGCAATTCGCCACCGTTAGTACCAACGATAGCACCACCAATAACACGGTGTGTTTCTTTATCAAAGATAAGCTTAGTCATACCATCTGAACAATCAGATGCAATCGCACGACCCGATGCAGCCCACGGGAAACTTGCAACTTCATAGTTAATGCCTTCAGACTTAGCTTCTTTCTCTGTCTTACCTACCCACGCCACTTCTGGCTCAGTGTAAGCAATTGAAGGAATAACTTTAGGGTCAAAGTAGTGTTTCTTACCAGAGATAACCTCTGCTGCAACATGACCTTCATGCACGCCTTTGTGAGCAAGCATAGGTTGACCTACGATATCACCGATAGCATGGATGTGCGGTACATTGGTACGAAGCTGTTTATCAACATTGATAAAGCCGCGCTCATCAACCTCTATACCCGCTTTCTCTGCATCAAGTAGCTTGCCATTTGGCACACGACCGATAGCAACTAGAACGGCATCATAGCGCTCAGCTTCTGCTGGTGCTTTTTTGCCTTCCATAGAAACATAGATACCATCTTCTTTGGCTTCAACAGCGGTAACCTTGGTTTCAAGCATCAAGTTAAACTTGTTCTTAATACGCTTGGTGTACACCTTAACGATGTCTTTATCAGCGGCTGGAATAACTTGGTCAAACATCTCAACAACATCGACCTTAGAACCCAATGAATGGTAAACAGTGCCCATTTCCAGACCAATGATACCGCCACCCATGATAAGCAACTTGCCAGGAACTTCTTTCAGCTCTAGTGCGTCAGTAGAATCCCAAATACGAGGGTCTTCATGAGGAATAAATGGCAGTTTAATTGGACGCGAACCTGCGGCAACAATTGCGTTGTCAAAGTTAACAAGCGTTGTTTCACCCTCGCCTTCTACAGCGATAGTATTTGGACCGGTAAATTTGCCGTAACCGTTAATAACCGTAACCTTACGCATCTTAGCCATGCCGTCTAGGCCGCCAGTTAGCTGAGTTACAACCTTATCTTTCCAAATGCGAATTTTGTCAATGTCGGTTTGTGGTTCACCAAAAACAACACCGTGCTCTGCCATCGCTTTTGCTTCTTCAATAACTTTAGAAACGTGAAGAAGTGCTTTCGATGGGATACAACCCACGTTAAGACATACGCCACCTAGGCTGCTATAACGCTCGATTAGTACAGTTTCAAGACCTAAGTCTGCGCAACGGAAAGCGGCAGAGTATCCAGCAGGACCTGAACCCAGTACCACAACTTGGGCTTTAATTTCTTTGCTCATTTTGACCTCTTGTAGTCATTATCCCTAACAGGCTAATTGGGTATTTGCGTTACCCCAGTTTACAAACTTGTAAACTAAGAGAAAACTAATTCCATTTAGGCTGTGAGCTATACAACAATTCGGCGCTAACTTATCTCAGTTACGCCCAATTTTGTTAAATATTTGCGACAAAAAGCAGCTCTTGCGAGCTGCTCTGTTTTTTACATTACCAGGCGACGAATATCGCTTAGGCATTGGTTTAAGAAGGTAATGAATCGTGCACCTTCTGCACCATCGATAACACGGTGGTCATAAGACAGTGATAATGGAAGCATTAGGCGAGGAGTAAACTCACTGCCGTTCCATACTGGCTTCATCTCAGACTTAGATACACCAAGGATACCCACTTCTGGTGCATTCACGATTGGCGTAAATGCTGTACCACCGATACCGCCTAGGCTTGAGATAGTGAAACAGCCACCTTGCATATCTGCAGCTGTTAGCTTACCAGAACGCGCCTTCTTAGAGATAGCCGCTAGTTCAGCAGATAGCTCATAGATGCCTTTCTTGTTTACGTCCTTAAATACAGGAACAACAAGACCATTTGGCGTATCTACTGCGATACCAACATTCACGTACTTCTTAAGAATAATGCTTTCATTATCTTCAGATAGTGACGAGTTGAATGAAGGGAACTCTTCAAGTGCTTTGGCTACAGCCTTCAGGATAAACACAAGTGGTGTGATCTTGATACCAGAGTCTTTCTTCACTTCAAATGCGTTTTGCTCTTTACGGAACTTCTCAAGCTCAGTGATATCTGCGTTATCCCACTGTGTCACGTGTGGGATCATTACCCAGTTACGGTGCAGGTTAGCGCCAGAGATCTTCTTGATCTTAGACAGCTTCTGAACTTCAGTATCACCAAACTTGCTAAAGTCTACTTTTGGCCATGGTAGTAGGCCAAGTGCACTGCCATCACCTTTGCCAGATGCGCCGGCACCAGACTCTAGGCGCTTAAGGGCGTCTTTTACAAAGCTCTGAACATCTTCTTTTAGGATACGGTTCTTACGGCCTGTGCCTTTAACCTTAGAAAGGTTAACGCCAAACTCACGCGCAAGACGACGAACAACTGGAGATGCGTGTGCATATTCGTGGTTCTCTTGGAAGTCGCCTTTAGTTGCTGGTGCTTGAGCTGCTGCTGCCGGAGCAGGTGCTGCCGCTGGGGCCGCTACTGGTGCTTGCGCTACTGCGCCACCTGCTGTTTCAAATACCATGATTAGAGAGCCAGTGGTGACTGAATCGCCTTCAGCAATCTTGATTTCTTTAACCGTACCGGCAAATGGTGCTGGTACTTCCATAGAAGCCTTATCGCCTTCTACAGTAATCAGTGACTGCTCTTCTTCAACGCTATCACCAACAGAAACCATGATTTCAGTCACTTCGACTTCATCACCACCGATGTCAGGTACGTTTACTTCTTGTACTGCTGATGCCGCGGCTGGAGCTGCAACAGGCGCTGCTGCTACTGGAGCAGGAGCTACTGCGCCTGACCCTGCCACCTCAAATACCATAACTAGAGAACCAGTTGATACTGAGTCGCCAGAAGCGATCTTGATTTCTTTTACGGTACCTGCAAACGGTGCAGGAACTTCCATAGAAGCCTTGTCGCCTTCAACAGTTAGAAGAGATTGCTCTTCTTCTACTGTATCGCCAACAGCAACCATGATCTCAGTCACTTCAACTTCATCACCACCAATATCTGGCACATGAACTTCTTTTAGTTCAGAAGCGCCGCCCGCAGGAGCTGCTACTGGAGCCGCTTCAACTGCTGGAGCTACAGGTGCTGCAGTTGCAGCGCCCGCTTCTTCAAAAATCATGATTAAAGAACCCGTTGTTACTGAATCGCCTTCAGCTACTTTGATCTCTTTAACGATACCCGCTTGAGACGCAGGTACTTCCATTGAAGCTTTATCGCCTTCAACAGTGATCAGTGACTGCTCTTCTTCAACCTTGTCGCCAACGTTAACCAGAATCTCAGTGACTTCAACCTCATCAGCACCGATATCAGGTACATTAATTTCGATTGTCATTTTATCTCTACCTTATGCGTGTTGCGGGTTAGTTTTTTCAGTATCGATATTGAATTTCACAATAGCGTCAGCCACTACAGACTTCTCAATATCACCACGTTTAGCCAATTCGGTTAGCGCAGCTACTACAACATAGCCAGCATTTACTTCGAAGTGACGACGTAGGTTTTCACGGCTATCTGAACGACCGAAGCCATCAGTACCAAGAACCTTGTAAGACTCAGAAGGCATGTAAGCACGTACTTGCTCAGCGTAGTTCTTCATGTAGTCAGTGACTGCGATTGCAGGCTCGCTACCAAGAACCGTTGTGATGTACGGTACTTTCTCTTCCGCTTGTGGGTGAAGCATGTTGTCACGCTCTACCGCTTGACCGTCACGAGTTAGCTCGTTAAACGATGTTACAGAGAAGATGTCAGAGGCTACGCCGTACTCTTCGCTTAGGATCTGAGCGGCTTTACGCGCTTCGTTCATGATAGTACCAGAGCTCATTAGCTGAACTTTAGACTTGTCACCTGCGTAAGACTCAAGCTTGTAGATACCTTTACGGATGCCTTCTTCAGCGCCTTCTGGCATTGCTGGCATTGCGTAGTTCTCGTTCATTACTGTTAGGTAGTAGTAAACGTTCTCTTGCTCAGGACCGTACATGCGACGGATACCGTCTTGCATGATTACCGCTAGCTCGTAAGCAAACGTTGGGTCGTAAGAGATACAGTTAGGTACAGTGTTCGCCATGATGTGCGAGTGACCATCTTCGTGCTGTAGACCTTCACCGTTTAGCGTTGTACGACCTGCTGTAGCACCTAGTAGGAAGCCACGAGCTTGTTGGTCACCTGCTAGCCATGCCATGTCGCCAATACGTTGGAAACCAAACATTGAGTAGTAAATGTAGAACGGGATCATTGGTAGATCGTTGGTGCTGTATGATGTTGCAGCAGCAACCCAAGACGCCATTGAACCTAGTTCGTTGATACCTTCTTGAAGAACCTGACCAGAAGTCGCTTCTTTGTAGTAAGAAACAATGCCTTTATCTTCAGGCGTGTAGTCTTGACCGTGCGGGTTGTAGATACCGATTTGACGGAATAGACCTTCCATACCAAAGGTACGTGCTTCGTCACAGATGATAGGAACGATGTTCTTACCAACGCTCTTGTTCTTCAACAAGATGTTCAGTGTACGAACGTAAGCCATAGTGGTAGAGATTTCACGCTTCTGAGCACCCAGTAGAGGAGCGAACTCTTCTAGTTCTGGTACTTGGAATTCTTGAGTGAACTTAGGCAGACGCGCTGGAGTGTAACCGTGTAGAGCGTTACGACGAGCGTGCATGTATTCGTATTCAGGCGTGCCAGCTTCAAGCTTCAGGTAAGGAAGTTCAGCTAGTTTGTCATCGGAAAGAATGTCTTCTAGGCCTAGACGGTCACGCAGGTGTTGAACATGAGTCATGTCCATTTTCTTCACGCCGTGTGCAATGTTCTTGCCTTCTGCTGCATCACCCATGCCGTAACCTTTAACGGTTTTAGCTAGGATTACAGTTGGCTTGCCGCCAGTTTCTTTCGCATTGTTGAATGCTGCGAATAGCTTAGATGAATCATGACCACCACGCTTAAGAGCGAAGATTTCGTCATCAGTCATATCGGCAACAAGTGCTGCAGTCTCAGGGTATTTACCAAAGAAGTGCTCACGTACGTACGCGCCATCTTTAGATTTAAATGTTTGGTAGTCACCATCGATAGTTTCGTTCATTAGCTGAAGAAGCTTACCTGTGGTGTCTTTTGCAAGTAGTGAATCCCAGTTGCTACCCCAGATAACTTTAACAACGTTCCAACCAGCGCCTTTAAATAGGCCTTCTAGTTCTTGGATGATGCTGCCGTTACCCATTACAGGGCCATCTAGACGCTGTAGGTTACAGTTGATTAGGAAACATAGGTTGTCCAGTTTTTCACGAGCAGCAAAAGAGATTGCGCCGCGTGATTCTGGCTCATCCATCTCGCCATCACCTAGGAATGCGTAAACGCGCTGAGCTGAAGTATCTTTTAGACCACGGCCTGCAAGGTACTTCAAAAAGCGAGCTTGGTAGATAGCAGAGATCGGGCCTAGACCCATAGATACGGTTGGGAACTGCCAGAATTCAGGCATCAACTTAGGGTGTGGGTAAGAAGGGATACCCTTGCCATCAACTTCTTGACGGAAGTTGTCTAGCTGCTCTTCAGTTAAACGACCCTCAACGAATGCACGAGAGTAGATACCTGGAGAGATATGACCTTGGTAGTAAACCAAATCGCCACCGTCCGTCGCATTTGGAGCGCGGAAGAAGTGGTTAAAGCAAACTTCATAGAATGCAGCTGCTGACTGATAAGAAGCCATGTGACCACCAAGGTCTAGGTCTTTCTTAGACGCACGCAATACAATCATGATTGCGTTCCAGCGGATGATTGAGCGAATACGACGCTCAAGCGTTACATCACCAGGATAAGCTGGTTCTTGGTTTGCCGGAATGGTGTTGATATAGTTGGTGTTAACGCCAGTAGGCATATCGACACCATCTAAACGCGCTTTATCTAGAACTTGTTCTAGTAAATATTGTGCGCGCTCTACGCCCTCTTCACGTACTACAGACTCAAGGGCTTCCAACCAATCTTGAGTTTCAAGTGCATCAACGTCATGCTTCATGTCAGACATGGATAACTATCCTTTTATATTAAGTTAGGTCCACTAAGCGCAAGCTTACTGATTGTTTTGTTGAATTCGACGCAGTGAGCGGGCTCTTCGCCCTTGTTCCTGAGTCAGATCCGACAGAGTTTCATCGATAAATGCCAAGTGTGTATGCGACATCTCGCTCGCCTTTTCAGGCTCACCAGAAATGATCGCTTGAACTATCATGGCTCGGTGTTCATTGAGCTTTTGCATTGCGTCTTCACGCTCAGCTAATAGCTTCAAATTTTGTAATACATTTTTCTCCAACAATGGAGATAAGCTTTTTACAATGTGCAGCAACACCACGTTATGGGATGCTTCAGCAATAGCCATTAAAAAGCCCATAATAGCGCTTGCTTCATCATTCAGATCTTCAGATTTGAGAGAGGTATTCATTGCCTGATGGCATTGAGATATTCGCTTAAAATCTTCTTTGGTTCCGCGCAACGCGGCAAAATACGCAGAGATACCTTCTAGCGCATGCCGCGTTTCTAGTAAGTCTCGTTGAGTATCAGCACGACTTGATAACAGATTTAAAAGTGGATCTGACAAATTAGAAGACAACTGTTCATTAACAAAGGTTCCCCCGCCTTGACGACGAGTTAGCAACCCCTTGGCTTCTAATCTTTGAATAGCTTCGCGCACAGATGGTCTAGAAACATCAAATTGCTTTGCCAACTCTCTTTCTGGTGGAAGCTGTTGCCCTGGAGAGAGGATTCCATCCAAGATTAGGCTTTCCAATTCTTTCTGAATTACATCAGAAAGCTTAGGTTGGCGAATACTTTTAAAAGCAACTTTTGGCATTTAGGTGTCTGCGTCCTGCACAATTGTTAATTGGTAATACCAATTACTTGATTTGGCGCAAAATTAACACATAGATTTAACCACTGTCCAGAAAAATTGATTTAAATCATAAAACAGAGATCACAATAACAAGAATTCAATCAAAACAAGGGGTTTTGTAACTAAATGGTTGCAGTTAGATTTAATTACACCCTTACACTCTTGTATGACAAATAGTGCATAACCCCATATTCACCGCTGATTTTATTTGTACGATGAATTAATTTAACATTTTATTAAATTTCACCCAATCAAAGCAAAGACCAGGATCGGACTTTCTATAGGGTGCAATAAATTGATGTCCAGTAATGCGTTGTGAAGTGATAAGAGGATAGGTTTGAGTGATAAATTGAGTTAATGTCGCCAGCGCAGCATATTGAGCTTCGGTGTAAGCAATAAAATCCGTTCCTTCGAGCTCAATCCCAATCGAGTAATCATTACATTTCTCTCTACCGGCAAAGGAGGAAACTCCGGCATGCCATGCACGTCGATTGAAAGGAACAAATTGGATAATCTGACCACTACGTGTAATCAAGCAATGTGCAGACACCCTCATACTTGCAACCAGTGCCAAGTAAGGGTGGCCTGCGCCATCTAATTTACCTAGAAAAAAGTCTTCTATATATCCATTCTCAAACTGCGCAGGGGGAAGGGAAATATTGTGTAACACCAGCAACGAGATCTCATCTGCTGGTTCTCTATCATCATAGTGTGGTGAAACCACAATTTTTGCGCTTGGGTACCATATATCGTCCATGACAGGCCTACTTAGTTTGTTATACAGATTGGTATTATATTCAAAGCAATAGTATCATTCTCAACAATTCTAACCAGACACTCCAGTAAGCTTGAGACAATGAAAAATACTCACAACAGCGATGCTCGACTCGCCTATCTAAAACAACAGCTACCAAGTGAAGTCACTCGCACTGTTAGCGAAGCTTTGCGAGAAGATCTTGGAGGCGTTTTAGATGCATCAAAAGATATTACTGCTAGCCTAATCGCTGAAGATACCCAAGCCCAAGCAACCATCATTACTCGTGAGAATGGTGTGTTCTGTGGCAAGCTGTGGGCTGATGAAGTATTCAAGCAGCTCGGTAGTAAAGTGGTGATTGAATGGCATGTAGCAGACGGTGATACGGTGATACCAAATCAAACCTTATGTACGCTATCAGGCCCAGCTCGTGACCTGCTCACAGGTGAGCGCAACGCCATGAACTTTATCCAGACCCTTTCCGGATGTGCCACTACTACCGCGGAATATGTGCAAAAAATAGAAGGCACAGGCTGTCGTCTACTTGATACCCGTAAAACCATTCCTGGCTTACGTAATGCACTCAAATACGCTGTCGCTTGTGGTGGTGGCTTCAATCACCGCATCGGTGTATTTGATGCTTACCTCATCAAGGAAAACCATATCATGGCATGTGGCGGTATTGAACAAGCAATTGCTACTGCAAAGCAGCTCAATCCAGGCAAGCCGGTAGAGGTTGAAACTGAGAGCCTAGCCGAGCTAAAACAAGCTATTGAAGCGGGCGCTGATATTATCATGCTCGACAACTTTACCCTCGATATGATGCGTGAAGCGGTTAAGTTAAACCAAGGCCGAGCGGTACTAGAAAACTCAGGCAATGTTACCCTTGAGACTATCCGTCCAATGGCGCAAACCGGCGTAGACTTTATCTCAGTTGGTGCTCTAACTAAGCACCTACAGGCGATGGACCTGTCCATGCGCTTCAAATAATACCGGTTAGCCGCACTTCATATATCAATCAGGCCAGCTAAATAGCTGGCCTGATTCTATTTTAGAGCGAGCAAATGCATGACTGATTGTGCATTGCCTCGCATTTAATAGTCCCTTTCATACAACATTAGCATTGATTGTTTGAGCTTGTTGCAAGAGTGATGGCGTGTTTTTGGTCACGCAGATTTCTCCAATCTAGGGTTAGATTACCCTTTCTTAGCGAGAACAAACATGCGTAAACATACCCGAGGATTTACCCTTATTGAGCTAATGATAGTTGTGGCTATTATTGGTATTTTATCTGCTGTTAGTGTCCCTATGTACCAAGACTACATAAAGAAATCAGAGCTTGCGACTGGTACCGCAACCCTGCGAGGATTACTAACTAAAGCCGAGTTATACCTGCTCGATACCGGTAGCTTTCCTGCAACTCTAGATGAAATTAATACCACCTCCGCCGCCGGTGGTACACTTGGTACCTTATCCATACAAGGCTCAAATCAGTTGCAGTTCGCATTTGATGCCAATAACAGTGCACTGGCAAACAGTAGTGTGTCTTTTATCAGAGACAGTGTTACAGGATGGAGCTGTAGTGTCAGTGGTGCGGTTGATGTTACCCGCCCCAAGGGTTGTTAATGAGGCTCTACTTAGAGGCGATGAGACAAGCTGAACTTATCAGTTTGTCTCTGTATCACAAAGTAATTAACCAACAAATGAATCTAAGGGATCTTCTTAGCTATATTGAGACATATCAAACGGTTGATCAGCAACAGATAGCTCAACTTTTGGCTCAGGTTTCAAAGCTTAATTTGATTGAGTGCGTGAACAGCAGCGGTGATGAAATTGAAGCCTTGGACAAACAGTTTTCAGTTCACTATGACAGTCTGCTTCCAATTGAATTCTCCCACAACCAGTTGCATCTGGTCAGCTATGACCCCGATGCGTCGCAGCTATGCCGTGAACTGGAATTCATGCATAAAATTGAAACCAAACTTAGCTTAGTTTCATGGCCATATTTTGCTGATTTAAATAGCCCTTCTTCAAACTCCGATAGTGAATTACTTGAACAAATGCTCACCCAAGCCTACCAACAGCAGGCATCAGATATACATATTCAGCCTCAATTAAATAGCGTTTGGATTCGGTTTCGTTGTGATGGGCAGTTACAACATTGGCGATCATTGGCATCAACCAAGGCGCTCCCTTTAATTAGCCGTATTAAAATACTGGCTAATCTCGATATTACAGAACGTAGACTCCCACAAGATGGCCGCTTAAGCTTTGACATAACTGGGAAAAATATCGATTTTAGAATTTCCACCTTACCCAGTTGTCATGGAGAAAAAGTAGTACTGAGATTAAGAGCTGACCCCATAATTCCTAATCTAGACGCGCTAGGTATGCACTGTTATCAGCTTGCTCACCTCAAACAGCAACTCACCAAGCCGAATGGATTAATATTGGTCACAGGTCCCACCGGCAGCGGCAAAAGCCTTACCTTGTATTCCATGTTGCAATCATTGCACGACCCGAGGCTCAGTATCTGCACCATTGAAGACCCTATAGAGATCCAAGTAGAAGAGTACAATCAGATTCAGATAGACCCGAGTTTACACTTTGGGTTTGCTACTGCCTTACGAGCCTTATTGCGCCAAGATCCCGATATCATTATGTTAGGCGAGATTCGTGACTCTGAATCGGCTCAGATTGCCATTCATGCTGCGCAAACGGGGCATCTTGTCTTTTCTACCCTGCATACGAATAATGCTCAAGAATCACTTTTACGTTTAGCCAATCTAGGGGTTTCTGATTTAGATATCACTAGCACAGTTAAATTAGTGGTGGCACAGCGCCTTATAAGAACCCTATGTAAACACTGCAATACTTCCTGCCATCACTGCCATGAAGGCTACAAAGGTAGAATGGGGATCTTTGAGCTTTTATCTATTGATCAACAATCTGACATCAATCATCAACCTAGCGGTAATCTCATTCAAGGTATAAGCCTGAGAAAGGCAGCCCAATACTGCCTTGACCAAAGGCTAACTGATCAGGCTGAAATCAAACGCGTATTAGGCAGTGAGTCATCCAATGCTTAAGCTGTATTGTTTCCACTGGATAGGGGTAACGGATACTAAACAGTCGATTACAGGCCACAGCTATGCCTATTCATATCGCCAATTGGAGAGCATGTTAGCGCAACAACAGATACGGCCAGATAAGGTAATTCAAAGCCAGGTATCCATGAGTTATCGATTTCGATTTACATTTAACAATCAACAGCTTGATGCGCTAACCCTGCAATTTATTACCCTATTAGAAGCTGGATTCCCTATCATTCAAGCTATTAGGCAGCTTAGAGATCGCCAGCGTGACAAAAGATTCGAACTGTATGTTTTTCTGGATCAGATATTGAGTGATATAAGCCAAGGAGAGTCTTTACACAGCAGTTTAAGCAAACACCATTATTTTGATACTGCTTATTTGCAATTTGTCGCAGCTGGTGAAAGCAATGGTCGACTCGTTGAGTCTTTACAGTGGGCATTACATCAACGTGAAAAAAAGGCCGCCATACACAAAAAAATTCGAGCAGCCTGCCTGTATCCAAGCATGGTTGTTGTGGTTGCTTTATTGGTGATGATACTAATGCTGATGGTAGTGATTCCTCAATTTGAAAATCTATTTCTAAGTTTTGGCTCTGAGCTTCCACCCCTTACTCAAGCCACATTAGACCTTTCAATATGGCTACAAAGCTATGGAGTAAGCCTGTTTATCTCTTTTTCCACTGTATCAGTCGTAATCTATAAGGCGTTGCAAAAAAATCACGTACTCACTCGTCCGCTCCACAAATGGATTTTATTGTGTCCAATTTTAGGAAAAGCGATTCAAAGTGGAGAATGGGCTCGCTTTAGCCTAGTTCTTTCATCCAGTATTCAATCTGGAACGCCAATACTGCATGCATGGCAACAGGCCAGCTCAATGGTAAATAACCACTATCTGAAGCAGTTTTTAATCAATGCCAAGCGCTCTATAGAGAGTGGTAACACCCTGCATCAGTCGATCATCAACATTCCTACGCTTCCCGATAGCCTTGGCATGCTAGTCGCGATTGGTGAATCGAGTGGTAAGCTCCCTGATCTACTGCAGCGCGCTGCCACCAATCTAGAGCAGCAGCTTGTTGAGCTGACAGACAATATTAATAAGCTGATTGAACCTATTACTATTCTACTACTGGGCGTTATTGTAGGGACATTAGTGCTATCTATTTATCTGCCAATATTCAGCTTGATGAATAGCTTCAACTAGAAGATTAATATAAAATAATTCTCAGAATTTCATGCATATGGGCGATTCATGCTCGATTATTACTTCATCCAATTTCCGGCTCTTTTTCCAATACTTGCAACCCTATTAGGCTTGATTATTGGCAGCTTTTTAAATGTCGTTATCTATCGCCTTCCTATCATCATGGAAAGGGAATGGAAAACCGAGTTTGCACAAGCTTACCCAGAATCGAAACTTGAGGTACCTAGTGGGCATTATTCCCTTAGCTTACCTCGCTCTCAATGCCCTAAATGCAATACTCAAATCCAAGCACGAGACAATATTCCGCTCTTAGGTTGGCTACTTTTGCGAGGAAAATGTCGCTACTGCGAGGCGAAGATAAGCCCGCGCTATCCACTTATCGAGCTATTATCTGGCGCCTTATGCCTGGTGATCGCAATACAGTTTGGATTCAGCCTATATGCTGTAGCACTGCTTGGGCTTACTTGGGTTTTAATCTGCGCCACTTTTATCGACCTCGATACCATGTTGCTCCCTGATAGCCTCACCCTTCCCTTAATGTGGGCAGGCATTGCCTTAGCTTTAACCGGAATAAGCTCAATCACGCTATCCCAGGCTGTGATTGGGGCTATGGCAGGGTATTTGTCGCTGTGGAGTGTGTACTGGTTATTCAAGCTAGTTACAGGCAAAGAAGGGATGGGCTATGGAGACTTTAAGCTATTAGCCGCTCTAGGTGCTTGGTTAGGTTGGCAAGCCCTACCCCTTATTATTTTACTGTCATCTCTTGTTGGTCTTATATTTGGCATTATCCAGTTAAGGCTCAAAAAGCAAGGCATTGAAAAAGCCTTTCCATTCGGTCCCTATTTAGCCGTTGCGGGCTGGATATATGTCATTGCCGGTGACCAAATTATTCACTGGTATTTAGGCATTTACTTTGGGGGTGCATGATGAGCTTAGTTATTGGCTTAACCGGTGGCATAGGTAGCGGCAAAACAACCGTCGCTAACCTATTTCATGACCAATACCGTATTGAAGTTGTTGATGCAGATATCATTGCCAGAGAAGTTGTCCAAGCTGGAACTGAAGCACTACAAGCAATTGCTAATAGGTTTGGCCAACACATCCTAAACCCTGATGACAGCCTCAATCGACGTTGTTTAAGAGCCGTTATCTTTAATGACCCCCAGCAAAAGCAGTGGTTAGATGCTCTGTTGCATCCACTGATTAGAGAGCAAATGCTAAGGCAGATACACGATGTTAAGTCTCCTTACTGCCTGCTTGTTATCCCTTTGATGGTAGAAAATGAGCTTCAACACCTCGCGCAGCGTGTTTTAGTGGTCGATGTCTCAGAAAAGACTCAAATTGACCGAACAATGACACGCGATCAGGTTTCACAGCACCAAGTTGAATCTATACTAAAATCACAAGCAAGTAGAGCCCAACGCTTAGCTATTGCAGATGATGTGATAACCAATAACGATCATCGGCACCTAGCTGAACAGGTTGAGCGTTTACATCTCCAATATTTAGCGATGACAGAGGTAAACAATGGAGAGTGAAGTGCAACTGAAAGGTAACGTTCTCGGTATGACAATTCAAAAATACGAACATCCACTCAATGAAAAGAGCCGTACTTACCTACGTATTGAAAGCCTATTAAGACAGGCTCATCATTGTGCAGCCTTCTCTGATACTCAGCATTACCATGTGTTATTTCGCTCACTGTTTGATCTATTAGATATATTTGAGCAAATTCAATTAAAGCCAGAACTACTCAAAGACCTAGATAAGCTTAAATTAACCTACTCTAACTGGCTCAATGTTCCTGGAGTAGACCAAAAACGCTTACAAGGTCTGCTAGGTGAGATAGATCGCGTCCATAGCGAGGTCATTAAGGCGCAGCGCTTTGGGACCCAGCTTAGAGAAGATAGGTTTCTATCGTCAATCCGACAGCGCTTTAACCTGCCCGGCGGTGCGTGCTGCTTTGATCTTCCAGCGCTACATTTCTGGCTTCATCAACCACTAGAAAAACGTATGATGGATGCGCAACGCTGGTTACGTTCTTTATCGCCGTTAAATCATGGGTTACAGCAATGGTTAAACCTAACCAGAAGCTCAAACCAGATGAAGCCACAGCTAGCTCGCGGCGGATTTTTCCAAAGTGACGCAGAAGAAGCTAATATGGTGCGCCTGCAATTTAGTCAAGAGTACGGTGTTTACCCTATGGTATCTGGGCATAAAAACCGTTTTGTCATCAAATTTATTAATTTTGAAACCGGACAAGCTAGCAATCAAGATATTGAATTTGAGCTTTCCGTCTGTAACTGAGAACTGTAAATGAAAAAACCAACCATAGTAAAATGTCCACAATGTGGCGCAGATGTAGAATGGGGCGAACAAAGCCCTCACCGTCCGTTCTGTAGTAAAAAATGCCAGATGATAGATTTTGGTGAGTGGGCAGACGAAGATAACGCGATCCCTGGAGCACCAGATATGTCTGATAGCGATGGGTGGTCGGAAGATCAATACTAAGGAGAGCATAGCTCTAAGCTATCAATGGTTTATCAATCACTTAGAGCCGCGGATGGCCAATCGACACCGCGATAATCATTATAAATAGCATGCTATAAACCGAAAGCAAAAAAAAGGAGACCATATGGTCTCCTTTTTTCTTATGAGAAATGCTGATTTAGCATTACTTTTTAGCAAGTTTCTCTTTAATACGAGCAGACTTACCAGAACGCTCACGTAGGTAGTACAACTTGGCACGACGTACTGCACCACGGCGTTTAACAGCAATGCTATCAACCATAGGAGAGTGAGTTTGGAACGTACGCTCAACACCTTCACCGTTCGAGATTTTACGAACTGTGAATGCTGAGTGAAGGCCGCGGTTACGAACTGCGATTACAACACCTTCGAACGCCTGTAGACGCTCACGGTCACCTTCTTTTACTTTAACCTGTACAACTACAGTGTCACCTGCGCCAAATTTTGGCAGGCCAGATTTCATTTGCTCTTGCTCAAGAGCTGCGATGATATTACTCATTTGTATATACCCTAGAATAAACTGAATCTAAATATCTAATTACTTGTGACTTTTATGTTCATTTATGAACTCAACAAGCAATATTTCCTGTTCGTCAGTCAGAGCTAGGTTTTCCAGCATCTCTGGTCTTCTTAGCCAAGTACGGCCCAGCGATTGTTTTAATCGCCAGCGACGAATGTCCTTGTGATTTCCAGACATCAATACCGAAGGTACTTCAGTTCCATCCAACACTTCCGGACGTGTGTAATGAGGACAATCCAATAAACCATTTGCAAAGGAATCTTCCTCTGCTGACGCAAAATCACCCAATACTCCAGGAATAAACCTAGACACTGAGTCAATCAAGGTCATGGCAGGTATCTCACCACCCGTCATCACAAAGTCTCCAATTGACCATTCTTCGTCAACCTCAGACTGTATGATGCGCTCATCTACCCCTTCATAGCGACCACAGATAAGAAGCAAATTCTCATTTGTTGCCAACTCTTCAACCCCTTGTTGGTCGAGTTTACGACCTTGAGGGCTAAGATAGATAACCTTCGTCTTACCCGGTGCGGCTTGTTTTGCTGTATGAATGGCCTCGCGCAAAGGCTGAACCATCATCAACATCCCAGGGCCACCCCCGTAAGGTCTATCATCAACAGTACGGTGTTTATCGTGAGTAAAATCACGAGGATTCCACGCTTGTACTGATAGAAGACCTTTTTTAACCGCTTGACCTGTTACACCAAAATCAGTCACAGAGCGGAACATCTCTGGAAATAGGCTAATTATGCCAACCCACATAGTTCACTCGCTAATTTTGGACTAGAAACCAGGATCCCAGTCAACTTCGATCCGTTGAGCATCGCGATCAATATTAGTGACCACTTGCTCTTCAAGGAACGGTATTAGGCGTTCCTTTTTGCCAAAAGCATCTTTTAGGTTTGCCTTCACCACCAAAACATCGTTTGAGCCAGTTTCCAGTATGTCGTCAACTGTGCCAAGGCTATAACCTTTAGTGGTTACGACTTGCATTCCAAACAATTCACGCCAGTAGAACTCATCTTCTGACAGCTTCGGTAGAGAAGCAGCGTTTATTGAGATCTCAAAGTTAGTGAGCAAATGTGCGTCTTCACGAACATCTATCCCCTCAAGCTTGCAAACATACCCCTTATTGTGGCGTTTCCAGCTCTCAACTTTGTACTCAACTAAGCTACCATTTTGGTTAAGTAACCAAGGGCTATACTGAAAAATGTTTTCAGCGCTGTCTGTAAAGGAATGAACTTTAAGCCAGCCACGAATGCCATAAGTAGCACCTAGCTTTCCTACAACAATATTTTCGATTTGCTCACTCATTCATTCTTTTCCTTACATCGAGTACTAATTAAGCCGCTTTTTGAGCGTCTTTGATTAGCTTAGCTACACGGTCAGATACTGTAGCACCTTGTGAAACCCAATGGTTTACACGGTCTAGATCTAGACGTAGGCCTTCTTCTTGGCCTTGAGCTGTAGGGTTAAAGAAACCTACTTTCTCGATGAAACGACCCGTAACTGCGCGACGGCTGTCTGCTACTACGATTTGATAAAATGGACGCTTTTTAGCGCCGTGACGTGCCAAACGAATGGTAACCATGTCGTCCTCTTTGCTTTCTCAATAATAAAATTAACCCCAGACTACTCTTAGAGTTGCATGGGGTCTCGTGCCAAAATAAAGCTCGGGAATTTTACTCTTATTCCCATTATTTGCAAGAGGTTTAGCTACTTTTTAGCCAACTAATTGAGTGTGAGCTAGTTAACATCTTGAAAATAAAAAGGCTCTATCAAAATAGAGCCTCAAAATCACAGCCATAAGCGTTGAGCTGTCCGCTTTCAGCGGCTAGAGTCTATCGACCGAATGGACCACCCATTCCGCCCATACCGCCACCACCCATGCCGCCCATCATGCCTTGCATATTACGCATCATGCCGCGCATGCCGCCTTTTTGCATTTTCTTCATCATCTTTTGCATTTGGGTGAACTGTTTAAGTAGGCGGTTAACATCTTGAACCTGGGTACCAGAACCCGCAGCAATACGCTTTTTGCGCGAACCTTTAATCAATTCTGGGCGTTGACGCTCTTTCATGGTCATTGAACTGATGATGGCTTCCATCTGCTTAAATATCTTGTCATCAACCTTGTCTTTGACGTTATCTGGCAGTTTGTTCATGCCCGGCAGCTTATCCATCATGCCCATCATGCCGCCCATATTTTGCATCTGCCCTAGCTGCTCGCGGAAGTCTTCAAGATCGAAGCCCTTTTTCTCCTTGAACTTCTTAGCCAGTTTTTGAGCTTTATCGGTGTCAACATTACGCTGTAAGTCTTCAATAAGAGATAAAACATCCCCCATACCAAGAATACGTGATGCCACACGGTCAGGGTGGAAGGGTTCAAGGGCGTCAGTTTTTTCACCTACACCCAAGAATTTAATTGGTTTACCTGTAATGTGCTTAACAGATAAAGCAGCACCACCACGCGCATCACCATCGACCTTGGTCAGGATCACACCCGTTAGTGGTAACGCATCTCCAAATGCTTTAGCCGTGTTGGCCGCATCTTGCCCAGTCATTGCATCAACAACGAATAGGGTTTCAACAGGGGTAATTGCGTCGTGAAGTTGCTGAATCTCAGCCATCATCTCTTCATCAACGGCTAAGCGACCGGCAGTATCTACCAGCAATACGTCATAAAACTTTTTCTTAGCGTGGTCGATTGCCGCAGTAGCGATATCGAGTGGCTTTTGGTCAGCCGAAGATGGGAAGAAATCCACGCCAACATCTAAAGCAAGTGTTTCTAACTGTTTGATCGCCGCAGGGCGATATACATCCGCAGAAACTACCAGTACTTTTTTCTTGTCACGCTCGGTTAATAGTTTAGATAGCTTACCAACACTGGTCGTCTTACCTGCACCTTGAAGGCCTGCCATCAAAACAACCGCTGGCGGTTGAGCTGCTAGGTTAAGCCCTTCATTGGACTCTCCCATTACAGCTTCTAGCTCGGACTGAACTATTTTGATGAACTCTTGGCCTGGGGTTAGAGATTTTGAAACCTCAACCCCAACAGCGCCTTCTTTAACACGCTTAATGAAATCACGTACCACAGGCAAGGCAACATCTGCCTCTAGCAACGCCATACGGACTTCACGTAGAGTTTCTTTTATATTGTCTTCAGTAAGACGCCCTTTGCCGCTGATATTCTTCAGCGTCTGGGATAAACGGTCGGTTAAGTTATCAAACATGATGCTCTCTAGGCTGACAAATTCGGTCAATTATTAAAAGTATACCTCAGAGGCGTATTGAACAAAACCATACCTGAGCGTCACTTCTTTATTTAGATCACTCTATATAGTGTAATAATACCGCTAAAATGTGAACTTAGTTCAGAAGAAGCCTGAAATGTTACTCTGATTTAGGGTTGAACTTGCTACAATAAAATCAACAAAGCCTAAAGTCGCATTTATCCAGTTCAACTTAATCATGCTTAAGGTTATAATTTCACTTTATCTCAAAGGGTAGTGTCGAAAAAAAATGAATTTAGTTGCAGTTTGCGCAGCCGTAGCCTTATATCTTGTAGCAATCCTATTAATACTTCCTGGGTTACTAAAAAAAACAGGTATCAATTCTAAGGCAGTTTTGACCTTGGCATTTCTTGCTGTACTGGTGCACTTTTCGATTCTATCGCATACGATTTTCAGTGCTGGAGGGCAAAACCTCAGCATATTAAATGTCACATCTTTAGTGAGCTTCTTAATTTCTTTAGTGCTGACTGGCGCAATGCTTAAGACACGCCTTTGGTTTTTATTGCCTATCGCTTATGGCTTTGCTGCCCTAAGTTTACTTGCCGCATACTTTATCACTAGTACCTTTATGACCCATTTTGAGCATTCTCCAGGCTTAATCGCTCATATTACATTGGCTCTGTTTTCATATGTGACGCTAATGATTGGTGCTCTCTATGCGCTACAAATGGCGTGGCTTGATTACAAGTTAAAGCAAAAAGCCTCTCAGGCCCTAAACCCTAACCTCCCTCCGTTAATGAGAATTGAACGCCAGCTGTTCAACATCTTGCTAATGGGAAATGGGCTTCTTACCCTAACATTAATTAGCGGTCCTTTCTTTGTGCACAACTTTTTCTCTAGTGAAGACATCCACAAAGCGGTACTCTCATTTATTGCTTGGATCGTATTCAGCATTTTGTTGTGGGGGCACTACAAGCAAGGGTGGCGTGGAAAAACAGTAACTTGGTTCTCAATCGTTGGTGCATTTCTGTTAACCCTAGCCTACTTTGGTAGCCGCTTCGTAAGCGAAGTTATACTCACATAAATCACAACAGGTAGATTGCTACACCCTAAATTAGCAACTTACCTACTATTCATAAATTGGTCCGACCCCTTATGGAAAGATCAGCTCTAATTAAGGATTTAAAACGTTTTGAATGACATCTCAACTGGATTCCTATTTGGCATCCTTGCATGTCTAATTATTATATCAGGTTATTTTTCAGGTTCAGAGACAGGCATGATGTCTTTGAATCGCTACCGCTTAAAGCACCTGTCAAACCAAGGGCACAAGGGCGCACGCCGCGTTGAAAAACTCCTTGAACGGCCTGATCGCTTGATAGGCTTAATCCTTATCGGGAATAATCTTGTCAATATTCTAGCCTCTGCGATTGCAACCATCATAGGTATGCGACTCTATGGTGACTATGGGGTTGCTATTGCAACGGGCGTATTAACCTTGGTGGTTTTAGTCTTCGCTGAGGTTACCCCAAAAACACTAGCGGCTATTTACCCAGAGCGCGTTTCATATATGAGCAGTCTACTGCTCAGAATACTGATGAAAGTGCTTTCACCACTGGTTATCTTGGTAAACTTCATTACCAATGGCTTTTTACGTCTTGTCGGCATTAATGCTGCGGCCAGTAAAACAGATAACCTTAGCTCTGACGAATTACGCACGGTAGTAAATGAAGCGGGTAGCTTAATTCCAACGCGACACCAAGAGATGCTGCTGTCGATTCTAGACCTTGAAACGGTAACCGTGAATGACATTATGGTGCCGCGTAATGAGATCACAGGTATTGATGTCAACGACGATTGGAAATCAATTGTTCGCCAACTCACCCACTCTCCTCATGGTCGAGTTGTGCTATATCGCGACCAAATAGATGAAGTGGTGGGGATGCTTAGGCTTAAAGAAGCCTACCGACTCATGCTTGAGAAGAATGAATTCAACAAGCAAACCCTGCTCAAGGCCTCCGATGAGGTGTATTTCATACCTGAAGCGACACCGCTAAATGTTCAACTATTAAAGTTTCAGCGCAATAAAGAGCGTATTGGGCTAGTTGTTGATGAGTATGGCGATATCATAGGCTTGGTTACGCTAGAAGATATTCTAGAAGAGATTGTCGGTGAGTTCACCACCTCTATAACGCCAAGCTTGGCCGAAGAGATCATCCCTCAAGCGGATGGTAGCTACCTTATCGAAGGTGGTGCGAACATTCGTGATATCAACAAAGGCTTGCAATGGGCGCTGCCTACCGATGGGCCTAGAACCCTAAACGGCCTCATACTAGAGCACTTAGAAGATATCCCTGAGACTCATATCAGCATCCATATCGCTGAACATAAAATGAAGGTTGTTGATTTTTCTGAGAACAAGATAAAACTGGTCCGCGTTTACCCTGCCGCATAAAAAAATCCCCTGTCGACAATAACCGGCAGGGGATTTTTACTTAATTATAACGTCCGTTTACACCTTCAGTGTTTTTAGCATCTCTTCTGGAAGGGCCAACTCGTCATTCTTATTCACTGAGATACCAGCATCCACAATCCCTTGCGCAATGGCTTTTGCATCTTCTAAAGAGTGCATTGCCGCAGTACCACATTGATATTCATTCAGCTCAGGAATCTTGTTTTGAGTCTCAACTTTAAGCACATCTTGCATCGCGGCTAGCCACGCTTGTGCCACTTCGCTCTCTGAAGGAGTACCAATTAAGCTCATATAAAAACCAGTACGGCACCCCATTGGAGATATATCGATAATCTCCACACTGTCACCGTTTAGATGATCACGCATAAAGCCAGCATATAGGTGCTCTAGGGTATGAATTCCCGCCTCTGAAAGCAGCGCTTTGTTTGGCTGGGTAAAGCGAAGGTCAAATACCGTAATGGTATCGCCGCCCGGAGTTGTCATTTTTTTAGCTACGCGTACAGCTGGGGCGTGCATTTTTGTATGATCGACAGTAAAGCTATCTAATAAAGGCATTTGTGTGCTCCGAGTTATTTTAGATAATCAAAATAGTTTTCAAGAAAGTGTTCAAAGTCTAGTGTATCGCTCTTTTCCACTTGTTGTTGTTTTTTGACGGACTCACTTACCTCGGAGTCCATCATTTCTTGGCTATAAACCTCGTAATCCCCTTGTTGATATTGAGACTCGTAAGACTCTCCCAAGGCTTCCCCAAATAAGCCATTACCACCGTGCTGCTTAATAGCTTGTAGCATTTGACCTGATAGGGTTTTCTGTGGGTTATCAATCCAGGTTCTTAGTTCGGCACATACCTCAGTATAAGGGTTACCTTGCTGATCTTGGTCCATAGCTTTAGCGATACTTTCAAAGTCATCAAAGATACTATGTGTCCACTGTTGTAAGGTTAATTTTTCACCCTGACAACCAATCGTTAGCTCAACACCTTCACGTCGGCCTTCAGTAATCACCGACTCCCAGTTTTTCTTCCAACACTCAAGCTCACAGTTATCCATTGGGGCTGAATCGCTTAAGGTGCACCAGGTTAGGAAGATGTCTAAGAAGCGCACTTGCTTCTCATCAATTCCGATAGGGCTAAATGGATTCACATCCAGTGAGCGCACTTCAATATATTCAACGCCCGCTCTTGATAGCGCTTCTGATGGTTTCTCGCCGCTATTAGCTACGCGCTTAGGTCTAATCGGTGCGTATAGCTCATTCTCTATCTGCAACACATTACTATTGAGTTGCTTTAAGCCATTTTCATCTTTAAGGCCGATCTCAGAAAATGCCTTAGATGGCGTCCTGATGGCTTTATTAAGCCCTTCAAGGTATTGATCAACACTATTAAAGCCAATATTTAGTGAGCCTTGCTCACTATTGGTATAACCAAGATCGCTCAAACGCAGCGAGGTTGCGTGCGGTAAATACCGTGTTTTATCTAGCTTCTCAAATGGAAGCGTTGTTTCTTTGCCCTGCAAGAAACATCCAGATATTGCTGGCGAAGCGCCAAAGAAATATGGGATTAACCATCCAAAGCGGTAGTAGTTACGAATCAAACCAAAATATGCGTCGGACTTGGTATCTTGTCGCTGCTGCTCAGATTGCTCACCGTACAATGCATCCCAAAAGCTCTCTGGAAACGAGAAATTAAAGTGCACCCCAGAGATAACCTGCATCAAACTACCGTATCTATGCTTTAAGCCTTGGCGGTACAGGGTTTTCATCTTGCCTGAGTTTGATGAACCATATTTGGCAAGCTCAATATCGTCTTCACTGTGTACCCGACATGGCATTGAAAGGGGCCATAAACGCTCACCATTCAACTTGCTATGGGTAAAGTGATGGATATCTTTTAATTGAGATAACAAGGTCGAGATATCATGAGAAACAGGAGTAATAAACTCCATTAATGATTCCGAGAAATCCGTTGTTATCCATTTATTAGTCAATGGTGAACCTAAGGTCACTGGGTGAGGTGTTGTTGCCACATACCCACCAGGATTATAACGGAGCGTTTCACGCTCGACGCCGCGTCCAAATTGAGAAAATACCTGCTTATTTGACGCTACTTGTTGTAGACGTGAATTAAAACTAGTCAAAACAAAATCACTTTTATGGAATCCCGACAACGTAACTGTAAGGATAGTAATGAACCGAGATTTTATTACTGTAATGTTCGGCTCTTATAAAGTGCCCTATGCTGTAGCGCAGGACACGTATTTAACCACTAACATTGGTTCATCAAGGTTGAATTTCAAGGGCTTGGATTGGCAAATTTAACTTCTCTAGCTGTGGAGCTAATTTTTTTGCATCTCCAACAACGACTATCTGATAATCATCTGGATTAAACCACTTCCTTGCTACTTCATCCAACTCTTGCTTTGTGACCTTAGCGACGATTTTATTGCGTGTCGATAAATAGTCATAATCTAGATTGTAGGTAAGAATTGCACTAAGTAGTGATGCCTTTTGTCCCGGAGTCTCATACTTTAAGGCATCTTGCTGGCCAATAGCTAAACGCATAAACTCAATTTCTTTATCAGTGAAGCCACCATTGGCAGCCTGTTGCATCTCTTTAATCAGCTCAGAAATAGCATCACCAGTAGAGTCCGCTCTTACCTGAGCGCTTACGATGACAGCACCAACCTCACGATTTGCGGCAATATAGCTACTTGCACCGTAAGTATATCCTTTGTCTTCTCGCAGGTTTTGGTTGATCCGACTATTGAAGTTGCCACCAAGATTAAAGTTGGCGAGCTGCGATAGGTACATTTCTCCAGTCGCATCAAATGGAAGCCCTCTACGGACTATACGAACTGAGCTTTGCGGAGCATCTGGTTTATCAACTATATAAATGCTTCGTTGCTCAAGCTGAGGTAAGCTTTGGCGACGTAAAATAGGCGGCATGTCTCCCTGCCACTTTGCTATTGACGTTAGCTGCTCGCGCATTTTTTGTTGCGATAGATCGCCCACAATTACCACTTGAGTCCCTTTAGGGGTGTAGTAGTTTTGATAAAACTGTTTTACATCCTGCAGGGTTAAGCCTTTCACTGAATTTAGTGTTCCAGAGCTTGAACGACCGTAAATGGTATCCCCATATAGAACCTCACGAGTCGCTTGAGAGGCCAACCACGAGGGTGTTTGATGCTCATAGATCAACCCTTCTAACATTTGCCTCTTGGCGCGCTGGAAGTCTTGTTTATCAAATTTAGGCGTAAACAGTGACTCTTCAACCAAAGCTAAGGTCGTTGCGAAATTTTTGCTTAGCGATGAAATGGTTACCGTGGTCCGATACTGCCCAGCATCAAGAGAGACACTACTACCAAGCTTATCAAGCTCCGCCTGTAGCTTCTCACTACTCAAACGCTCGCTACCTTCAGCGACAACCGAGGCAGTTAATGATGCTATACCTTCTTTTCCTTTGCTTGCATAGCGGTTACCTGCTGGCATTTTAATTTGCATAACAACGGTTGGGGTCTCTGAACTTGCAGTGCCTAACACCTCAATATCATTGCTTAAGTGAAAGTTATACAACTCAGGCATACTACCGGTTACTGACTGCTGAACTTCGGGCACCTTAGAGCGGTCAAAGGTATCTTCAACAAAGCGGTATTCTAACTCGCTATCTTGGATAACTTTATGTTCAGGTAATTGGCGGGGCGGCGTTTCAAAGGTTGCCTCCCTTACCGCCAACTCAAGCTTTCCTTTTGGTACCACAGATAAAACAACCTTATTCTTATTTGGTACAAAGGTTTCAAAAGCCTTATACACCGAAGCAGGTGTTACCTTTCGGTAATTATCTAGCTCAATTTGTAGACGATCGGGTTGATCGTAGAAGGTCTGATTGGAAGCCAGTTGAGTCACCTTACCACGCACACTTTGCAGGGCAAATATCGAATCGGCCTCTGCACGCCCTACCACTTGTTGTAGGTTTTCAGGATCAATATCTGACAGCTTAAGATTATCTAAAATCCCCTTCACTTCTGTATAAAGTGGGCTAAGGTCAGCACGCTTTGCAGAATCTGCCATCACATAGATATAAAAGTTACACGCCAACTCCGCGCACTGATGAAACGCCCCAGCATCAAGCGCTTTCTCTGTCTTGACCAGTTTTTGATAAAGGAGGCTATTGCGTCCACTACCAAGTACCTTAGCCAGCATATCAAGGTCGGCATTACGAGCCTCACCTTGATAGGTTGTTGGCCAACCAATAAGCAGCATAGGTTGCTGAACCCGATCCTGCATAGTGATATAGCGATCTTCAGGCAACAGTGCTGGCAGCTTAGGTGCAGGATTTACTTCTGGCCCTTGTGGGATGGGAGCAAAATATTTTTCGATCCACTCTAGGGTTTGCTGCTCGTCGAAGTCCCCTCCAATCGTTAGCACCGCATTGTTAGGTCCGTACCAACGCAGAAAAAATGCCTTAAGGTCATTTACATCGACACGGTCTAAATCTTCAACATAACCAATGGTTTGCCAAGAGTATGGATGATCCGCTGGATACATGGCTTCCCCCATACGTTCCCACATTAAACCATATGGTCGGTTCTCATAGTTTTGAGCCCGCTCATTCTTAACCGTATCACGCTGGATCTCAAACTTATGTTGTGAGACCGTCTCCAATAGATACCCCATGCGATCAGACTCTAGCCAAAGAACCTTCTCTAATTGATTCGATGGTACGGTTTCAAAGTAATTGGTTCGATCTCGATTGGTAGTGCCATTTAGTGAACCACCAGCCTCGGTGATTATCTTAAAGTGCTGTTGATCGGCTACATGTTTTGAACCCTGAAACATCATATGCTCGAAAAAATGAGCAAAGCCTGACTTCCCCTCAACCTCACGAGCGGAGCCCACATGATAGGTTACATCAACATGAACTAAAGGATCTGAATGGTCTGGTGCAAGGATAACGGTTAGGCCATTATCGAGCTTGTACTTGGAGTAGGCAATTGACGCCTTACCTGGGGTTGCCTCCACTTGCTCCACTAGGGTTGGCATAGACTTAAAAGGCGTTATGTTATGTTCAGTTGAACACGCGACTAAACCTCCTACCAAAGCAATGCTCAGTACCAGCTTAAACTGATTTTTAACCGTTCGAAATATCATTGCTTTTCCTTCTTAATAACCAAACCCAGTAAACAAGCCAACTAGCATTATGTAGCGCAACAACTTACCGACTAAAATAAAAATGAGACAAGGTACAAAACGCATACGCAACCAACCTGCCGCTAAACATAGCGGATCTCCAATGATTGGAGTCCAGCTCAATAGCAGTGCCCAATAGCCGTATTTATTCACCCATTGCAACGCTTTATGACCATATTTTTCATCTTGAGTTCGATTTGGAATCCAGCGACCTAATCCGTAATTAGTCAATCCACCTAAGGTATTACCTAAGGTAGCAACCAGCAAAATACTAAATATCGAATATTGTTTTAGGCTCAATGTCGCCAGTAATGCAGCCTCTGACCCACCAGGTAATAAGGTCGCACTGAAAAAACCAGTAACAAATAGCAGAGTCAAGGCTGAATCTGCAAGCCAGATCCCAAGTTGTTGAAAAATAAAGTCCATCACGCCATTACATTAAATACATATCCTCCTATATTACCGAGGTAAATAGTAAAGGTCATGGATTTAGAGCCCAAAAAAGGATGCCAATTGGCATCCTTTTTATATGGCGACTATTGTAGTTAGCCAACCAGTGCTAACAAGATACCTGCCGCTACCGCAGAACCCAGTACACCAGCAACATTAGGGCCCATCGCATGCATTAACAAGAAGTTCTGAGGGTTAGATTCAAGACCAACCTTGTTCACTACTCGCGCGGCCATCGGAACCGCAGAAACGCCCGCCGCACCAATCAATGGATTGATATCTTCTTTCGAGACCTTATTTAGAAGCTTAGCCATCAACACACCAGCTGCTGTACCAATACTAAAGGCCACAGCACCTAGCCCTAAAATACCTAAGGTTTCTACATTCAAGAATTTATCAGCCTGCAACTTAGAGCCGACACCTAAACCGAGGAATATCGTCACGATATTGATGAGCTCGTTTTGCGCAGTTTTACTTAAACGCTCCACTACCCCAGCTTCGCGCATAAGGTTGCCTAGACAGAACATGCCTACTAACGGCGTTGCCGAAGGCAGAAACAGTATTGTCATTAGCAGCACACCCAAGGGAAACAAGATCTTCTCTGTCTTGCCTACTGGTTTAAGCTGTGCCATCTGTATTGAGCGTTCTTTTTCAGTAGTTAACGCTTTCATTATCGGTGGCTGGATAATTGGAACTAACGCCATATAGCTATATGCAGCAACCGCGATTGCGCCTAATAAATCAGGCGAAAGTCGGCTGGCTAAGAAAATAGCAGTCGGACCATCCGCGCCGCCAATAATCGCAATAGAAGAGGCATCCGCGAGGCTAAACTCCATCCCCGGTACATAATTGAGTAAAATCGCACCAAACAAGGTGGCAAAGATACCAAATTGAGCCGCGGCGCCAAGCCACAGCGTCTTGGGGTTAGCAATCAAAGCGCCAAAGTCGGTCATTGCTCCAACGCCCATGAAGATTAACAATGGGAAGATCCCAGTCGAAATCCCAGCCTCATAGACGTAGTAAAGCAAGCCTCCGGGCTCAGTAAAGCCAGCGTTAGGAATATTGGCAAGGATAGCCCCAAAGCCAATAGGCAATAGCAGTAAGGGCTCAAATCCCTTACGTATAGCTAAGAACAACAACCCACAGCCAACCAAGATCATACAGATCTGGCCAATCTCAAAGTTCGCAATCCCGGTCTCTTCCCAGAGAGTAATCAAACCTTCCATGCTTTAGGTTCCTTAAGTCAAGCTAAGCAAAGGAGAACCCACCGCAACAGCGTCTCCCTCTTTAACATGCAGGTCTTGCACCACGCCACTTCGTGCCGCTCGTACCTCAGTTTCCATCTTCATCGCTTCTAGGATAAGTAACACATCCCCTTCTTCTACAGATGTACCACTGCCTACATTGACCTTGAATATATTGCCAGCTAATGGTGCCGGTACATCCTCTCCCACAGATAAAGCTGGGGCTGGAATTGCAGCGGGCGCAGCAGTCGATACCTGCGCAACGGAAGTTAACTCACCTTGAGGCCCCACCTCAACATCATAAACCTGACCATTCACTCTAACGCTATAAGCCTCTGTTGACGTATTAGCTTTAATTGCCGCAGGGGCTGATGCAGGCTCTTTTTGTGGTGCCGGTTCAAATGCTTGTGGGTTGTTACGGTTTTTAAGAAACTTCAAGCCAACCTGCGGGAACAAGGCATAGGTAAGAACGTCATCCTCGATCTCTTCAGCAAGCTTGATTTGCTCTTGTTTGGCTTTGTCTTTCAGGTCTGTGGTTAGGGCTTTAAATTCAGACTCAAGTAAATCTGCTGGGCGGCAGGTAATCGGTTCCGCGCCATCTAATACCTTAGTTTGTAGTTCAGTATTAAGCTCTGCTGGAGCTACCCCATATTCACCCTTAAGTACGCCAGCGGTTTCCTTGGTAATACTCTTATATCGTTCGCCAGTTAGAACATTAATAACCGCTTGAGTACCGACAATCTGTGAAGTGGGAGTAACCAGTGGAATGTAACCAAGGTCTTTTCGAACTCTAGGGATCTCTTCGAGCACTTCGTCTAAGCGATCTGCTGCACCTTGCTCCTTAAGTTGGCTTTCCATATTAGTCAACATGCCACCGGGAACTTGTGCAATCAAGATGCGTGAATCTACCCCTTTTAGTTGGCCTTCAAACTGGGCATATTTCTTACGTACTTCTCTAAAATACGCCGCAATAGGTTCAATATTATCGAGCTTAAGCTTGGTATCTCGCTCAGTACCTTCAAGCATAGCGACCACAGTTTCGGTTGGGGTATGCCCATAAGTGCTGCTCATTGACGAAATTGCAGTATCGAGGATATCAACCCCGGCCTCAACGGCCTTGACCGCAGTAGCAGTGCTTAAGCCAGTGGTCGCATGACAGTGGAGTGCTAATGGCACATCACACGAATCCTTGATCTTAGAGATAAGCTCATACGCTTCATAAGGCTTAAGAAGCCCTGACATATCTTTAATACATAGCGAATGACAACCAAGGTCTTCTAAGCGTTTGGCAAGGTCAACCCAGGTTTCAGTATTGTGTACCGGGCTGGTTGTATAAGAGAGTGTACCTTGAGCGTGCGCACCGACATCAACAACTGACTTCACCGCTGTTTGAAAGTTACGCACGTCATTCATTGCATCAAAAATACGGAATACATCCATACCATTTTTATGTGCGCGCTCAACAAACTTCTCAACCACATCGTCCGCATAATGACGGTAGCCCAGCAAGTTTTGCCCACGTAATAGCATCTGCATTGGTGTATTAGGCATCGCTTTTTTAAGCTCGCGTAAGCGCTCCCATGGGTCTTCACCTAAAAAACGGATACAGGCGTCAAAGGTGGCCCCTCCCCATGTTTCTAGCGACCAATAGCCGACCTTGTCCAATTCAGCTGCGATAGGCAACATATCTTCAAGGCGCATTCGAGTAGCAAATAGGGATTGGTGTGCGTCGCGCAACACCACATCTGTAATAGCGAGAGGCTTAGTCATATTTAACTCCTTTAAATATTTTATTTTGGGGTAGCTGAGCGATGTTTATGTAGTGCAGCAGAGATGGCCGCAACTATGTTTGGATCAACATTTTGATCAGCTAGGGAATTTGCATTCGATTTGGGATGCAGTGGGGCTGTTTTCGCCTCCATCGGTTGTGGCCCAAAAAATTTGGACATAACCTTAACCACAAACACTAATAGCGTCAGAAAAAGAAACACCATGCTCATTCCTAGAGCCATGATGGAGGCCGCTTCTCGCAGCAGCTCTACAATACTATTCATTTACTCATCCTTGTAATCGTCATCCTGACGGTTCCGTTTAAACGGTATGAATAGCGACTATCTAAACTGGATAGCAGGCGTTAATTCTCATAACTCGAGTTCAACATTCCACTTCCGTTTGAAATAAATATCGCTGTTATGCTCATATGAGACTACAGGAGTATGCAACTAATTACTGCGATCTAGATAGTAAACAATAAAAAAACAGGGATTTGTTAGGTAAGAGGGGGACTATATTGCAGGCATAAAAAAAGCCTCGCAATTTGCGAGGCTTTAAATAGTGGCGCGTCCTGGAGGATTCGAACCTCCGACCGCCTGGTTCGTAGCCAGGTACTCTATCCAGCTGAGCTAAGGACGCGCAATGCTTCTAATGAAGACTTTATAGAACCGCTAATGCAATTCATTGTAAATAGTGGCGCGTCCTGGAGGATTCGAACCTCCGACCGCCTGGTTCGTAGCCAGGTACTCTATCCAGCTGAGCTAAGGACGCGCAATGCTTCTAACGAAGACTTTATAGAATCGCTAATGCAATTCATTGTAAATAGTGGCGCGTCCTGGAGGATTCGAACCTCCGACCGCCTGGTTCGTAGCCAGGTACTCTATCCAGCTGAGCTAAGGACGCGCAATGCTTCTAACGAAGACTTTATAGAATCGCTAATGCAATTCATTGTAAATAGTGGCGCGTCCTGGAGGATTCGAACCTCCGACCGCCTGGTTCGTAGCCAGGTACTCTATCCAGCTGAGCTAAGGACGCGCAATGCTTCTAACGAAGACTTTATAGAATCGCTAATGCAATTCGTTGTAAATAGTGGCGCGTCCTGGAGGATTCGAACCTCCGACCGCCTGGTTCGTAGCCAGGTACTCTATCCAGCTGAGCTAAGGACGCACGGTGCTTCTTAACGAAGGGCGTGAAGTCTATCACACTTTCTATAGTTAGAAACAAAAAAATTGACCCAAGGGCCAATAAATGGCGGTGAGGGAGGGATTCGAACCCTCGATACGGCTACAAACCGTATACTCCCTTAGCAGGGGAGCGCCTTCGGCCACTCGGCCACCTCACCGCATTATTACTAACAAGTTAGCATTTATATCGATAAACGATATGGCGCGTCCTGGAGGATTCGAACCTCCGACCGCCTGGTTCGTAGCCAGGTACTCTATCCAGCTGAGCTAAGGACGCACATTGTTCTAATTCAAGAACTTAGCAAGAATGGCGGTGAGGGAGGGATTCGAACCCTCGATACGGCTACAAACCGTATACTCCCTTAGCAGGGGAGCGCCTTCGGCCACTCGGCCACCTCACCGTCTTGCGGAGGCACATATTATATTTTACCAAAAATAAGTCAAACATTTTCTTAGTAAAATACTTAAAAAAACGATTAACAGACCAACTTTCAACCAAATGGCTAAAATTTACTATTTCCGTTTTGCTAAAACACGAAAGCTAGCCGAATGGCTAGCTTTATGGGTATTGCTTAGTAGTTGCCTGTCGCTACGTTTCCATTGCCTTTTTCAGCCTGGATACGCATGTAAATTTCTTCACGGTGAACAGATACTTCTTTTGGTGCATTTACACCGATACGTACTTGGTTTCCTTTAACCCCAAGAACAGTAACGGTAACTTCATCACCAATCATTAAGGTTTCGCCAACACGGCGAGTCAGAATTAGCATTTGATAGCTCCTTGCTTTCACTCAAATTACTTTGAGGTCTATTATTCAATAAAAATAACAATATGGTAAAGAACTTATTACATAATAAGTTCTTTTTTCTTTCCTGATAATGTGGATTCATGCTCAATATAGAATGCATGCACCCAATTTGCCGCAGAGTCCAAATCTGTAGGTAATAATAGCAACTTCACTACCCCATCACACTGAAAACTATCAATAACATCGATATTCTCTGCCTTAAGTCTCGTTTCTACTTCATCTTTTATGCCACTCAGAGCATACCCAACTAGAGCTAATGCACTAATTGGCTCGATATTTTGGATATTATTAGTTAATACCTGCAATAATTTCGAGATATCAGAATCATTAACTATTAGGTAGTTTTTAGCACAATAATGAATTGATATGCCCAACAATTGACATTGAGCTACAACGGTATCGATATGATTCGGCTGTAAGCTTACCTTTGATAGCTCGCGTTTCAGGGCTAGCCCACAGATATCCTTACGCGATGCCATGCGAGTCACCAAGGTGCCACCCTGTGGAGAAAAAGAAGATAAAACCCGAATATCCAAGTTTTTACTCTCAGCATATTCCACGCATGGAAGATGTAATACCTTCGCGCCATGCTCCGCCATGACCAACATATCGGAGAAATCGACCTTATCCATTCGTTTTGCCGAACTCACGACCCTAGGATCACAGCTGTAAATACCATCAACATCAGTGAAAATCTGGCACTCTTGGGCTTCTAATAACCCAGCAAGCATAACGGCACTAGTATCAGAGCCACCGCGACCTAGCGTGGTAATTGCCCCGTGCTGATTGATACCTTGAAAACCTGCAACGACCACAACGTAGTCATCATCAAGCAAGCCATACAGCTTATCTTTATCTACCGACTGAATTGTCGCTTGGTTATGGGTGTCATCCGTCAAGATGCCAGCCTGCCAGCCTGTCAACGAAATCGCTTTGTATCCAAGTTTATTTAGCATCATAGCTAATAAAGAGACCGTTACCTGCTCACCAGCAGACAAGATAACATCTAGCTCTCTGGTGTTAGGAACGCTATCAACCTCATACGCTAAGCTTTGCAGTCGATTGGTTTCTCCAGACATGGCCGAAACCACAACCACTATCTGGTTACCTTCGTTTTTCGACTTAATAACCTGCTCAGCTACAGCGCGAATACGCTCTACCGAACCGACTGAGGTTCCACCAAACTTTTGTACAATCAATGGTTTATTCACTGACTTTTCCACCTTCCCAAAAACGCATTTTGCTTTTTTTTCATTGGACATTAAAAACGAATAAAACCAAGCTTTCTTCTCAGAAAGCTTGGTTTTCATACAATTGACTACTGAAGCTGTTACTCAGTAGTCTGACTAGCTATCATTTATTACAAACGCTCTTCCAGCCATGGAAGTACTGACTTCATTGCACTTGGTAGCGCGGCTACATCGGTACCACCCGCTTGAGCCATATCAGGGCGACCGCCCCCTTTACCACCGACTTGGGTTGCGACCATATTAACTAGCTCACCGGCTTTAACCTTAGAAGTAAGGTCTTTGGTCACACCTGCAATCAAGGCAACTCTATCATCGCTAATATTCGCGAGCAGGATAACGCCACTACCGATCTGATTCTTCAGGTCATCAACCATGCCGCGCAACGCTTTGCTATCGCCATTTTTAAGGCCAGCAATCAATACTTTACTACCATTGATCTCTTGAGTTTTACCAATCAAGTTCGCACTTTCTTGGTTGGCAATTTTATCTTTAAGCTGAGAAATCTCTTTCTCTAGTGCTTTAGATTTAGCATTTGCGTCAGCAAGCTTATCTTGAATTCGCTGTTGTTGTAGCTCAAATGCATCAATAGCAGCATCGGCAGTAGTTGCTTCAATACGTCGGATACCCGCAGCTATGCCGCCTTCAGAAGTAATCTTAAACAGACCAATATCACCAGTATTATTGGCGTGAATACCACCGCAGAGCTCTGTAGAGAACTCACCCATAGATAGCACTCGTACTTCATCATCGTACTTCTCACCAAACAGTGCCATTGCACCTTTTTGTTTGGCAGATTCGATATCCATTATATTGGTTTCAATAACGTGGTTATGACGAATCTGTGCATTGACTAAACGCTCAACTTGTTTAAGTTGCGCTGCAGTTACTGCTTCTAGGTTTGAGAAGTCAAAACGTAAGCCTTCAGGTTTAACTAGAGAGCCCTTCTGTGCTACGTGTTCTCCGAGCACCTGACGTAGAGCTGCATGCAATAGGTGAGTCGCGGAGTGGTTTAGAGAAGTAAGCGTGCGACGTTCAGCATTAACTTGCGCCTGCACCGCTTCGCCTTTACTCATTACTCCCTGGCTAAGCACACCATGATGAGCGATAGCATTGCCCAGCTTTTGAGTGTCAGACACTTCAAATAGCCCCGTATCAGTTTTCAATACGCCACTATCGCCACATTGACCACCAGATTCTGCATAGAATGGGGTTTGCTTAAGGATAACAATAGCTTTTTGTCCTTGGGCAAGGTTATCAACCTCTTCTCCATCAACAAAAATAGACTCTAGCTCACTACTAGCTACTGTCGCATCATAACCGCAGAACTCAGTGGTACTGTCGGTTTTAATCACTTCGTTATAATCAGTACCAAAGTGACCTGCTTCACGAGCTCGTTTACGCTGAGCTTCCATCGCTGTATCAAAACCATCTTCGTCAATCGTAAACCCACGTTCACGAGCAACGTCGTTAGTTAAATCAGCTGGGAAACCATAGGTATCATAAAGCTTAAATACGGTTTCACCGTCTAGTACGGTTTGGTTGTTTGCGCTTAGAGTCTCGAGTGCTTCATCCAGAATTACCATGCCACGCTCTAAAGTACGACCGAAGTTTTCCTCTTCAATACGCAGTACTTTCTCAACCAGCGCTTGCTGCTTGCTAAGTTCAACACCCGCTTCACCCATAACCTCAGCTAAAACACCAACCAATTTATGGAAAAACGCACCTTGAGCCCCAAGCTTATTGCCGTGACGAACTGCACGGCGAATAATGCGACGCAATACATAGCCACGTCCTTCATTTGAAGGCATAACACCATCGACAATCAAGAATGAGCAAGAACGGATATGATCAGCAATTACGCGCAGTGATTGATTGGTAAGGTCTTGGTAACCTATGGTATCAGCAGCGGCTTTGATCAGCGTTTGGAATACATCGATTTCGTAGTTTGAATGCTTACCTTGCATAATCGCAGAGATACGCTCAATCCCCATACCAGTATCTACTGCAGGCTTAGGAAGAGGTTCCATAGTACCATCAGCATGACGGTTGAACTGCATGAATACGTTGTTCCAGATCTCGATGAATCGGTCACCATCTTCTTCAGGCGTTCCAGGCTTTCCACCCCAGATATGCTCACCGTGATCATAAAATATCTCAGTACATGGACCACAAGGACCGGTATCTCCCATAGACCAGAAGTTATCTGATTCGTATGGTTTCCCGCCTTTTTTGTCACCAATGCGTATAATTTGATCAGCATCGATACCGATACCTTTATTCCATAACTCAAATGCTTCGTCATCAGTCTCATAGACAGTGACCAGCAATTTTTCTTTTGGTAGTTGCAGTACTTCAGTTAGAAATTCCCACGCAAACTCAATCGCTTCTTGTTTGAAGTAATCACCAAAGCTAAAGTTACCGAGCATTTCAAAGAAAGTATGGTGACGTGCAGTAAAACCGACGTTTTCTAGGTCGTTATGTTTACCACCAGCACGCACGCAGCGTTGAGCCGTAGTCGCTCGAGAATAGCTACGCTTTTCTGCACCCAAAAAACAGTCTTTAAACTGGTTCATACCTGCATTGGTAAACAATAGGGTTGGGTCGTTATGTGGAACGAGAGAAGAACTCTCTACGATCTGATGCCCTTTACCTTCAAAGAACTTTAAAAAGGCAGTACGAATTTCTGCGGTGCTCATGTGCATGCGACAATTCCTGAAATGATCAACTGAAAATTTTGTCACATTCTACACTTAAGTCGCTTTATTATGCTAGCGCCAGTTATATTTTTGCGCTCAACATAGCCTTCGATTACTGCGCTTTTCTTGCTTAATTCACTCACTATTAGGGCTATGTTTCTCATCTGTGGTGGAGACCCACAATTAATATAAGATTTAAAGTGAATAACTGGTGCTAACTCCCTAGAGATAGAGGAAGTAATGGGTAACTAAGTTTATTAAGTGACTAATAAGAAAAGGAGAGGTTTCTTTGAGGTGGAGAATATAGACGATTAAGCCTCTTGCTCTTGCTCACTCAATGCGTATTTGATCTGCTCAAAGCTAAAGCCTCGGTACTGTAAAAAGCGAACCTGATTGGCGTAATCCTTTGATTCAGAGCCTTTGGCATCTCTAAACTTTTTATAGGCAGTTTGCACAGCAAGCTCAAACCAATCTTGGGGTTCTGCTTGCAACGCTTGTTCTATTGTCTGCTCATTTACTTTTTTGATCTGTAATTCTTGGCGAATACGGCGTTCACCATGCCCTTTATTGACATGTTGGCGCACCTGACTCTTAGCGTAACGCAAATCATCTAGGTAATGATGCTCAGAACAAAAAGAAACAGCGTCATCAATATCAGCTAGTTCATAGCCTCTATTTAATAACTTTTGCTGTAATTCATATCGACCATGATCTCGGCGGCTAAGAAGATTTAGAGCAGCCTCTTTTGCTGACCAGTGCTTGAAAGTGGGTGTTATTTTAGATGAGGTTGTATACATACAGACCTCCATATTCGAATTTAGTGACGGGAGAAAATAAACAAGAGCCCTTAGGCTCTTGTTATAGATATTGCGAAATTATTCTGTCTCGGCTGCTGGAGCTTCTTCAACCTGAGGAGCAGTAGCTAGCAGCATCTCTCTCAGCTTGCTGTCAATTGTCTTAGCTGTTTCAGGGTTTTCTCGTAAGAATTTACCTGCATTAGCCTTACCTTGACCAATCTTATCTCCATTGTAGCTGTACCAAGCGCCTGCTTTTTCAATTAGCTTATTCTTCACCCCAAGGTCGATAAGCTCACCCTCGCGGTTAAAGCCTTTACCATACATGATTTGGGTTTCAGCTTGTTTAAACGGTGCTGCAATCTTGTTCTTAACGACTTTAATGCGTGTTTCGTTACCGACAATTTCATCACCATCTTTGATAGCACCGGTACGGCGAATATCTAGACGAACTGAGGCATAAAATTTGAGTGCGTTACCGCCAGTAGTTGTTTCTGGGTTACCAAACATTACACCAATTTTCATACGAATTTGGTTAATGAAAATACACATACAGTTTGACTGTTTTAGGTTACCGGTTAGCTTACGCATTGCTTGAGAAAGCATACGAGCTTGCAGACCCATGTGGCTGTCACCCATCTCACCTTCAATTTCAGCCTTTGGAGTCAAGGCCGCAACTGAATCCACTACAAGGACATCAACCGCGCCAGAGCGAGCCAACGCATCACAGATCTCAAGAGCTTGTTCACCAGTATCTGGTTGGGAAACAAGTAGCTGTTCAATATCAACGCCAAGTTTTTGAGCATATATAGGATCAAGTGCATGTTCAGCATCAACAAAAGCACAGGTTTTGCCTTCACGTTGTGCCGCAGCAATTAACTCAAGAGTTAATGTCGTCTTACCTGAAGACTCAGGGCCATATACCTCGACGATACGCCCCATAGGCAAACCACCGGCGCCTAGAGCAACATCAAGAGAAAGTGAGCCGGTCGAAATGGTTTCAACATCCATGGTTTTGTTGTCACCAAGGCGCATAATTGAGCCTTTACCGAACTGCTTTTCGATCTGACCTAGCGCTGCCGCCAGTGCTTTTTGTTTATTTTCGTCCATTACTTGCTCCAGAAAGACGGATAACTCGTTTGTTAAAAGCAATTATTACTGTTAATTCATACAGTGTCTAGTCTAAAACGTAATTTTTTGTTAAACATTACCGCGTTATTCATTTTATATATATTTTTCAATAAGTTGCAAAGAATACTGAATAGACTTATTTCGCACTTCACCTCTATCACCAGTAAAGTGAACGGTATTTACCTGTATAACCTCACTCAATACAGCCAGAGCAAAACAGACTGTCCCAACAGGTTTAGCATCGCTACCGCCACCTGGGCCTGCAATTCCAGTAATCGAAACCGCAATGCTAGCGTTTGAGTGCACCAGAGCCCCGAGAGCCATTTCTGTTGCAACCTCTTCGCTCACAGCCCCATGCTGCTGAATGAGTTTAGGATTTACGCCTAGCATTTCATGTTTAGCTTCATTTGAGTAGGTAATAAACGCCCTATCAAACCATGCTGAACTGCCTGCAATTTCAGTCACTGTCTGCGCAACGCCCCCACCAGTACAGGATTCTGCGGTCGCCAGCATCCAGCCCTGCTTTTTTAGAAGCTGCCCAACGTCTTTACTTAGTGAAAGCAAACAAAGATCATTCATAGACTCCCCCGTGATGTGTTTTGTTTATCCTAGGCATCATATCTAACAATCAATAGAACTTCGCTTAGATATGTCTATTTGTGCTCTTGCTCCCTAATCCGCTACTCAAAAACACACATACGAGTATTCATTGTAAATTATTGTAAATAACTCTCATTTCTACCTCGAAAATCGTTATCTTTGCGTAAACAGTTGCACAACAATTACTACACAAACATCAACTTATGATGTCATAACATTCAAAGAGGAACAAAAGAGTGTCAGAGCAAATTAAAGATGAACTACAAACTGAACCGCGAGTGATCCCTCAAGAAGCATTCGATTGGTATGACGAATATGCTCATGGATTGATCAACCGTCGCGAATTTTTATCTCGCCTGGGAGGCTTAGCCGTTCTAGGCTTTACGATGACCACGTTAACCTCAGCACTTATTCCAAATTATGCGCTAGCAGAGCAAGTATCATTTAACGATCCTGCAATTAAAGCGAGTTATGTCAAATTTGAGTCTCCGAAAGGGCATGGTGAAGGGCAAGGCTATTTAGTGGTGCCGCGTGAACTTAAAGATAACGCACCCGTGGTGTTGGTCATACATGAAAACCGTGGCTTAAACCCTTACATCAAAGATGTAGCAAGAAGACTGGCTATGCAGGGCTTCGTTGCTTTTGCCCCAGATGCGCTCTATCCACTTGGGGGCTATCCGGGTAATGATGACGAAGGAAGAGCTATGCAGAAAAGCATGGATAAGGCCAAGATTGAAGAAGACTTTCTTGCCGCAGCTGCGTTCTTGAAATCTCATGAACTAAGCAACGGAAAGTTAGGTGCTGTTGGCTTCTGTTTTGGTGGGTATATAGTCAATATGTTAGCAGCTATCATTCCTGAGCAACTAGATGCCGGTGTGGCTTTCTATGGTACGCCAGCCGCAAAAGAGCTAAGAAATAACGTCAAAGGACCACTATTGGTGCAATTAGCAAGTCTTGATAAGCGTGTAAATGCAACCTGGCCTGAGTATGAAGCGCAATTAAAAGCAATTGGCGCTGACTACAAAATGTATATGTACCAAGACGCAAATCATGGCTTCCATAATGACTCTACGGGTCGATACTCCGAGCCTGATGCGGAGCTGGCATGGAGCCGCACCATCGACTTCTTCGCCGATAAACTAAAGGCATAGCCGCCACAATATAGGCGATACAAACCACCTTACCCAACGCCTCTCATTGAAAGCAACTATTGAGGGGCGTTCTTATGCCCAAACGCAATACTTCCTCAAAGCTCTAAGCACCTCTAATTCGTAGTCAATGTCACATGTGTCTTATTGGTTATAGATTTGATATTCTTCTTATTAACCACTTCTCTGAGTCCCTTATCGCAGTATAGAGTACCTATCTCATTATTGAGTATCGGAACTGCCAATAACTGCCTGGTAGTAACCCCTTGATAGTTAACGGGACTCACTGATCCCAAGCATTATAACCAATTGATTTAAAATAATTAAATGACAAAAAACACCACTAAGAATCAAAAGCAAAAATCATCTCATACTCCCATGATGCAACAGTATCTAGGGTTGAAAGCAGAAAACCCTGAGATCTTGCTCTTTTATCGTATGGGCGATTTTTATGAGCTATTTTATGATGATGCCAAGCGCGCTTCTCAACTGCTTGATATATCACTCACTAAGCGTGGTGCTTCGGCCGGAGAACCGATACCAATGGCTGGAGTGCCCTTTCATGCGGTTGAAGGTTATCTAGCTAAATTGGTGCAACTTGGTGAATCAGTGGCTATCTGTGAACAGGTGGGAGACCCAGCAACATCTAAAGGCCCCGTAGAGCGAAAGGTGGTACGAATCGTCACCCCAGGTACGGTTAGTGACGAAGCCTTACTGAGTGAGCGGGTGGACAACCTAATTGCCGCTATCTATCAACATAAAGGGAAATTTGGTTACTCATCTTTAGATATTACCTCCGGCCGCTTCATGCTAAGCGAGCCACAAACCGAAGAGGCGATGCTGGCTGAGCTACAACGTACCAATCCCAAAGAATTGTTGTTCCCGGAAGATTTAGAATCGGTACGCTTGTTTGAAATGCGCAATGGCAATCGACGCAGGCCAAGCTGGGAGTTTGAATTATCAACGGCCAAACAACAGCTAAATCAACAATTTGGAACCAAAGACCTTATCGGTTTTGGTGTCGAAAACTCAGAGCTTGGACTATGTGCTGCTGGCTGTCTTATCCAATATGTTAAGGATACACAACGCACTGCACTGCCGCACATCCGATCATTAACCATAGACCGTCAAGACCATTCGGTTATTTTAGATGCCGCGACACGTCGCAATCTAGAACTCACGCAAAACCTAGCTGGCGGTACTGATAACACCCTGGCTGAGGTGCTTGATTACAGCGCAACGCCTATGGGTAGTCGTATGCTCAAGCGTTGGTTACATCAACCAACTCGCGATCTAGAGGTCATTAACCAGCGCCTAGATGCTATTGGTGAGCTTATAGATACCGGGCTTGCGCAGCAATTAAGCCCTACCCTTAAGTTGATTGGTGATGTTGAGCGTATCCTTGCTCGCTTAGCCTTGCGCAGTGCGAGGCCTAGAGATCTGGCTCGTTTACGCAACGCACTACAAATGCTGCCTGAGGTTGAATCTACCATCAATGAGGTTAGCGCGCACAAACTGCAACAGCTGCGCGATGACGCCAAACCAATCGATGCACTTTGCCAACTATTAGAGCAAGCCATTATAGAGAATCCTCCTGTCGTAATACGCGACGGCGGCGTGATTGCACCGGGATATAATCAGGAGTTAGATCAATGGCGTGACCTCGCAAATGGAGCAACTGAGTATTTAAACAAACTAGAAAGCGATGAACGTGAGCGTCATGGGATTGATACCTTAAAGGTTGGATATAACGCAGTACACGGTTTCTATATTCAGGTAAGTCGCGGGCAGAGCCATCTGGTTCCGCCACATTATGTACGCCGCCAAACCCTAAAGAATGCTGAGCGTTATATTATTCCGGAACTGAAAGAGCATGAAGACAAGGTTCTTAACTCCAAATCCAAGGCTCTAGCGGCTGAGAAAAAACTTTGGGATGAGCTTTTTGACTTACTGTTGCCTCACCTAGCAGCACTACAATCAATGTCTGATGCTATTGCACAGCTCGATGTATTACAAAACCTCGCCGAGCGAGCTGAGACGCTTGAATATTGTCGACCAAGCCTCCATCAGGATATAGGTATTTCAATAAAAAATGGTCGCCACCCTGTTGTAGAGCAGGTGTTAGACGCTCCCTTTATTGCAAACCCAGTAGAGCTGGCTCCTGAGCGTAAGATGCTCATCATCACCGGGCCAAATATGGGGGGTAAATCCACCTATATGCGTCAAACGGCGCTCATTTCATTAATGGCTCATATCGGTTCTTATGTTCCTGCCCAATCAGCAACAATGGGTACACTAGACCGAATATTCACTCGTATCGGCGCCTCTGATGACCTCGCGTCTGGCCGCTCAACCTTTATGGTGGAGATGACAGAGACAGCTAATATCCTACACAACGCCACTCAACATAGTCTCGTATTGATGGATGAGATTGGACGTGGCACCAGTACCTATGATGGCTTATCCCTAGCATGGGCAAGTGCGCAATGGCTAGCAAGCCAGATTAATGCCCTGACTTTATTTGCCACCCACTATTTTGAATTAACCGAACTGCCCAATCAGATAAATGGCCTTGCCAATGTACATCTGGATGCGGTGGAACACGGTGATGAAATTGCGTTTATGCATGCGGTACAAGAGGGAGCTGCCAGTAAATCTTATGGTCTTGCCGTAGCAGCCCTTGCCGGTGTTCCTAAAGCAGTCATTAAGCAGGCTCGTCAAAAACTGAACCTATTAGAGCAATTGAGTAACGGTGATCCAAAAGCATCATCGAGTCATGGGAGCGTTGATATAGCGAACCAACTCAGCCTGATACCAGAGCCTAGTGAAGTTGAGCAAGCCATCGCCGATATAGACCCTGACGAGCTCACTCCAAGACAAGCTTTAGAAGAACTATATCGATTAAAGAAACTGATATAAGTGTTTGATAAAAAAGAGGGCCTGCTTGATGCAGGCCCTCTTTTTGTTTTAACTTGCTATATTATTCGCTATCAAAGTTAAACAGGGATTCCATATTCAGCCCTTGTTTGAGTAGGATCTCACGTAAACGACGCAAGCCTTCAACCTGGATTTGACGAACACGTTCACGAGTAAGATTGATCTCGCGCCCTACCTCTTCGAGCGTTGATGGCTCATAACCCAATAACCCAAAACGTCTTGCCAATACTTCTTTTTGCTTTGGGTTCAACTCATCAAGCCAATCAATCAGTGAGTGCTTGATATCTTCGTCCTGGGTTGAAACCTCTGGATCAGAGTTATTAATATCAGGAATGATATCTAGCAGTGCTTTATCGCCATCACCACCAATAGGGGTATCAACTGAGCTTACTCGCTCATTAAGACGCAACATCTTGCTGACGTCATCCACTGGTTTATCGAGCTGTTGAGCAATCTCTTCTGCTGTTGGTTCATGATCCAGTTTTTGAGACAACTCACGCGCAGTGCGCAGGTAAATATTGAGCTCTTTAACAACATGAATAGATAAGCGAATGGTGCGGGTTTGGTTCATTAAAGCGCGTTCGATAGTTTGTCGAATCCACCACGTAGCATACGTCGAAAAACGGAAACCACGCTCAGGATCAAATTTCTCTACCGCGCGAATCAAGCCTAGGTTTCCCTCTTCAATAAGGTCTAACAATGCCAGACCACGATTACTATATCGACGAGAGATTTTTACAACTAAGCGAAGGTTACTTTCAATCATACGCTTTCGCGCCGCCTCATCACCACGCAGAGCACGACGCGCATACAGCACTTCTTCTTCTGCGGTTAATAGAGGAGAAAAACCGATCTCTCCAAGATAAAGCTGAGTAGCGTCTAGATTCTTTGCTGAGGCGTCAAATTCTTCTTTTGCCTCTCGAGCGGGGGCTTTGGCGGTGGGCTCTAATTCAACACTTGCCACCTCTGCCTCTTCACCATTTTGATTCAAGTCTTCCACTTTTGCTGCTGTGTTATCCATACTCATAGCGCCTCCAATGGCTCAACAGGTGGGGCTTACTTGCCAACTACCTGGTCATGGTAAATATCGTTCGGGATTAACCGATTTTCCTTGATACCTAATCTCAAAATGCAATTTAACCGCGCTCGTACCTGAGCTGCCCATGGTTGCTATCTTTTGTCCTGCTTTTACCTTTTGCCCTTCATGGACAAGTAATCGATCATTGTGTGCATAAGCACTTAGATACTTACTATTGTGCTTAACAATAATCAAATTACCGTATCCTCTTAAAGCACTACCAGAATAAACAACACTACCACTTGCAGTAGAGAGCACGTCTTGCCCCCGTTGCCCAGTAATGTCTATTCCTTTACCTCCGGCATCAAAGTTGTTTATAACTCGGCCTTTAGTTGGCCAGATCCAAGAAGATATCGGCTTATTCGCAGAACTTGATGTTGCAACCTTGTTAGCATTTTGTTTAGCACCAACATAACCCTTTGTGGATGTTGAATCAACCTTGGTTTGAGTACTTTTTTTAGTAGTTGATGCAGATGGCGTTGAGTGACTTGCTTTACTTCCCGCATTAGAATAAGCGTAAGATGTTGTTTCATCTTGATAATCTGGATACCACAGCTTAATTTTCTGCCCTATACGCAAAGAATTAGGGGATTTTAATTCGTTAAAACGGATTAATTTATTCACATCACGGCCGGTTACATAAGCGATGTAATATAAGGTATCTCCTTTATTTACAACGTAGTAACTACCACGATAGGTTCCTCGGTCTTTTTTATTATAGCCGTGGTTACCATTACGCATAGAACTAGGGGCACAACCCGCCAACAGCGTAATTAAACATATCGCAACAATACTAGACCAATACGACTTTCTCATAGGGTTAAGCTAACTCTCCATGTACCAAGGGAACAAATCTTACATGCTCAATAAAGCATGACTCTATTCCTGTTTCCGTTTTTACTATCTGATATAGGTGCTGCTGGTCAATTCCTACCGGGATAATTAATCGACCACCAGTAACCAATTGTTCGATTAATGCCGCAGGTACCTCGCTGGCAGCAGCAGTAACAATAATCGCATCATAAGGAGCATTGGCGTTCCACCCCATCCAACCATCACCATGTTTAGTCGCAATATTGTAGATATTAAGTCGCGACAAACGCCGCTTAGCATCCCACTGTAAGGTTTTAATTCGCTCAACAGAGTAAACCTTTTGCACCAATTGAGACAAAATTGCGGTTTGATAGCCGCAACCAGTTCCTATCTCTAAGACTTTACTTGTAGGCTCAAGCTTAAGCAGTGATGTCATCTTGGCAACGATATAGGGTTGAGAGATAGTCTGCCCACAGCCTATAGGTAAAGCGTTATTATCATACGCTTGGTGATGCATTGCCTCCGATAAGAACATCTCCCGAGGAATAGCTCCTATCGCATCTAATACACTCTGATCTTCGATACCTAACTGACGAAGCTGGTCAACCAAACGCTGCGCATGAAACTGAGCCATTAATTACCTTTCTAACCAAGCCTTCATCGAAGGCAAAGACTCATGTGCAGTAAGATCGACCTGCAACGGCGTTATTGATACACGAGAATGCTCAATCGCGTAAAAGTCGGTTCCAACACCGGCGTCTTGTTCTTTGCCCGGAGGCCCTAACCAATAAATTTGCTGGCCACGCGGATCAAGTTGTTTGATCATATCTTCTGCATGGTGACGCGCCCCTAAGCGAGTGATCTCAATATTAGGCTGCTGTGCAACATCAGGGACATTGACGTTTAACAAACGATTGGTTGGTATCGGGTTATTTTGATGCTGTATAACCAACTCTTTTACCACTTTGGCTGCGGTATCAAAGTTTGTTTTACCAACCAATGAAACGGCTATCGCTTGCACGCCGAGAAAGTGCCCTTCCATGGCCGCCGCTACCGTTCCAGAATAAAGAACGTCGTCACCTAGGTTTGCTCCGTGATTTATCCCACTGACCACTAAGTCTGGGTAATCATCTTTCATAAGCTCATTCAGTGCAAAATGGACACAATCCGTCGGTGTACCTTGTACAGAATACACCTTAGGTTTTATCTCGTTCACTCGCAAGGGAGTCTCTAGCGTTAATGAATTTGACGCACCACTACGGTTACGATCCGGTGCGACAATAATAATCTCTGCAATATCTTTTAGCGCTTCAGCTAGAACGTGTATCCCTTTAGCATGAACACCATCATCATTGCTAATTAAGATCTTCATTCAGGCTTTGCCTCAACCGCAAATTCACGAGTAAATGGGATCTCTTCAACAACCTCTCTAAAGATTGAGGTGGCAAAGTTGCCCGAAGATAACCAGAAGCTAACTTGCACCTGGTCTGCATCGCTACGCCAACTTAAATCACTTGGGCATAGCTTTATTTCGCGGCGGTCATGGCGCATTCGGTTACCACGAATTAAAGCCATAAGATCCGGCTCTGAATCAACAACCTGCTGCTCTAAAGCTAAGGCCGCACCTTGTGTAGGTAGCGCATTGTCACCCGCAAGGGCTGCTGTAATAGCATTAAAATCATCAGTATAAGCTTGTAAACTGCCATCAAGTATTACCTGGTCTCCCTCAATAGCATGCTCAAAACAGTGTTGCTCAATACGATTTGAAACAATCTGATTGAATATCCAAGAACGCGCAGCCGAAAGGTATAGGCTGCGTTTATTTTGATTACGGGTACGCACGTTATCGCGCCCCCAGCGACGGGCTTCAATAACGTTGTTAGCGTTATTTCCAAAGCGTTGCTCGCCAAAGTAGTTTGGAACACCCTGCTTGGCAACTTGTTGCAATCGCATTTCAACCTCACAGAGATCGCTAACCTCAGTCAAGGTAATTTCAAAGTAGTTTCCTTTGAGATCTCCAGGACGTAACTTTTTATCATGACGGGTCGTTTCTAGGATCTGCACACTAGGGTGACGCTTAGTAAACAAGCTCATGTCAGGAGTATCACCTTTTGGCAGATGCACACTTAGCCATTGCTCGGTAATCGCATGACGATCTTTTAGACCAGCCCAACCAATATCCTTGGATTTCACACCCATAAATTTTGCCAATTCGTTGGCAACGAAGCTGGTGTTTTCTCCGCTTTTGCGGATCCTTACCATCAGGTGCTCACCCTGCCCGCTAAACTCATAGCCAAGGTCTTCTTTTACAATGAAGTGTTCAGGCTTAACCTTTAGTTTAGCTTTTGCTAGCGGCTTACCATGCAGATAAGCGAGATGTCCAAGAGTATCAGTCATAATATTTCTTATTGATTTTTTAGGATAAGTACCACGGCTTCAACCGCGATGCCTTCTTTACGCCCAGTAAAACCTAAGCGTTCTGTAGTGGTGGCTTTTACGTTGACCTGATTTAAATCTGCATTCAAATCTTGGGCAATGACGCTTCGCATAGACTCAATATGTGGAGCCATTTTAGGTGCTTGAGCCATTATAGTAACGTCGACATTTCCCAAGTGATAACCTTCTTCGATCACTCGACTGTAGACATCCCTTAGTAACTCTCGGCTATTAGCTCCCTTCCATTTGTCATCTGTATCAGGAAAATGGTGCCCAATATCACCGGCAGCGATGGCGCCTAATAGAGCATCACAAATAGCATGTAATGCGACATCACCATCAGAGTGAGCCAACAAGCCTTGCTCATATGGGATAGCAACCCCACCTATTATGACCGGTCCTGTTCCACCAAATTTATGTACGTCAAACCCATGTCCAATGCGAATCATGCTTTTCCCTTGCTACTTTGTGATAAATAGAAACCCATCAATGAAAAGTCTTCCGGTTGAGTGACCTTGATGTTATCTGCCCTACCCTCAACAATCATAGGCGCTTCGCCTATCAGTTCCATAGCAGAGGCTTCATCGGTAATAACTTGATTTTGGTCTACGGCAGAGTGTAATGCTAGACGCAACGCTACGGCATCAAACATTTGTGGTGTTAGTGCATGCCAAAGATTTACTCTAGATACGGTTTCGATAATAGTACTGTCGCCATCCGAGCGCTTCATGGTGTCCTTTACCCTACTGGCTAAAATAGCCCCTGTCGGGTGCTGGCAAGCGGCTTCAATTAGCGCGCTAATGTCGCCTAAATCGATATTTGGACGAGCGGCATCGTGCACTAAAACCTGTCCACTGTAATTCTGTGCATGCAGATACTGCAAAGCATTGAGAACCGAGTCAGAGCGCTCTTTACCACCTAAAACCTGAATAACTCTGGAATTACTCGCTAGCGTAGTAGTAGCAAAGTAATCATCAGTCGCGCTTATCGCAACCACTACTTGTTCTATTTGAGGATGCGACAGCAAACGCTCAACTGTATGCTCTAAAATCGTTTTACTCTGTAGTAGTAAATATTGCTTAGGCCTATCAGCCTGCATACGGCTACCAATACCTGCCGCTGGAACTATTGCGATATACTTATTCAAAATTGCAAACCGTTCCTAAATCAATCAGAGTCAACAATACGATAAAAGGTCTCACCTTTTTTCACCATACCAAGCTCGTTGCGAGAACGTTCCTCAATAGCATCAAGGCCTTGGCTAAGGTCGTCAATTTCCGCAAACATCTCGTCATTACGTTTACGCAGTTGACTATTCACTGAGCTTTGTACCGCAGTTTCATCTTGCACTTGTCTTAGCTCATTTATGCCATTTTTACCAAACCACAAGTCGGTTTGCAGCCAAATTAGCAACCCAAACAGTATTACTGAAAAAACACGCACCAGCTCAAATCCCTATCGATAATATTGCGCTATTTATATCACAAAACCCTTACCATGTTTACCCGCTTAATCTTTTATGCTGGCTGTAAACTCGATGCATAAAACATTAAATCACCAAAGCTCTTTATCTAAACCAAAAAAAACACCTCGCAAAGCGAGGTGTTTATATAAGTATGCAAAAATTCTAACTCATAGAGACTGCAGCAAGGCAATCACAAATAAGATGAATTATTGACCTTTAACTTCTTTAAGACCGTTAAATGGTGCACGCTCACCTAGAGCTTCTTCGATGCGAAGAAGTTGGTTGTACTTAGCAACACGGTCAGAACGGCTCATAGAACCAGTTTTGATTTGACCTGCAGCAGTACCAACCGCTAGATCAGCGATAGTTGCATCTTCAGTTTCGCCAGAACGGTGAGAGATAACTGCTGTGAAACCAGCATCTTTAGCCATCTTGATTGCAGCTAGAGTCTCAGTTAGTGAACCGATTTGGTTGAACTTGATAAGGATTGAGTTAGTGATGCCTTCTTGGATACCACGAGCAAGAATCTTAGTGTTTGTAACGAATAGATCGTCACCAACTAGTTGAAGCTTGTCACCTAGAAGTTCAGTTTGGTGCTTGAAGCCAGCCCAATCTGATTCGTCAAGACCGTCTTCGATAGATACGATTGGGTATTGGTTAGCAAGGTCTTGTAGGTAGAAGTTAAACTCTTCAGAAGTGAAGATTTTGCCTTCGCCTTTCATGTTGTACTTGCCAGTTTCTTTGTCGTAGAACTCAGAAGCAGCACAGTCCATAGCAAGAGTAACGTCTTTACCAAGAACATAGCCAGCAGCTTCAACAGCTTCTTTGATTGCAGCTAGAGCAGCAGCGTTAGACTCAAGGTTAGGAGCGAAACCACCTTCATCACCAACAGCAGTGTTTAGGCCTTTCGCCTTAAGAACTTTAGCTAGGTTGTGGAATACTTCAGCGCCGATACGTAGAGCTTCTTTAAGAGTTTTCGCGCCAACTGGTTGGATCATGAACTCTTGGATGTCAACGTTGTTATCAGCGTGCTCGCCACCGTTGATGATGTTCATCATTGGTAGAGGCATAGAGAATTGACCTGGAGTGCCGTTTAGCTCAGCGATGTGCTCAAAAAGAGGCATGCCTTTAGCCGCAGCTGCAGCTTTTGCGTTAGCAAGAGAAACAGCAAGGATTGCGTTAGCACCGAACTTAGACTTGTTTTCAGTACCGTCTAGGTCGATCATCACTTGGTCGATAGCAGCTTGGTCTTTAGCGTCTTTGCCAGCTAGAGCTTCAGCGATAGGGCCGTTTACAGCTTCAAGTGCTTTAAGAACACCTTTGCCTAGGAAACGTGATTTGTCACCGTCACGTAGCTCAAGAGCTTCACGAGAACCAGTAGATGCGCCAGAAGGAGCAGCAGCCATACCTACAAAGCCACCTTCTAAGTGAACTTCAGCTTCTACTGTTGGGTTACCACGTGAATCGATGATTTCACGACCTAGAACTTTAACGATCTTAGACATTAAATGTTTCCTCTTATTTAAAAATTTAAATGTTAAATATTTACAGGTGCCATAACACTCTTTTAAGACACCTTAATTCTTAATTTTACTTAAGTTCGCCGCGCTGAAATTCACCAGCAGCTTTTACAAACCCTGCAAATAACGGATGTCCGTCACGAGGGGTTGAGGTGAACTCAGGGTGGAACTGAGCGGCAACAAACCATGGGTGTGCAGGGTTTTCAATAACTTCCACCAATTTCTTATCCGCAGACAAACCAGAAACTTTAAGCCCTGCTTTCTCAATCAACGGACGTAAGTTGTTATTCACCTCATAACGGTGACGATGGCGCTCATGGATCTTAGCATTGCCATAGAGCTCATAGGCTTTGGTGCCTTTCTCTAAATGACATAGCTGAGAACCTAGACGCATTGTACCACCAAGGTCAGAGGTTTCAGTACGCTCTTCAACGTTACCTTCTTTATCAACCCACTCAGTAATCAAGCCTACCACAGGGTTTGGTGTTTCTTTATTAAATTCTGTTGAATGCGCATCAGCAAGATTAGCAACATTTCGCGCAAACTCAATTAACGCAACTTGCATACCTAAGCAGATGCCTAAATAAGGTATCTTATTTTCACGAGCATATTGTGCTGCGCGAATTTTACCTTCAACGCCACGGTCACCAAAACCACCTGGAACTAGGATTGCATCTAAACCTAGTAAGGCTTCTTCGCCTTTGCTCTCTACATCTTGAGAGTCTACATATTTAATATGGACGTTTAGGCGGTTTTTCAACCCTGCATGTTTAAGCGCTTCATTGACTGACTTATATGCATCAGGCAATTCAATATATTTACCAACCATACCGATAGTTACATCGCCAGTTGGGTTTGCTTCTTCGTAGATCACCTGTTCCCATTCAGATAGGTTCGCTTCTGGCGCTGAAATGCCAAAGCGAGCACATACTAAGTCATCTAGACCTTGTGCTTTAACCAGTTGAGGAATCTTATAGATAGAGTCTACATCTTTCATCGAGATTACTGCGCGTTCCTGTACGTTACAGAATAGAGCAATCTTCTTACGTTCATTGGCAGGAATGATACGATCACTACGGCAAATCAAGATATCTGGTTGGATACCGATCGACAATAACTCTTTAACCGAGTGTTGAGTTGGCTTAGTTTTCACTTCACCAGCCGCCGCTAAATAAGGAACTAACGTAAGGTGCATAAACATCGCACGCTCACGACCAAGCTCAACAGCAAGCTGACGGATAGCTTCCATAAATGGTAGTGATTCAATATCACCAACAGTGCCACCTACTTCTACGATAGCCACTTCATGGCCTTCAGAGCCTTTGATTACACGGTCTTTAATCGCATTAGTAATATGTGGAATAACCTGAATCGTAGCACCTAAATAGTCACCACGACGCTCTGCTGCGAGAACATCAGAGTAAACACGGCCAGCAGTAAAGTTATTACGCTTAGTCATCTTGGTGCGAATGAATCGCTCATAGTGACCAAGGTCAAGGTCAGTTTCTGCACCATCTTCGGTGACGAACACTTCACCATGTTGCGTAGGGCTCATTGTGCCTGGGTCAACGTTGATGTAAGGATCAAGCTTCATCATAGTCACTTTAAGACCACGAGCTTCGAGAATAGCTGCTAGCGATGCCGCTGCAATGCCTTTACCTAGTGAGGATACAACCCCGCCAGTAACAAAAATGTAATTTGTCGTCATGTTTAACCTGAAGTTGGTTGAATGAGGGAATAGACTTCTTCTGGACGGGAAGCAAATATACCAGAAGCACCTAGTTGCCACAACGCGAAACTTATCATACGTATTTGATTTATTTTTTGCTTCAAATCAAATCACCATATTATCGTAGTTTAGACTCCTCAGCTTTTACTTGCTCCCATAAGCTGTCAAGGTAATCTAGATCACAGTTTTCAAAAATAACTCCATTCTCTTTTACTTTTTGTTCAACTGCGCGAAATCGTCGTTCAAACTTCAAATTGGCCTTGTTTAGAGCGACCTCAGGGTGACACCCTAAATGTCTAGCAAGATTGACGCTGGCAAATAACAAATCACCAACCTCTTCTTCTACACGTGGTTGAGATAATGGCACACACAAGGCTTCATCTAACACCTCTTGTGCCTCTTCGTGAACCTTATCAACCACAGGGCCAATCGTATCCCAATCAAAGCCAAATTTAGCACAGCGTTTTTGCACCTTATCGGCTCGACTTAAGGCCGGTAACGATCTCGGTACAGAGTCTAGAATACTTTGTTCAATTTTTCCTACACGCGCTTTTTCTTTTGCCTTCTCTTGTTCCCAGTTTTTGGCTATATCTGCTTCTGTAGCAAATTGTTGCTCACCAAATACATGCGGGTGTCGGCGCATAAGCTTCTCATTCACGCCCTCTAGCACATCATCAAACTCAAAAAGGTTCTGCTCCTTTGCCAGTTGTGCATAAAACACAATCTGAAACAATAAATCACCGAGCTCTTCTTTGAGGTTACTCCAATCTTGATTTTGAATCGCATCCACCACCTCATAAGTTTCCTCTATGGTGTGGGGAACAATTGAATCAAAGGACTGCTTTATATCCCATGGGCACCCCTTGTTTGGGTCTCTAAGGGTTGCCATGATTTCGAGTAATTGCTGTAGGTTATCGGACTTGCTAGGCATGTTATCTCCTAAAAAAATCAAGCCCCTGATTAAGGGGCTTGGGTCTTATAAAATTTACTATTAACCGAGGCGTTTCACCAAGATAACGTCTTTTATCTGCTCTATCCTCGATTGCAGGCGGCTACTAATATCGGTATTACTAACCTCAATATCCATATCCATCACCACCATTTGTCGTTTATGGTCGGTACGCGAACGCATATTGGCAATCTTGAGTTTTTCATTAGTAATGAGGGTTGAAATATCTTTAAGTAATCCAGTACGCTCCAGAGACTCTATACGCAAGGTAAGAATGAACGACCCGACAAATCCGCTTCCCCAAACCGTATCAATAATACGCTCGGGTGCATGTAATCGCAGCTCATTTAACTGGTCACAGTCACTACGGTGCACCGAAATACCTCGCCCTTGGGTTACATAGCCACTAATCGTATCTCCGGGTATCGGCTGACAGCATCGAGCAAGATGCGTCATTAGGTTATCAATCCCTTCAACCACCACCGCATCTTTGTGAGGCTTACTCGGCAGTGGCATTATCGACTCAGAAGTCTGTAGCTTTGCTAAGGCTTGCTGGTCTTCTTCAGCTGCCGAGGGTTTGTTTACCAAGGCATTGATATGATTAACGACCTGAGTAATTCTTAAGTCGCCACTACCAATCCCTGCATATAGCTCATCGGCGGTATTAACGTTAAAGCGTTTAAGAGCATAGATATCAGCATCTTTGAGTGTCGCTTCAATCTTAGCTAGCTCCGCTTCTAAGATATCTTTACCCGCTTCAATATTTTTCTCGCGGCTCTGCTTTCTAAACCATGCATTAATCTTGGCTCGTGCTCGACCAGAATGAACAAAGCCCAGTGATGAATTTAACCAATCACGAGATGGATTCGGTTCTTTTTGGGTAATAATCTCAACTTGATCGCCCATGGTGAGCTTATGCGTAAAGGGAACAATGCGTCCGCCAACTTTCGCTCCGATACAGCGGTGCCCTACTTCTGAGTGAATGTGATAAGCAAAATCTAATGGGGTTGCCCCCATAGGTAAATCGACCACATCACCACGCGGTGTAAAGGCATATACCCTATCATCAAACACTTGGCTACGAAGTTCATCGAGCATCTCGCCCGAGTCTGACATTTCTTCTTGCCAATCCAATAGTTTACGCAACCACGTTATCTTCTCGTCATATCCGCTGCGTCCACCCGAACCGCCTTCTTTGTACTTCCAGTGCGCCGCAACACCCAGCTCCGAATCTTCGTGCATCTGTTTGGTGCGGATCTGAATCTCAATGGTTTTGTTTTCAGGGCCTAGCACTACGGTATGTATTGATTGATAGCCATTTGGTTTGGGGTTGGCAACATAATCATCAAATTCACTAGATAGGTGATTATACTTGGTATGAACGACACCCAAAGCGCCGTAGCAATCTTGCAGTTGGTCAGCAATGATACGCACTGCTCTCACATCAAAAAGCTGTTCAAAGGCCAGCTTTTTCTTCTGCATCTTTCTCCAGATGCTAAATATGTGTTTGGGACGTCCACTTACTTCAGCATTGATATGAGAGTGATTCATCTCACTCTCAAGGTCATCAACAAAATCTGTAATATACTGTTCGCGCTCGATACGACGCTCACCTAATTGCTTAGCTATTGCCTTGTAAGTTGTGGGTTGTTGATAACGAAACGCGTAGTCTTCAATCTCCCACTTTAACTGGCCTATACCTAGACGGTTAGCTAGTGGAGCGTAGATATTGGCGCACTCTTTTGCCACTCGCTGACGAACTTCATCTGGAGCGTTTTTTACTTCACGTAGGTTACAGATCCGCTCTGCCAGCTTGATAATCACACAGCGAAAATCATCCACCATTGCCAGTAGCATACGGCGCACGTTATCCACTTGGCCAGAAGCACTAGAATCGCTTTCTGAGGTATTAAGTTGACCAATTGCGGCCATCTCCTCAACCCCTTCAATCAATTTGATGATCTCTTTACCGTAGCGCTCTTTAAGCTCTTCAGTATCATACAAACCACTCGATACAACAGGGAACAACATGGCCGCCTCAAGTGTGGCGCGGTCCATAGATAGAGTAATCAAAATTTCTATCATCTCGCGCCCACGCCATAGCAACAACTCCTGTCGCTCATGACCATCTAGTAGCTGTTGGCACTCAATATAAAGCTTCTTAAGCTTGTTCTCTGTTTTCTGTCCTTGTTGAAGACTATCTACCCAGCGCTCAAGGCCAAACTCTTCATCCTTATTAATGTGCGCACTGCGTATTGCGACCATATTTCTTCCCTAAAACCTTGCTGTCATTATGTTATATTTAGGTAAACACCAAACTAAGTTAGTATACCTATCTACACTACATCCCTGTATCTGAATTTGTACTTTTTTGATTCTGTTCGACTATTTTTCGAATAACACCATCGACTCTAGATGTCCCGTTTGTGGGAACATATCTAACACCCGCATTTTAGTAATTCGATAACCTTGCTTAAGCAGGGATTCACTATCCCTTGCCAAGGTTGAAGGATTGCAAGATACATACACAATATGCGATGCCTTAAATTGCCCAAGCTTATCAACTATGCCAGCCGCCCCTGCCCGTGCAGGGTCGAGTAAGATTTTGTCAAACCCTTGCAAAGACCACGCCTCTGTTCCATCCAAATTCGCTAAGTCGGCTTGGAAAAACTGAGCGTTGTTGACCTGTAATGCTGTCGCGTTTTGGCTGGCTCGCTCTACCATGTCCTGCACGCCTTCAATCCCAATAACCTGAATCGCGCTCTGACTCATCGGAAAAGTGAAATTACCAATACCGCTAAACAAGTCCAATACGCGATCTTGCTTATCTAGAGCAAGCCAAGCCATCGCTTGCGATACCATCTGTTGATTCACCAAACGATTCACTTGAATGAAATCCGTTGGCAAGAACGCTAGTTCTACCCCCACTTCATTACAACATGGTGCGCTACCATGGATAAGTTGAGGCAATGTCTCCCCTTGATGAAGGTATAACGACACCCCATTTTGCTGGGCAAACTCTTGCATCAATATTTGATCGCTGGGCTTTAATTGATCACTACTGCGCAGTAATACTACCTGAGCATTATCCGCAGCTACTAGCTCCACATGCCCCAAGATTCTTGGCTGAGAAAGAGACTGCAGTACTTTTTTTAGCGGCTCTAGTAACCCCTGTAGTTCCGTTGCCATAACTGGGCACTGGATTATATCTACAATTTGATTGCTCTTACCTTGTCTAAACCCAAACTCAAGTTGTTGTGATTTAGCGTTCCAACGCAGGCTAACTCTAGAGCGGCGGCGATAGCCTTGCTCACTTCCCTGAATAACTTCCGATAAACCAACCACTGGAGCAAGTTTAGACATCAGCTTTTTGAACGCTTGTTGCTTTACTTCCAACTGTGTCTGGTACGGCATATGCTGTAACGAGCAACCACCACATTTTGCAAAATGAGCACAAAATGGAACCTGACGCGAAGGGCTGCTATTTTGGACCTTAATTATTTTGGCACGGGTAAACTTAGCCTTTACCTCTATCGGCGCAACTAATACCTTCTCTCCGACCAACGCCCCTTCTACAAATATAGGTTTTTTACCATCAAAGCCAATACCAGCACCTTGATAGTCGTATTTTTCAATATCTACCACGAAGTGCTTGTTTGAAATAGAGTTTTTCTTTTGTGGCTTAAAAAAGTTGGCCATATTACAAATTCTCACTTGAACATTTTCCGCACAATGCCTTCACTATGCAGAAATATTGCTTTTAATTAGTTAAACTATACCAACGCCCCCTCACTAATGCGTGCAGGGAATGGATTTAGGCTTATTTTTTCACAGATAGCGCACCAATAAAACATGACAAGATACGGCTTACGCGCGCGCGTAATCACATTGACCTTAGCTCCGACGTTAATTGTCGGATTGCTATTGAGCGTCTTTTTTACATCAAATAGATACAATGACCTTGAATCTCAATTGATTACTGCCGGTACCAATATCGTCGAACCCTTGGCTATCGCCAGCGAGTTTGCCATGCTTCAGCAGAATCGGGAAGCAGTACGACGCTTAATAAGCTATAGCCACCGAAAACACTCGGATGTGGTGCGTAGTATTGCGGTATTTGATGCAAAACATGAACTGTTCGTTACCTCCAACTTTCATCCCAATTTCGAAAGCTTGATGTTTCCTAAATCGAAACCCATCCCTATGCACAGTACGGTAGAGTTGATTGATACTAAATTGATAATCCGCTCTCCTATCATAGCTGAAGCGCAATACATAGCCCCCCAAGCCAATGCTAAAGAAGCCGACCAGGTATTAGGTTATATTGCGATAGAGCTCGACCTCTCCAGCCTACGCCTGCAACAATATCAAGAAATCGTAGTTGCACTGATTGTAATGTTCCTTGGGGTCGGTCTGTCTGCATTCTTTGCTTATCGCTTGATGCAAGATATTACCGCCCCAATCACACACCTTAAAAATAGTGTAGATCGCATTCGACGCGGACAACTCGATGTCCGAATTGAGGGCAAAATGCATGGCGAATTAAACTCCCTAAAAACGGGTATCAACGCTATGGCAATGTCTTTATCTGAATACCATATAGAGATGCAACACAGCATAGATCAGGCTACTTCCGATTTACGAGAAACCTTAGAACAGCTTGAGATCCAAAACGTCGAACTTGATATTGCTAAAAAACGAGCTCAAGAAGCGGCACGGGTAAAATCTGAGTTCTTGGCTAATATGTCCCACGAATTACGAACCCCACTTAACGGTGTAATTGGCTTTACTCGACAAATGCTCAAAACCAACCTTAGTCGCAGTCAAACCGATTATTTGCAAACCATAGAACACTCAGCCAACAGCCTACTTAACATCATCAATGATATTCTAGATTTCTCCAAGCTTGAAGCCGGTAAACTGCTGTTAGAAAACATCCCATTTGATATTCAAGAATCCCTTGAAGAGGTGGTCAATTTACAAGCTCCAAGTGCACATGATAAAGGGCTAGAACTGACGCTTAAAGTCGATCCTAAGATCCCGACTGGGGTTGTGGGTGACTCATTACGTATTCAACAAGTCCTGACTAACCTTGTGGGCAACGCTATCAAGTTTACTGAGCGTGGTAATATTGATGTCTCTATTGAGCTGCGTTCACAAAAAGAAGATCAAGTTGAAATCCAGTTTATGATTCGAGATACCGGAATTGGTATTTCCGAGCGACAACAAGCACAGCTATTCCAAGCCTTTAGCCAAGCAGATGCCAGCATCACTCGACGCTATGGTGGTACAGGACTAGGTTTGGTTATCACCCAGAAATTGGTACGTCAGATGGGAGGCGAAATCAGCTTAACCAGTCGCCTTCATCAAGGTTCCACATTCTGGTTTACTATCCGCCTTGCTACTACTGACCTCCCATTACAGCAGCTTGATCTCACTCCTATCCGAGAAAAAGATGTATTACTTATTGAGCAGAATCTGCAAGCAGCTAATGTGGTGCAACAGGTTCTGACTCAAGAAGGTGTCGTTACGCAATATCGTTCAACGATACCAGAGCAGCTCACAGCACATGACTATATCGTGTATAGCCTGCCGATAAATGAGGTGTATAGTGAAACTGAGTTGATTGATTTTATTCACAAAGCCAAGGCGGTATCCCCTAACATCATTCTAGGCCTGCCAAGTAACCAGCTTGCGCTATCTGAGATGTTGATGTCACAACACTCTGTGACCTGTGTAATTAAGCCATTAACCAAGACTAAGTTAATGCAGGCCTTAGTTCATGGGCAAGAACTGCACTCCGCACCGTATATTAAGCCTGAACCGCTAATGCTAGAAAAGCTACCACTTAAGATAATGGCCGTTGATGACAATCCAGCTAACCTTAAACTTATCGACGCTCTATTAGAAGAACACGTTGATTCTGTCGTCACCTGCAGCAATGGTCACGATGCGGTAGCTGAAGCCAATAAACATCATTTCGATTTAATATTGATGGATATTCAGATGCCTGGAATGGATGGGGTCGCAGCGTGTGAGGCTATCAAAAATAGCACACTCAATGCCCAAACACCGGTTATCGCAGTCACAGCTCACGCCATGACGGGTGAACGCGATCGATTGCTCAACGCAGGCATGGATGACTACCTAACCAAACCTATTGAAGAGCCTATTCTGCTTAACGTATTAAACCATTGGGGACGTAAAGAAGATAATAGCGAGTGCCAACCTATATCAGGGACAAAGGTTGACGATACAAACCCGCAGCAAAATGATGTCATCATTGACTGGCAGATGGCATTAAAGCAATCAGCAAATAAGGAAGATCTCGCAAAAGAGATGTTACAGATGCTGGTAGACTCTATTCCTGAAGTAAATAAGATTATTGAGCAGTCATTAGAAGAACAATCACTAGCTAAAGAGGAGCTACTTCATCACGTACATAAACTGCATGGCAGTAGCAGCTACTGTGGTGTACCTAAGCTAAAAAGCGCCTGTGCACAGGTAGAAAAAGCATTGCGCTCTGGAGCGAGCGTCGAAGATGTTGAGCCAGAATTGCTAGAGCTACAAGATGAAATAGAAAAGGTACAAACGACGGCTCGTTTGTACCTCAATTAGAGCCAAGCTTCCTACATGAAGTTAAGCGCACTTAATCTTCTAAAATAACGGTCGCCACTGCATAGTGGCGCTCATCAGATATAGAGATGTGGTAGCGCTTAACTCCAAGGCTATCGGCAATTACCTTGGCTTGCCCAGATAAGGTAAGGCAAGGCTTCCCTAATGGATCATTATGGATCTCAAAGTCTTGAAAAGAGACGCCTTTGGAAATTCCAGTACCCAAAGCCTTAGATGCAGCCTCTTTGGCCGCAAAGCGTTTGGCTAGGTATTTTGCTTGAAAGCTTAAGCCGTCAAAATGACTCATCTCTGTTTCGGTAAGGATGCGCTGAGCAAATGGCTTTCCAGTTCGCGAGAGTGCTTTTGCAACTCGCTCGATCTCTGCGATATCCGTACCTAAACCAAGGATAGCCATTAGCTACGAGCCTGCTCCATAATTTCTTTCATATCAGCGACAGCCTTGTGCAGGCCATCAAATACAGCACGTCCCATAATAGAGTGTCCAATATTAAGCTCATATATCTCAGGCAGAGCTGCGATAGGCGCTACGTTGTGATAAGTCAATCCATGTCCAGCGTTGACCGTTAAACCTTGTTCAGAGGCATAACGAGCAGCTTGTGCAATACGATCGAGCTCTTTGTATAGAACATCATCCGTAGTTGCTTCAGAGTAGTGACCCGTATGCAGCTCAATGAAGGGGGCTCCTGCCGCTTTAGAGGCATCGATCTGAGACTGCTCAGGGTCGATAAATAGAGAAACCTTAATTCCGGCTTGGGTTAGCTTTTGTGTTGCTGCCTTAATTTTTTCTAGATGCGTCACCACATCTAAACCACCTTCGGTTGTAAGCTCTTCGCGCTTTTCAGGTACTAGGCATACATACTCAGGCTTAGTGTCTAATGCAATCGCAACCATTTCATCGGTTACTGCCATCTCTAGATTCATTCGAGTCTGAATAGTTTCAGCTAGTAGGCGTACATCACGGTCTTTAATATGACGACGATCTTCACGCAGATGAATCGTGATGCCAGCAGCACCAGCCCGTTCTGCAATCTCTGCTGCATGTACAGGATCAGGATATTTGGTACCGCGTGCGTTTCGTAAGGTTGCTACATGGTCGATATTGACCCCAAGTAGAATTGAATTCATTGTCCAATGCTCCGTGTGCGGGGAAGAAAAAGTTCCCTACTTTTTAATGGTTTGCCCCCAAGATAAGGCTTTAGGGCTATACGTGTAAAGCGCTTTGCCGCACTCAGTTGCGCTGGAGTTGTAAATCTGCGCTCTGCAATGGCAATTAGCTCATCACCGCTAAAGGTTAGGTTGTCTTTGCGCACTGAAGCGATAAAGCCCTGCTGTTCACGATATCGATAGGTCATTTTAGGATCCACAGGCTCACCACTGCCTGAGCAGTGTAAAAAATCAACCCCGTAACCTAATGATGTTAATAGAGCGAGCTCAAAGCGGCGCAAGGCAGGCTCTGGATTTTCCGCTTGGGCAAGTTCTGTTAAGGCGTGCAGATAGTCGATAAATAGCTCAGGATACGGCACCTCATAGGCGGTCACACGCGCCAGTATTTCATTGACGTACATTGCAGAATAAAGGAAAACACCGTTTAAAGGTAAGCCTAAGCTTATTGGTTCAGCTTGGCGCAGGGTTTTCATTGAGCCTGAGCCTGACCACTTTAGCAGCAAAGGTGTGAAGGGTTGTAGTGCCCCCTTTAACGGTGAGCGCTTACTACGACCACCTTTACTCAATAAAGTCATCCGCCCGTAGTCTTCGGCAAAGACATCTAAGATGAGACTTGATTCTGTATAGGGGCGACGATGCAATACAAAGCAACGCTGAAAGCCATCAATTACACTCATTAGCTCAACACACCACAAAAAACTCCACCGCAGTGGGTGGAGTTTTATTTACGTTATAGGTCGTCCATATAACCAAGAGAGCGCAATGCTCGTTCGTCATCGGCCCAACCTGATTTAACCTTAACCCAAGTCTCAAGATAGACTTTTCGGCCAAATAGTTCTTCCATATCAAGGCGAGCTTCTCGACCTATGGTCTTGATTTTATCTCCGCCTTTGCCAATGACCATTTTCTTCTGGCCACTACGCTCAACTAAGATAAGGGCGTTAATATGAAAACCATCGTTATCTGGATTATAGTCAAAGCGTTCAATTTCGACCGTTACTGAATATGGAAGCTCATCGCCAGTAAAACGCATCAGTTTCTCGCGAACGATCTCTGAAGCCATAAAGCGCTGCGAACGATCAGTCACATACTCTTCAGGAAAGTGGTGAACGGCTTTAGGAAGGTGTTCACGTACATGCTTGCGCAGAACCTCTGTATTCTTGCCTTGTTTAGCAGAGATAGGCACGATATCAACAAAGTCCATCATTTCTGATAGTTGCTGCATATGGCTCATCACTAGGTTGCGATCTTTAACCTGATCAACCTTGTTGATACAAAGAACTACTGGGAAGTTAGCCGCTCTCAGTTTATTGAGCACCATCTCATCATCTGCAGTCCAGTGTGTACCATCAACTAAGAAGAACACTAAGTTTACATCGCTTAAGCTACTGTTGGCGGCTCTATTCATTAAGCGGTTAATAGCACGCTTTTCTTCGATATGTAGGCCTGGAGTATCAACAAATATAGCTTGATAATCCCCATCGGTATCCACACCCATAATGCGGTGACGGGTAGTTTGTGGCTTACGTGATGTAATTGAGATCTTCTGACCAAGTAGATGGTTAAGTAGCGTTGACTTACCAACGTTTGGTCTACCTACAATCGCAATAAATCCACAGTGTTGGTTCTCTTCTGAGGTAGTTTTTTGCTGATTGTGAGATGCAAAATATGCATCAAGATCAATTTCTTGCTCTTCTGAGTTATCGTGATCAGACATTCGTTAGTTTCTCCAATGCAAGTTCAGCAGCGGCTTGCTCTGCCTTACGACGGCTAGTACCAACCCCTTTTATAGGTTGTGCAATTCCGTCTACAGCACACATAACGGTAAACTCTTGGTTGTGAGCTTCACCCTTAATTCTAGTCACTTCATAGCTAGGTAGCGCTTTACGTCTGCCTTGTAGAAACTCTTGAAGGCGTGTTTTAGGATCTTTTTGTGATACACCTGGCTGAATAGATTCAAGGCGTGACTTGTACCACCCCAATACAACTTTACGCACGCTTTCAGTATCACTGTCTAGGTAAACTGAACCTATAATGGCTTCAACTGCATCCGCCAAGATAGATTCGCGTCGGAATCCGCCGCTTTTTAGCTCACCTGGACCTAATTTTAAGTAGTCACCTAGCTCGAATTCTCGCGCCAGTTCAGCCAAGGTTTTACCTCGAACTAAGGTCGCACGCATACGACTCATATCACCTTCGTTTACCTTAGGAAAACGGTGATACAGATCATCAGTGATAACAAAACTTAAAATTGAATCGCCCAGAAACTCTAGTCGTTCATTGTGTTTCCCATTGGCACTCCTATGAGTGAGTGCCAATAATAGGTTATCCATATCTTGATATTTATAACCTATGCATCTTTCTAATCTTGATAGTTGAGAATTCATACTCTCTAATTACTCTATGCCGCCAATGCGGTTGAAACGAATTCCAGTAGGAATCCAAGATGGCAGAATACTGTCTTGGCCACGATCAAATTCGAAGCTAATCCAGATACCCACCGCTTTACCAACGAAGTTGGCTTCAGGAACAAAACCCCAATAACGGCTATCTGCGCTATTGTCTCGGTTATCTCCCATCATGAAATAATGACCTTGTGGTACAACCCATTCATTCACACCAGAGCGAGGCTGATACGCTGCTACATTGTCTTGGCGTAAAGGGTTTACCAAGATTTGGTGTTTATGTTGGCCTAGTTTCTCATCGAGGCGAATCAAGGGAATATTATTTTGAGTAAATTCGCTTTCTTCATAATTGGTCAACGCCACGATATTACATTGAGTTTCACCTTTTGGCTGAACACAGATTTGCTTATCTCTTGAGTAGCGAACCGTATCACCAGGCAACCCAACCACACGTTTAATGTAGTCAATATTTGGTTGAGGTGGAAACTTAAACACAGCGATATCACCGCGTTGTGGCTTACCGGTTTCAACTAATGTTGAACGGAATACAGGGTCTTTAAGGCCATATGTATATTTTTCAACAACAATGAAATCACCAACCAATAGAGTTGGCATCATTGAACCCGATGGGATCTGGAATGGCTCATAAATAAATGAACGCAATATCAATACAAACGCAATCACAGGGAAAATAGATACGCTGTTTTCGATCCACCACGGTTGCATTGAGATCTTAGCCTTGGTTTGCTCATCCAGTGAATTGGTTTGAGCCTCAACCTCAGCTACCTTAGCCTGACGTTGCTTACTCCACTTTAGCTTTTCCAAAGCATAAACAACACCTGTCACCAAAGTCACGATAACTAGGATTAAAGAAAACGTGTTAGCCATTAACATCCCTTAAATTACAAGTTTCTAAAACAACGAAAGTGAAAGAGTCATCGACCCTTTCACTTTTACAAAATAAATTACTATTGATTCAATAAATTAATCTTTACCGACATGCAAAATAGCTAAGAACGCTTCTTGTGGTAACTCTACGTTACCAATTTGCTTCATGCGTTTCTTACCTTCTTTCTGCTTCTTCAATAGTTTTTTCTTACGGCTCACATCCCCGCCATAACATTTTGCGATTACGTTTTTACGCAACTGTTTCACAGTTGAACGCGCAATGATGTGGTTACCGATTGCCGCTTGAATAGCGATATCAAACATCTGACGAGGAATAAATTCCTTCATCTTTTCAACTAATAGTCGACCACGATTTTGAGAATTGTCTTTATGGGTAATGATAGCCAGTGCATCGACAGTATCACCATTGAGCAATACATCAACACGCACCATATTTGACTGAGCATAGCGTTGGAAGCTGTAATCCAATGATGCATAACCACGAGAGGTAGATTTCAAACGGTCAAAAAAGTCGAGAACCACTTCTGCCATTGGCAGATCGTAGGTTAATGCCACTTGATTGCCGTGATAAACCATATCAACCTGAATACCACGTTTTTCAACACATAAGGTGATCACGTTACCTAGGTAATCTGACGGTACCAAGATATTACAACGAGCGATGGGCTCACGGATCTCTTCGAGGTCATTTACCGCTGGCAGTTTAGCTGGGCTATCCACATATAGTGTCTCGCCATTGGTTTTAACTACCTCATATACCACCGTTGGTGCTGTAGTGATAAGGTCTAGATCGTATTCACGCTCGAGACGCTCTTGGATAACTTCCATATGAAGCATACCCAAGAAACCACAACGGAAACCAAAGCCTAGTGCAGCTGAACTCTCTGGCTCATAGAACAATGAAGCATCATTAAGGCTTAACTTACCTAATGCATCACGGAAGTTCTCATAGTCATCAGAAGATACAGGGAATAAACCGGCATATACCTGTGGCTTCACTTTTTTGAATCCAGGTAGTGCCGTTTCACAGCCGCCTTTAGCGTGAGTTAGGGTATCGCCTACTGGCGCGCCTAGGATGTCTTTAATGCCACATACTACCCAGCCTACTTCACCAGTATTTAGCTCGGTTGTATCAAGCTGTTTTGGCGTAAAGATACCGATGCGGTCAATGCCCCAAACTTGGCCTGTACTCATTACTTTGATCTTGTCGTTCTTCTTAAGCTTACCGTGTTTTACACGCACTAGAGATACAACGCCAAGATAGTTATCAAACCATGAATCAATGATCAGTGCTTGCAGTGGCCCTTCAGGGTCACCTTCTGGCGCTGGAATAGAGCTAACGATGGTCTCAAGAACTTCATCAACACCGACGCCTGTCTTAGCAGAACAGCGAGTTGCTTCCATCGCGTCAATGCCAACGATCTCTTCGATTTCTTCTGCGACACGCTCTGGATCAGCGGCTGGAAGGTCAATCTTATTCAAGATTGGCACTACCTCTAGATCCATTTCGATTGCGGTGTAACAGTTAGCAAGGGTCTGAGCTTCAACGCCTTGACCTGCATCGACCACCAATAGCGCACCTTCACAAGCCGCTAATGAACGAGATACTTCGTATGAGAAGTCAACGTGTCCTGGGGTATCGATGAAGTTTAATTGGTATGTTTCCCCATCACTAGCTTTATAATCTAGAGTAACACTCTGTGATTTAATAGTGATGCCACGTTCTCTTTCTAGATCCATAGAATCAAGAACTTGCGCTTCCATTTCGCGGTCACTTAAGCCACCACAAACTTGGATTAAGCGATCCGATAGGGTGGATTTACCATGGTCAATGTGGGCGATAATCGAAAAGTTACGAATGTTCTTCATAGTTGAATGCAGTTAGACTCTTGCTAATTGAAAGGGAAATGTAGAGATACATTTTACTTAAGTGGGCAGATTCTACCTAATTTCGGCCTTGGTAGCCATAGCCAAGTGATTTGGAACTGAGCTTAGGTTGTGATTATCTCTATTTTACTTCGACAGCTTGACCTAAGGCGCGCACCAGTGTGACCTTCTGGTCTGCCTGGCTACTCTGCAGGTAGACTTTTACAACATAACCGCTAACTAGCGCCCCAGCGACACCTAATAAAATACTTGGCCATTCGACATCGCCTAGCATCAAATTAGATATCCAATTACCAATTGCAGCGCCAATCATTAATCCGAATAAAGGAACCAAATAGACGATAGATGCTACAGACAATAGCTCTTTCTCTGGTAAGCCAATCTCAATTACATCCCCCACCGACAAAGCGTGCGATGTATTAAGCGTCCAAGCGTGTTGGCGATTACCAATTGCTTTGGTCACTTGCCCTGTTGCACAATGCGACTTTGAAGCACATCCATTACAACTGGTTTGCTGTTCACATGACAGACCAACCAAAAAGTTAGCCGAATTTTTAGGATCCGGCGTAACAGATGTCACAACAGCCAGTGCCTGCATCATTGGGAAGCTACCGCATTAAACGTGACAGAATGAAGGATTCTTTCTGCTGTACTTGGAGGAATATCCCCAATAACGATAACTTCATGTTTATCGACAATACCGCTTTGCAGGGTTCTTCGCCCTTGGCGTACTAATTGACGCTTAAGTGAGTAATCATCTTCGGGTGCAACATAGATAGAAAACTGAAACACGCCATCGGTATAGATTTGACTTTCAACCACGCGGTTTGAGCCAAATAGAGGATGACTCTGTATTTTCTTGCTATTGAACCCTTGAGGCATCCATGTCACCTGCCAAGCTACTTGCTTGGTATTACTTTTAGGCAAGGTTACAAGTTCAGGCAAAGCCGCACCTTCTAAGCCTTTCATTATTGGCACAAGATGGTCGGTAACAGAGTAAGAAACCGTACGATACTGCTCCAATACTTCCCCATCTCGGTCTATCAAATCGGCTCGAAGTGGTAAGCTAGTGTGCTCATCAATCCACACTATGTATGAGTATCTCTGTCCATCTTTAGGTACGACACGAATTACATCGGTTGCAGAGCCTGCCTCACGAGCACGCCCGACCTTTACAATATCGTAGTTATCTTTAAGGTCTTGGACATCCACTTTTAGCATTGGCATTAAGGGTGCAACCATACGGTCTGATGCAATAGTGAAGGGATCGATACCCGGTTCAATATAGCTAACTTGACTGCCACGTTGAATAACCTCTCGTACCGGTCCACTTAGGTAAACTAGCTGAGCTAGATGCTTACCATTGTCGTTAGCTTGACGATACACTAAAGGCTCAATACTGCCCTTTCGAATCAGTACATAAGACATTTCATAATTAAGAGACTGACTCGCTTCGCTCATCTTATCCAATAGCGTCGACGCACCGTCATCAGCCAACGCAACAGTTGATAGGGAGAGACTGATCAGTGCTGCGGCACTGGCCAGGAATTTTTTCATTGGATATCCGATTCTTCAGGTAGTGGCTTAACGCCTTGATCTAGGCGTAACTGCAATTCATAGTCTTGCAGAATATTATTAATACGATGGCGTTGCTCGGTGAGTTTCTCTTCGCTCACGGCTTTAGGGTGCACCGACTCTCGCGTAAGGCTTACCGGCTCAATGCTGCCAGCTAGTGGAACCGTTTGCAGTACAGGTATTTCACCTTGCTCGGTAACACTACCATCAGCACTTCCTCCGTACTGCTGCACACCGACAATCACAGCTAACGAGACACAAGCGGCCATCGCTACTTGACCAAACTGAGTCACCCATTGTGGCAATGCTTTCTTTGCATGCTGCGGCAATGGTTGAGATTCAAGCATCGGCTGCACTTTAGAGTGTGTTGGTTCATTTTCTAGAGCGATAGCAACTCGAGATGCTATATCCCACTGCGGCGATTGAGGAGCATCCCCTCGCATCACATCACCTATTAAATGATAATCGTGCCAAATCTGCTGCGCGTCCTTGTCATGCTCTATCTCGCTTATAAGCGCCTTATCGACGGCTTCACCGTCAAGCAGAGCAGAAATGTTTTCTTTATTAGACATTACCTTCACCTTAATGGTTACTCTATCGTTGTAAAAGCGGTTTCATTTTTTGTTCAACCGCCTCACGTGCGCGAAAGATTCTTGAGCGAACTGTCCCTACGGGGCATTCCATTACAGCTGCTATCTCCTCATAACTGAGGCCATCTAATTCTCGCAACGTCATTGCCGTTTTTAGATCCTCGGGCAGTGCTTCGATTGCATCAAATACTACCTGCTTCAATTCTTTCGACAACGCCAAGTTCTCTGGGTTCGAAATTTCTTTTAGCGCGTGTCCTGCTTCGTAATATTCTGCGTCTTCAACATCCACATCAGTAGCCGGTGGTCTACGACCTTGGGCAACAAGATGATTTTTAGCCGTGTTCACCGCAATACGATATAACCATGTATAAAAGGCACTTTCACCACGGAAATTAGGGATCGCTCTGTACGCCTTGATAAACGCTTCTTGTGCAACATCCGGCACATCACTTGGGTTATTCACATATCGAGAAATCAAGTTACACACTTTATTTTGGTACTTGACTACCAGCAGGTTAAAAGCCTGTTTGTCTCCATTTTGAATACGCTCAATCAGAACTTGATCGGTCAATTGCTCGTTCATTCGAGCCTATACTCCTATATTTCTCTCGTACCTTCTCAGGTATAAGTGTACTAGTACGTGATCTGTCACTGACACCACTATTTGCTTGAGCACTATTGTGACCAGCGCTATGCATAAAAGTTCAGATTGATTAATTTTTTTCCAAAATTAATCAAAAATATGATGTACTACAGATACCATTGAGCATTTTTGTTTTCATTACAGTGCTTAATTAGATGCAATTTTGATTCAACACAAGGTATCAAAAAACAACACATAGTCGAATAGTAGCACCCTAACTATCGCTAAAGATAATAACAAAACAAAACTATAATTTCCCTTTAGCGGACAGATAGCGTGGCAATCATATTTAAGGACGACATTTCGATGAATTCAAATACCCAGCAAGAATGCGATATTTTGGTGATTGGTAGTGGTGCAGCCGGACTATCTTTAGCCCTACGCCTTGCTAATCGAGCCAAAGTAACTGTCATTAGCAAGAGCTTAAGTCGCGAAGGTTCTACCTTTTACGCACAAGGAGGTATCGCAGCCGTTTTTGATGAAAGCGATACCGTTGAATCGCACGTAGAGGATACACTCATTGCGGGTGCAGGCCTGTGCGAAAAAGATAAAGTTCAGTTCATCGCAGAAAATGCACGTGAATGTGTGCAGTGGCTTATCGATGGCGGCGTTCCTTTTGATCAAGAAAAAAGTGACTCAGAGAATGACGAACCTCGTTACCACTTAACAAGAGAAGGGGGTCACAGCCATCGCCGTATTTTACATGCAGCCGATGCCACTGGCATGGCAATGCAAACCTCCTTACAAGAAAATGTTTTAAATCACCCTAATATTACGGTTCTTGAGCGTCATAATGCTGTCGACCTAATTACTGAAGATAAAACCACTGCCAATGGCTGCACCAAAAAATTAGTGGGTGCTTACATATGGAACCGAGACTCTGAGCACGTAGAAACTATTGCCGCCAAATTTGTGGTACTTGCTACTGGCGGAGCCTCTAAGGTTTATCAATACACCAGTAACCCAGACGTATCCTCTGGTGATGGTATCGCTATGGCTTGGCGTGCTGGTTGCCGTGTTGCTAACCTTGAATTCAATCAATTCCATCCTACCTGTCTTTACCATCCAGAGGCACGTAACTTCCTACTAACCGAAGCATTGCGCGGTGAAGGCGCTTATCTACGCCGTCCAGATGGTACCCGCTTCATGCCGGATTTTGATGGGCGTGAAGAGCTTGCACCTAGAGATATTGTTGCTCGAGCTATCGACTTTGAAATGAAGCGATTGGGGGTTGATTGCATGTATCTGGATATCACCCATAAGTCTCCTGAGTTTATCATGGAGCACTTTCCTACTATCTACATGCGCCTACAAGACCTTGGCATCGATATGACCAAAGAGCCTGTGCCTATTGTACCTGCCGCTCACTATACCTGTGGTGGTGTTATGGTAAACAAACAAGGCCAAACCGATATTGAGCGTTTATATGCTATTGGTGAGGTTTGCTATACCGGGCTACACGGTGCCAACCGTATGGCTTCTAACTCACTATTAGAATGTGTGGTCTACGCTTGGTCTGCAGCAAAAAGCATCCTCAGCGAGCTTGATGATGCTGAAATGCCTCAAAACCTCCCACATTGGGATGAGAGTCAGGTAACTAACTCTGATGAAGAGGTAATACTGCAACATAACTGGCACGAACTGCGCCTACTTATGTGGGATTATATGGGGATAGTGCGCACCGACAAACGCCTTGAACGCGCTTTACGACGCATTCAACTGCTGCAGCAAGAGGTACACGATTATTATAGTAATTTCCGCGTATCCAATAACCTTCTAGAACTGCGTAACCTACTGCAGGTTGCAGACCTGATGGTTAAATCGGCTATGGAGCGTAAAGAGAGTCGTGGACTGCACTACACATTAGACTACCCTGATACCTTAGACGAAGCTAAGCCAACAATACTAAAACCAGAATATCGTCCCGCAAATAACAACGATAAATTTGACTGGTAAACACTGTCTTTCAGTGCACGAACACAACAAAGGCGCCGAGGGCGCCTTTGTTGTGTTCGTGATCTATAAAAGCTATCGAACCTTACTCATATTATGCGCTACGACTTTATCTATCATAGATGCTAGGGCTAAGTTCTCACTACGACCGTGCCCCATAATCCAAGTAAACAAATCCGGATCATCGCACTCTAATAGAGCCACAAAATCACGCTGCTCTTGCTCTGTTAGGTTTTCAAAGCACTCTTCGAAAAATGGCATGATAACCACATCCAGTTCCAACATACCTCTACGGCATGCCCATCGGATACGTGCCTTATCCTCAACGCTATACATGAGTTAATTCCTTTGATTCATTATAATTGGCTTGAGTGTAGCAATAGCATCTCGATCTAACTATTAAATGAATCACAGCTTTTTAACTGACTTAGACAATATTGAATTTAAGCATTACCATACCCCTATAATCTCTCAAAAAGGTAATACCATGAACCTACCCACTTTAGCATGGACAGAATTACAACAATGGAAAGCGATTGTTGTGACAGGTAACGATGCCAAGAGCTACCTTCAAGGGCAACTCACCTGTGATGTCGTCACCTTACCAACAGCAACATCAACGCTAGGTGCCCACTGTGATGCTAAGGGTAAAATGTGGAGTATCTTCCGTCTTTTTCAGCAGCAGCAAGGCTACGCGCTATGGCAGCCCGTTTCTGGTATTGAAACAGCTCTTACTGAATTAAAGAAATACTCTGTATTTTCTAAGGTAGATATGGCAATTAGCGATCATAGTAGTCTCGGTCTAATTGGAGAAGGCGCTGAAGATTTTGTTAATTCACTAACTGATGGCCGTGAGTCAGTACGCTCAATTGAAGGCGGTCATGCTATCAAGATTGATGGCAGTCGCTGGTTACTGTTTGTTGCACAGGAACAGCTAGCAAGCCTCAACCAACAACTGGCTCAAATACCGCAAGTTACACCAAGCATCTGGGATGAGTTAGATATTACGCAAGGTATCCCAAGCCTTGAGGCCTCAGAACAAAACCAACACATACCTCAAAACCTAAACCTACAAGCTGTCGGTGGCATTAGCTTTGAGAAAGGCTGTTATACCGGGCAAGAAATCGTTGCAAGAGCGAAGTATCGAGGTATGAACAAACGCATAATGCGTCTAATCACCGGTATAGCTGCAACAGATAATATGGAGTTTGAGCGCCAAGTTGGAGACAACTGGCGCAGCGCAGGCACTGCCATTAAGCATGTTGTCGACCAAGACGGTGTTGCATCTGCTCTTATCGTAGTCAACAAAGATTTAGAAGAGCAAACCAAGTTTCGCTTAAAAGATGCCCCTGGAAACCTATGGCAGTTTCAGGCTCTTCCTTACGGATTAGATGACTAACTACTCACATTCACCCCAATGACACCAGCATAAGATAGGCGCCTGATGCTTTATTTTGTGCTGGTATTAAATATGTAGACCTTTTAAACACAATAGCTTCAAGCCCAAAAAACCACTCTCTACCCCCTTAGCATGCACTTCATAATTTAACTCAAGCTCTATGCACATTTATGTTGCAGACATACAGCCACAAACAAGCATCGTTTGAGTCAACCTGTTGTCGAAAACCAAATACATACTTAGTTACAAATAGGGCTCAATTACTTTTGAACCAATTGGGTTTTATTTCATCAAATATTCAGTGACTCAAGTTTTACCTTTCGACCAAGCGAAATGTAACACAATATAATCCCGACTCAGGTCACTAAATGAGACGATAATCTCGTTTGGATAATGAACGATGTGCATTAATCCAGTTGCATCACAATTTCGTAATAGTAAGTAGCCTATAATCTGCTTCGCCATGGAGGCACAGCAAAAACTATATAAAAAGGTATCAGTAATGAGACTGTTTAAGCGTTATATTCCAACCTTGATTGCAAAACATATTAGTAGATTATTCAGAGGACGAATTTATATCTACGGTGTGGGCCAATTTGAGTTTGACAATGGCAAGCTGATTTTGCCGCATCATGCACAGGAGCGTCACTTCAAAACTGTAAAAGAAGTGAACGTTGAGATCAAACGACTCAGGGAATGTTACGTGTAATTTAAAGGGGAGGTATATCCTCCCCTTTCTTATTTGGCTAGCTTAGGAAGATCGCCCTTTAGCCCTAGCGCACGCTGCATTACCTCATGCTTAAGGCCTGGCACAGCTCCGGCTAGGTTCATCCCTACACCACGGACCAACTTCTTAACTGGATCACTGCCGCTAAACAGATCTTTTAACAGCTGCATAGCAGAGATCATCTTCACAGCTTCAGCTTTGCGCCAGCGCTCAAAATGTCGCAAATTAGCATAGTCACCGATATCCTTACCTTGCTCCCAAAGCTGTTGTAGCTCTTGAGCTAAGCTTGCTGCATCAAGTATGCCTAGATTGACACCTTGGCCGGCAAGAGGATGAATGGTATGTGCTGCATCACCAATTAACGCAATACGAGACTGAGCAAAGTCTCTGGCGTAGCGCATTTTAAGTGGAATTCCCTGCCGTTGGCTAAGGCTGGTAACCCGCCCAAGCTGCATATCAAAAGCAACCGCTAGCTGTTTAGAAAATTCAGCATCTGATAAAGCAAGTAATTGAATTGCCTTATCGGTTTGCTGTGACCAAACGATAGAACACAGCTTGTGGTCATCCAAAGGCAGAAAAGCAAGTGGTCCATACTCGGTAAAGACTTGGCGAGCGGTATTATGGTGCCCTTCTTCCATCTCAACATTACATACGATTGCTGTATGGTCATAATCCCATTCAGTCAATGGGATTTGTTGCTGCTGACGAACCCAAGAGTTTGCACCATCTGCCGCAACCACTAACTTTGCAGTTAGGTTCTGTCCATTGTCTAAGGTCAGCCATGTTTCACGCTCTCCAACCGCCAAGCTTTGACAGCGATTAGGTTGAAAAAAGCTCACGTTTGACTGTTGCTGGACTTGCTTCAATAGCCCATTAGCTATGATCTGGTTTTCAACTATGTAGCCTAAATTGTCTTGAACTACATCACTCGCCGAAAACTCAATCTTAGCAAAGCTATCTTGATCCCATACCTGCATTGTTTGATAAGCGGTACATCGCAACTCAGCGATAGCGGGCCAAGCGCCTAGGCGTTGCAAGATGCGCTCACTGGCGTGGCTAAGGGCTGATACTCTAGCAGCTGGTTTATCACTGATTGGACTGCATTGTGCGCCTTCGATAATAGCGATACGTATGTCAGTATCCTTTAAAGCTAAGGCTAGAGTTAATCCAACCATGCCACCACCTACGATAGCTAAGTCCACGTTCTTTATCATATTAATTCTTTATCAATCCTAAACTTCTATTGGTCACACACCCTTGCAAGGGAGGTATAGCATCAAAGGCAAGCAGCCCTAGGTTTCTGGCAACGACAGTAGGGTACCAATTGTTAGAGAAAAGCCTCACCAAGCCAGTGGTCATTGCAATCGTCGCATCTCGGTCTTGTACTCTTGAGTTCCGATACATTTTGAGACATTCATAACTCCCAGCATCATCACACTCCGCAACTGCGTGCGTTAAGGCTGCGACATCACGGATACCAAGGTTAAACCCTTGACCAGCAATGGGGTGTAACGTTTGAGCGGCATTACCAACAAAGGCGACTCTATGATGAGTCAAGCGCTCACGGGTATACAGTGCAAGCGGATAATTAGATCTCGAACCGACCTTAATGAACTTACCCAAACGCCAACCAAACTCCTGCTGTAGCTTATTTAGGAAGGTATCATCATCCCAAGATTGCGCCTGCTGTAGTTGCTCATGGCTCAAGCACCAAACCAAAGACATTCGTTGCTCAGTCATTGGCAAAAGAGCTAACGGTCCGTTGCTGGTAAACCTTTCATAGGCCACCCCCTTATGAGGGTTAGCTAATTCAATATTTGCAATCAATGCATACTGCCTTAGCTGCTGAACCTTATTTGATACCTGTACTTGTTCTGCGACTTTAGAGCCTGTGCCATCGGCGCCAACCAATAACTCGGCATGCAAGGTTTCACCACCGCTCAATTTAATTTCCACCAGTTCATCAAATTGAACAACACTCTCCAAACTATCGGGGCAATAGAGCGTGATATTAGGTTCGCTGTGTAATTGTTGGAAGTAAACCTGACCGGCTTTTTCTAGTTCAACAACCGCCCCTAAATATGCTTGTCCCATCTCCTTAGCATCAAAGCCAGTTTGAGCATAATGCCCACGGTCAGAGACATGGATTGAGAGGATAGAACTGGCTTGTGGCTGCAGACCTTCCCACAATTGGAATTGCTTTAATTTTTGTATGGTGCCATAGGAAAGGGCGATAGAGCGGGCATCAAACCCCGAACGCTCATTACTAGGAGGATGAGGGTCGATAATCGCTACCTTCTTTCCAGCAACACGAGCAAGGGCTAGCGCCAAGGTAGCACCACTCATCGCCGCTCCACAGATTACAACATCAAACTTCACAGCGATCCTCAATGCAGTGTTTTAGATTCAGGTTGAGAGGGTTTATTGCCTAACTCAATATGAATGGTTAACACACACACCTTTACGTGCTCAATAACCTGCTCCAGTAGCATCGCTTGCTCTTGCAGGTCATCCTCTGGATCTATCTCTAACTTCGAGATCTCCAATAGGTCTTCAAGAACCTCTTTCACCTGCGGATTTGATTTATCTACCTTTGCTCCAACCAAGCCAAGGCCAGAGATAAAGTGACTCACCCATTCACTCAAAGCCGCACCCTGTGCTATCAAGTCATCGCTTTCAGGCAGTAACAGGCTAAGCTCAAACCCTTGCTTGCTCAATTCTTCACGGCTAACCTTTAGTGCAAGCTCTGCAATTGCCAAACTCGCCATAGGCCACCCTTGCCCATCATTGGTATAGTCAAATAAAAGCGGTTGCCATCCATCACTATCTAGCTGTAATCCACCACTTAGCATTCCCATAAGCAAACCATGCATTTCTGCGGGCGTAACCGAGAGGTCTGAAGCTGAAAGCTGTTCAGCTGATGGCTGATATTGAGGCAGTTTTGTTTGGCTCATGATTGAATCTCTACAATAATAGTTATAAGTGTATACATAAGGTCTATTGACCCTAAATAGTGACATAGTACCATTAGCAATGTAGTGATTCATCGCAAAAAGCATCAGGTTGCGTTATAACGAAGCAGAAATCACCAACCTTTGTGCAAATAAAATGCAGACGTCATACACAAGTGCAGAAAAGCTTGAATCTTAATAGGGGTTTTCCTATAGTTTCTTGCTTGTAAGTGCAGTGGACACACATACTTACCTAAGCCATCGCGAGTTATCGAACATGAGCAGCCAAGCAGTAGAAATTGAAATATTAGGTAAAGTCACTCGGGTTAATTGCCCGGCAGGAAAGGAAGATGCATTGCGTCAAGCCGCCTGCGATCTTGATAAACGCATTCAAGACATGGTAGACAAAACCAAAGTAGCCAATACTGAGAAACTAATGACTATTGCGGCACTCAACGTATGTTATGAACTCTTAGAAAGGCAGACTGACGAACAACAGCAGAGCGATATTGAGCAACGCCTTCAATTACTTGATGGAAAACTCGAACAAGCTTTGCAAAGTAAGGGTCAGTTAGCATAAGATTAGAATTACCCTGGGGTGTGCGTCAGCAGGATTTAAGTCCCTGAGCCGATAAGCAACCCTTAAGGATTAGTATTTGATGGCTATTGAGCAAGCTCGACTCGTATCGAGAAGCCTACGGTCAACAGTGCTGATCCGCCTTGAACCAGCTGGTTCAAGGGCCACAATCCTCAACGGCACTCTGGGGCATCCTTATGACTATGACTACTCGAAAACAGATTCGTACTAGCATGCGCAGCATGCGACGCTCTCTCCCCCCTGCGTTTTTATCTCAAGCAAGCCTAAGCCTTAAACAGCAACTTATTGCGCTTCCAGAGTTGCGTTGTGCGAATAAGGTCGCTTTGTATCTTGCCAATGATGGTGAGCTTGACCCATATGCTACGATTCGCTGGCTATGGGAGGCGGGAATTCAAACCTTTATCCCTGTATTACATCCTTTTGCCAAGGGTCAGTTGCTGTTTTTACGCTTCACTGAAGATACAGAACTGGTCACTAACCGCTATGGTATCGCACAACCCAAGCTTGATATTCGAGATATTTGCCCTGTAGCACAACTCGATATCATCTTTACACCCTTGGTAGCCTTTGATCACCAAGGTCAGCGACTGGGAATGGGTGGTGGGTATTACGACCGCACGCTAGCCCCTTTTACAGGGTGTCTTAATCCGATAGCGATTGGACTGGCCTACGATGAGCAACAACTTACTTCCTTACCAACAGAAGCCTGGGACATCCCTCTCTCCAAGATAGTCACTCCTACCCGAGTATTACACGGCAAAAATCACGACGTAAACGATTAACAGGTGCTAACTAGTGCGCATCTGTATATAATCTCGGCGTCTTTCCCCCTCACTCGGAGAACCGAAAATGACCCAAGATGAAATGAAAAAAGCGGCTGGTTGGGCAGCATTAGAATACGTTGAAGAAGGATCTATTGTTGGCGTTGGTACCGGTTCTACCGTAAACCACTTCATTGATGCACTCGGCACTATGAGTGATAAAATCAAGGGTGCAGTTTCTAGCTCAATCGCTTCAACCGAAAAACTGGAACAACTTGGCATCAAGGTTTTTGATTGCAATGAAGTTGCTTCCCTTAGTGTATATGTTGATGGCGCAGACGAAATCAACCCAGCTAAGGATATGATCAAAGGCGGCGGTGCGGCTTTAACTCGTGAGAAAATCGTAGCCGCAATCGCAGAAAAATTTATCTGTATCGTTGATGGCACCAAGGCCGTTGATGTTTTAGGGCAGTTCCCACTTCCAGTTGAAGTTATCCCAATGGCTCGCTCTTATGTTGCTCGTGAATTAGTTAGGCTGGGCGGCGACCCTGTGTACCGTGAAGGCGTTGTAACCGATAACGGCAATGTCATTCTTGACGTACACGGCCTAGCAATTGACTCACCAAAACAATTTGAAGACCAAGTCAACGCCCTTGCTGGTGTTGTAACCGTAGGTCTTTTTGCTCATCGTGGCGCGGATGTGGTTATCACAGGCACACCAAATGGAGCAAAAATAGAAGAGTAATCTATTTTAGCAAACGGTATAAAATTTACAGCGATGGCGCCTCAATGGTAGCCATCGCTTTTTTTTAGTAATTTTCTTACCCATTAGTTCATTTTTTTGATAACTTAATCATTAATTATCATAGGAAAACCTATTGATTTCCCCAAAATTATTCGATTGCTAACGTTAAGGAACGACAACAATGGCTACAGTATCTCTACCCAAAGATAAAATTAAAATCTTACTCCTTGAAGGCCTCCACCCTTCCTCTGTAGAGGTACTAGAGAGTGCCGGCTATTCTAATATTGATTATCGTAAAGGCTCGCTATCTGAAGAAGAGCTTATTGAAGCCATTAAAGATGTGCATTTTATCGGTATACGCTCTCGTAGTAACCTCAATCAGAAGGTATTAGAGGCAGCCAACAAACTAGTTGGTATTGGGTGCTTCTGTATTGGCACCAATCAGGTTGACCTTAACGCAGCTGCAGCCAAAGGGGTGCCTGTCTTTAACGCACCCTTCTCAAATACCCGTAGTGTAGCTGAATTAGTTTTAGGTGAAATCCTATTGCTATTACGCGGCATTCCAGAAAAGAACGCCCTTGCGCATCGTGGTATCTGGAAGAAAAGTGCCGATAATTCAAATGAAGCTCGCGGTAAAAGCCTAGGTATCATAGGTTATGGGCATATCGGTACTCAGCTTAGTATTATTGCTGAAAACTTGGGTATGCGTGTCTACTTTTACGATATCGAAAGCAAGCTTTCACTCGGTAATGCTACCCAAATCTCCACTATGGCAGAGCTACTTAACAAATGTGATGTCATCAGTTTGCATGTCCCTGAGACCTCAGGAACCAAGAATATGATGGGAGCTGAAGAGTTTGCAATGATGAAACCGGGTGCCATCTTTATTAACGCAGCGCGAGGCACTGTGGTTGATATACCTGCATTGTGTGCTAGCTTAGAGTCTAAACACCTTGCAGGGGCTGCTGTGGATGTATTCCCAGTTGAACCGAAAACCAATACTGACCCATTCACGTCACCATTGGCTGAGTTTGATAACGTTATCCTTACTCCACACGTTGGCGGCTCTACCCAAGAAGCTCAAGAAAACATCGGTATCGAAGTTGCTGGTAAGCTGGTCAAATACTCAGATAATGGCTCTACGCTTTCAAGCGTTAACTTCCCTGAGGTATCTCTGCCACAACACAGCTCAACCTCTCGCCTACTACACATCCACGAAAACCGCCCTGGTATCCTGACGCAAATCAACACCATTTTTGCAACGGCTGATATCAACATCGCAGCCCAGTACCTGCAAACCAAAGGCGATATGGGTTACGTAGTTATCGACGTTGAAGCCGCTCGTGCTGATGAAGCACTGATGAAACTAAAACAGATCGATGGCACAGTACGTGCCCGACTTCTACGCTAGAACACGAAAAGAGCCCCTTTAAAGGGGCTCTTTTACTTCAGTCGATAAACAACCGTCACTCGGTCTTTAAGGGTGATAGTCGAATCTATATACCCAGTAGACGCTTTTCCCTCATCCATGCTCATGGCGCGCATCATTGGCGCTGAAGAAGGGCTTTGATATTTAATCTGCCACACTGAACCTAACTCCTTACCAAAATCTTGAGCCAGTGCTTTGGCTTTTTGCTGAGCATCTTGGGTTGCAGCTAGCCGTGCCTTTTGTTGATAGGCTTTGGTATCTGTTACGCCCAGTTGAACGCGATTCACTCTATTTACACCTGATTTCATTGCTCCCTCAAGCACTGCGGGCAGGGACGCTAAATTCACAACTTCAACGCTTATTCTACGAGTGGCTTGATAGCCTTTGATATTTGCAGGACCTTGTTTAGGATATTGCATCTGAGGGGTAACACTTAAGTTTCCAGTGTGTATTTTAGATGGCTCAATGCCTAGCTCAGATAGCTTATTACGGGTTTGCATGACCACCTTATCGGCTTGTTGTTTTGCCATATCAGGGTCTTCATTGCTCGCCACCACCTGCATAACCACCTCGGCTTTGTCAGGTTTAGCCGATACCTCACCTTGTCCCGATGTTATCAAGTGGGGAAAATCAAACTGCTGGGCATGTACTACCTGTATAGGCAGGCAAGCAAAGCTAGCGAAAAGTAAAACTCGAGTCCATGGCATATCGTCACCTCATATAATAAGCACCAATAGCATTATGACTACAGTTGCTGATAAAGGTTTCCTTTAGCGTGTGTTTTTAACGCGCTAGTTAGGTGAGCTAATACTCCCTTGCTGGTCGGCCAGTAATGCCAATACAAAGCATTGCTCTCAAACTCTCCGGGAGCAAGATCGATAAGTGCACCTGACGCTATATGCTCTTTGATCTGTAATTCTGGTAATACACAGTATCCCAAACTGGCCAGCGTCATACTTACACACGCTTCAGAGCTGCGAACCGAATGCTTAATGTTAACGCCCCTACTTTCACCAAATTGTGAAGCAACAAAGTTTTCATTCATTACATCATAGGGCTCAAAGGCAATCTCTGGCGCGCTATGTATTAACTCACTAAGTTTGCCGTGGCTAAAGTAGCGCTCAATAAAACTCGGTGTGGCAACACACACATATTTCATCTGGCCGAGGAAAAGGGTTTCACAGCTTGGAAGAGGTCTAGCCACCGAGCTAATCGCGCCAACAACTTCTCCATTTTTAAGCTTATTTACGGTTCTTCTTTCATCATCAACAATGAGGTTTAATTCAACATTATGCTGCGCAATAAAAGACTTAAGCGCCGGAATCAACCAAGTGGCAACGGTGTCGGCATTGGTTGCAATCGCCAATGGAAATACCTGCTGTTTGTCTGGAAGCTGTGGAAAGATTTCATCCTCTAGCAATTTAACTTGTCGGTATAGACCGAGAAGCTTTTTACCCATCGCGGTTACCTTTAACGGGGACTCTCTTATCAAGACAGGTCCATTAGCCCAGCTTTCTAACTGTTTAATTCGTTGAGATACCGCCGATTGAGAGATAAACAACAGCTCTGCGGCTCGCTCAAAACTACCGCTCTTTATCACCGCATCTAAGGTCTCTATCCAACGATAATCTAATCCTTTCATGACCACCTCATAAGCAAAACTAATAATAGATTAAAATCATTCAATTCTTTTATATCAACAACTGCCATACACTGCACCTAAATTCAGTAACAGGCTAACACAATATGAGCGTCACTATTTTTGCACAAGGGGTTGGACTCGGTCTAAGCATGATAGCGCCTATCGGCGTCCAAAATGCCTATGTTCTCAATCAAGGAATTAAGCGCAATCACCACATTGCCATCGCGACAGTATGCAGTTTTCTTGATGTACTATTCATTAGCCTAGGGATATTTGGTGGCGGAGCTTTGTTAGCCAAATACCCTATGTTATTAGCCGCAATCACCATCGCTGGCATTGCGTTTGTCGCTTACTATGGCTTACTCTCATTTAAGAGCGCCCTTAACCCAAGTACCACGCAACAAGCCAATGAGACGTCTAAGCGAGGTCTCAAAGCTGCCATATTCGGAGCAATGGCGGTAACACTGTTTAATCCGCACCTTTATCTGGATACTGTTGTCATTCTTGGCTCCCTTGGTGGACAATTTCAGGGAGATGAACGTATGTCATTTGCGGTCGGTACTATCAGCGCGTCATTTATTTGGTTCTACGGCATATCTTTAGGTGCCGCCAAGCTGTCCCCTATACTGGCTAAACCAAAAGTACAGCAAGGTATTGACCTAGTGGTAGGTATTTTCATGCTGACGATTGCCTACTACCTTGGGCTCTCTGCACGCGACCTGATACAACAATTCTAAGACAAAAAAAAGGATGCCTAATGGCATCCCTTAAGTAATATCAATTAGCCACTAACCGGCTTTGTTTAGATGGACATCCATCTGTGGGAATGGGATCTCAATGCCATTCTCATCTAAAGCAATCTTGATTGCTTTTAGGTTGTCAAAATATACATTCCAGTAATCTTCTGTTTTACACCAAGGGCGAACCACAAAGTTCACTGATGAATCAGCAAGCGCCAACACGCCGATTTGAATGCCTTTGTCTTTCAATAGACGCTCATCGGCTTCAAGGGTTTGACGAATAACCTGTTCGGTTTTCTTTAGGTCTGCACTGTAAGAGACACCAATAACATAGTCAACGCGGCGGGTTTTATGGCGGGAGTAGTTAGTTATCGGACTGCCGATAACCCCACCATTTGGTACTACTACCATCTTATTATCCGGAGTAGTCAGGATTGTTTGGAAGATTTGGATTGAATCTACTGAACCGGCTACACCACCAATCTCAACATAATCACCCGATTTAAACGGACGGAAAGCTACAATCAATACGCCAGCGGCAAAGTTAGACAATGAGCCTTGAAGTGCAAGACCAACCGCTAGGCCGGCCGCACCAATTACCGCAACTACCGATGCAGTCTGAACACCTAGGCGACCTAGTGCTGCAATTAGAACAATAACAAACAATAGATAACGAACTAGAGCATGAACAAAATCAACAACGGCTTTGTCCATATTACGCTTATTCAGCATCTTGGAGACGCTATTCGCTACCATTTTAGTAATGATATTACCGATAAATAGAATAAGAACAGCGGTAATAATATTTACACCATAGCCGATCAATAGGTCTGTATTATTTGTAAACCAATGATGTGCTTCTTTCATGCCTTGGTGAACGGCATCTACACTTGGGACTTCTTGTGACATCGTAAAATCTCTTCCGTAATAAAGTGTTACAACTCATGCAGTGTGATCTGCATCATACTTCCGTATATAGGGTAAAGGTCAAGAAATTGTCAGAATATTCAATTCCTTGCCCTTTGATTTACTACTCACAAAACTATAGTACATAAGATCAAAAAAACCCGCTCAATGAGCGGGTTTTCTACATTAATTGTAAGTTAAAAGCTTACCTATTAATTACAGTACGTCGATTGCATTTAGGTCAGAAAACGCTTTTTCTAGGCGAGTAACCATAGAAGTTTGAGCGGCACGTAACCATACGCGTGGATCGTAGTATTTCTTGTTCGGCGCATCTTCACCCGTTGGGTTACCGATTTGACCTTGTAGGAAATCGTGGTTATCAGCTTCAAACTGACGGATACCATCCCAAGTTGCCCACTGAGTATCAGTATCGATGTTCATTTTGATTACACCGTAGCCGATAGACTCTTGGATTTCTGCTTCAGTAGAGCCTGAACCACCGTGGAAAACAAAGTTTAGAGAGTTAGCTGGTAGGCCAAATTTCTCTGAAACGTATGCTTGAGAATCACGTAGAATAGTAGGCGTTAGAACTACGTTACCAGGCTTATAAACACCGTGTACGTTACCGAAAGAAGCCGCGATAGTGAAACGAGGGCTAACAGCGTTTAGTTTTTCATAAGCGTAAGCTACATCTTCAGGAGAAGTATAAAGCTCAGACTGATCCATATCAGAGTTGTCTACGCCATCTTCTTCACCACCAGTACAACCAAGTTCAATCTCGATTGTCATGTTCATTTTAGCCATGCGCTCTAGGTATTTAGCACATGTTTCGATGTTTTCTTCTAGAGACTCTTCTGAAAGGTCTAGCATGTGAGAAGAGAACAGTGGCTTACCAGTTTGTGCAAAGAACTCTTCGCCCGCGTCTAGTAGTCCGTCAATCCAAGGAAGAAGTTTCTTAGCTGCGTGGTCAGTATGTAGAATAACTGGTACACCGTAAAACTCAGCAACAGCGTGAACGTATTTTGCACCTGCAACCGCACCAAGGATTTGAGCACCTTGACCTTCTAGTTTCACGCCTTTACCAGCGAAGAAACCTGCACCACCGTTTGAAAATTGTACGATAACTGGTGATTTAACTTTTGCTGCTGCTTCAAGCACTGCGTTTACTGAATCAGTATTCACACAGTTTACTGCAGGAAGAGCAAAGTTATTCTCTTTTGCTACTGCAAAAACTTTCTGTACGTCATCGCCAGAAATCACACCAGGTTTTACGAAATCGAAGATCTTAGACATTGAAATTAATCCTATTTCTATCGTTTATTAAATTGCACTATAAATATAAAAAATATTGCATATAACCCAATCAGGTTGTAGCAAAAAATAAAAAAAGCGGGATGTAGATCCCGCCTTAAATTTTACGCTTTCGCACGCTCTTCTAGCATTGCAACAGCAGGGAGAACTTTACCTTCAACAAATTCAAGGAAAGCACCGCCACCAGTAGAGATGTAAGAAACATCAGCTTTGATACCGAACTTGTCGATAGCAGCCAATGTATCACCGCCACCCGCTACAGAGAAACCTGCAGAATCAGCGATTGCTTTAGAGATACCCGCAGTACCCGCTTCAAAGTTTTTGAATTCGAATACGCCAACAGGACCATTCCAAAGGATGGTTTTTGCATTAGCAATAATGTCAGCTAGAACCGCTGTTGAATCAGGGCCTAGGTCAAAGATCATGTCATCGTCAGCAACGTCAGCAACGTTTTTGATTTCAGCTTCAGCATTTTCGTCAAATGCTTTTGCACAAGCCACGTCAGTTGCAACTGGAATTGCACACTCTTTCATTAGTTTTTTAGCAGTTTCAACAAGATCAGCTTCATATAGAGACTTACCTACATTGTGACCTTCAGCTGCGATAAATGTATTCGCAATACCACCACCAACAACAAGCTGGTCAGCTACTTTTGATAGAGACTCAAGAACAGTCAGTTTAGTAGAAACCTTAGAACCACCAACGATAGCAACTAGTGGACGATCTGGGTTATCCATAGCTTTAGCAAGCGCTTCAAGTTCAGCAGCTAGTAGAGGGCCTGCACAAGCTACAGGAGCGTTAGTACCAACACCGTGAGTAGATGCTTGAGCACGGTGAGCCGTACCAAATGCATCCATTACGAAGATATCGCAAAGTGCTGCGTATTTTTTAGATAGTTCAGCTTCGTTTTTCTTTTCGCCTTTGTTAAAGCGAACGTTTTCAAGAACAACCAGTTCACCGGTGTTTAGCTCAAGGCCATCTAGATAATCTTTAGCTAGCTTAACTTCGCAATCTAGTGCGTCGTTTAGGTAGTTAACAACAGGCTGTAGAGAGAATTCTTCTGCGTACTCGCCTTCTGTTGGACGACCTAGGTGAGAAGTAACCATTACTTTAGCGCCAGCTTCTAGGCAACGCTTAATTGTTGGTAGAGATGCAAGAATACGTGCATCTGAAGTTACTTTACCGTCCTTTACTGGAACGTTTAGGTCAGCACGAATAAATACGCGCTTTCCCGCTAGGTCTAGGTCGGTCATCTTGATTACAGACATTGTTAGTCCTCTTGTATGAAATTTACAAAAATTTAGCACCGAGTTATAAACCCAGTGCGGGGAATTCTTTTTAACGTTAATGGAGGCAGTTTGTGTGGAACTCAAGTTCTCTTAACACAATTATTTTATGCTTTTTGCATTGCTAATGCGGTATCGAGCATCCGATTAGCAAATCCCCATTCATTGTCGCACCATACCAATAGTTTCACGAGTTGACCATCGCTCACACGAGTCTGTGAACCATCAACTATCGCACTATGCGAGTCGTGATTAAAGTCTATTGATACCAGCGGCGCCTCAGTATAGTCAACTATAGAATGTAATGTACACTGAGACGCTTGTAAAATGGTTTGATTTACGTCACTAACTTTCACTTTTGCATCTAAAGTTACACTTAAGTCCATTGCGGTTACATTAACTGTCGGTACTCGAACGGAAATGGCTTCGAATTTATTTTCAAATTTGGGGAAAATTCTTTCAATGCCTTTATGCAACTTGGTATCAACCGGAATAATTGATTGGCTAGCACTACGCGTTCGGCGCAGATCAGAGTGGTAAGCATCGATTACCTGCTGATCATTCATCGAAGAGTGTATGGTGGTTATTGTGCCACGCTGAATACCATAGGCCTCATCGAGTACCTTGATAATTGGCACGATACAGTTGGTCGTACAGGAGCCATTTGATACCACTCTATGCTCTGCTTTTAGTGAGTCATGGTTAACGCCATAGATAATGGTATTGTCTATGTCGTGACTGCCAGGGTGTGAGAACAACACCTTATTGGCACCCGCTGTTATGTGCTGCTGTCCATCAGCTTGAGAGCCAAACACACCGGTACAATCTAGAACAATATCCACATCCAAATCACGCCAAGGAAGCAGCTCTAATTCAGCCAAATGCAGAATACGAATCTCATCTCTGCTTCCATCTTGATGGTGCACATATAGGTATTCTTGGGTATGCGAAATCTGCTTTTGAAAGCGACCATGACTTGTATCGTATTGCAGAAGGTGAGCCATAGCGTCCGGTTGAGCCAGTTCATTGACCGCTACAATCTGAATCTGAGACTGCTTACCACTCTCATAAACAGCCCTTAGGACATTTCTGCCAATTCGGCCAAAGCCATTAATTGCTACTCTTAGCATGGTATTACTCCTAACCCTGCCGGCTCTTTGTTAATGACTGCAGTGTATCAGATTGCAGTTTGAGATTCATTCAGTCGTGATAGGCACTTGATTGCATTTGATATTTCAATCATGCTAATCACAGCAAATGAACAAGGATGCTCACTGTGCTAAAACATTGGTTATGGGACAACCGCAAAGATCTTAGCTTTGTGTTTTTATTCTGGTTGATACTCTCTTACGCCTACCTTTATAGGGAATGGCCTCAACTGGCGAGCTTACAGCTAGGTGATAACGACAACTATATGCGCTTTGTGCAGTTCACTTCTTGGATTGAGCATGGTGACTGGTATCTCAACCCTATACCACGCTTTAACCCACAAGATGGGATGATCATTCATTGGTCACGACTGCCAGACATCCCATTAGTCGCATTAACATTACTGCTATCCATAGTCCTAGACCAAGCACTTGCGCCTATCGTCGCATCTGCAATTCTCCCCCTGCTGTACCTATTGGCTTTAATAATCATAGGCTTTGCCTACAGTGAACATTACCTAGATAAGGAGCAAAGATTTGTTGCAACACTATTTATTGTTCTCTCCCCAATAGCCAATCGATTCTTACCTGGAGCAATTGACCACCACAATCTGCAATTACTGTTTGTGGTCATATTTCTACTACTATCTCCCATCACCAAGTTACAATTTCAACAAGTCTGGCGTGGATATACTCAAGCACTCATCATTACCCTTTCACTGTGGGTTGGCTTGGAAAACTTTATTCTATGGGTGTTTTATCTGGCGTGCTTTAGCCTACATGCACTATGGGCGCAGCCCCACCGCTTAGCTCACCTACAACGTCTGTGCCTCGCTAGTTTTGGGTTGACCCTAGTCGCCCTGCTTATAAACCGGCCTTACCATGAATTCTTCACCACTCGATTTGATGCCATTTCACTGCCGTTCGCGCTCTGTTTTCTATGTGGAGGTGTATTGCTGGGATTCGCCAACGCCTATTCAAGCCGCTCAGATAGGCCATGGAAAAAATTAATTTTATGTGCACTTATTGCCATCCCAATATTTACCCCACTGGTGTTTACTTATCCGGAACTCATCAAGGGAGCCTATGCAGATTATCCTGAAATATTAAAAGAATACTGGCTTAGTAATGTGTCAGAGGCCCGCTCTCTTGCAACCTTGATTAAGGTTTATGGCATTGCGTCAGTGGAGAACTATTTACTTTATTTTATTCCCGCACTTTGTTACCCCTTCATCCGCAACAAAAGCGTGGCACTCAGCCTATTGTACGCAATCTTAGTCCTGCATTTATTGGTGGCATTCATCTGGCAAATTCGGGCTATTAGCCTGTGCTTTATTCTCAGTGCCCCCTTGCAAGCCTATGTTATTCACCAGTGGTTTCGTGCTGGCAAGCATCCGTTCTTAAGAGCATTAACCCTAATATTCGCCGCGCCTTCAGTAACAATAATACTTGTTGGACTGCTATTTCCTACCCCACCATCAAAGATAGTAAATGAGACTAGTGAGCCCAATAACGCCTTACTACAACAGGTATTTAACCAGTATCAAATCCATGACCAACTCATTCTTACGGGTATCGAGACAGGAAGCAAAATCCTCGCCACCAGCGACAATCATATAATTGCGGCTCCATACCATCGCAACATTGCTGGCAATACGCATATGATCAAAGCCTTTCTTGAGACAGATATGACCCAAAGCCAGTTGCAACTTCAGCAACTGTCTATCGATTACATCTTGATTGGTCATGACAAACAACTAGACGTTATCAAGCGCAAAGCCTCTCCAGACGCACTATTGATTCGCCTACAGCAAGGACAACTACCACAATGGCTAGCGCGGGTTACGCCGCCATCAGATAACGGATATCAACTGTTTCAGGTTAAGGAGTAATAATGTCACAACCAGATATCGCAATATTATTACCGTGCTTTAATGAGCAAGGGGCAATCGGTGAAACCATTGCCAGTTTTCAGGCAGCACTCCCCAGCGCCAACATCTATGTTTACGATAACAACTCAACCGATGATACGGCACTGGAGGCTAAACAAGCTGGCGCCATAGTTCGCTTTGAGCCTCGTCAAGGAAAAGGCGAAGTAGTAAAGAGGATGTTTGCAGATATCGAGGCGGATATCTATATCATGGCGGATGGTGACAACACCTATGATGCCAGCATTTGTCCAAGCTTAATTGAAACCTTGGTTGAACAAAGGTTAGACATGATAATTGGAACTCGCTCTCGAGAATTAAGCTCTTACCCTAAAGGGCATGTGTTAGGAAATAAGCTGTTCTCAAACCTAATCAATCGCGCCTTCAACTCACAACTTGAGGATGTATTTTCAGGCTACCGAGTGATGAGTAATCGTTTCGTAAAATCATTGCCTATATTCAGTGATGGTTTTCAAATAGAGACCGAGCTTACGGTTCACGCCTTACAGCACAAGATCCCGATCAAAGAGGTGGCTACCCGTTATATATCAAGGCCGGAAGGAACTAAGAGTAAATTAAATACCTTTCGAGATGGATTTAAGATATTAAACTTCATCATGCTGCTACTTAGAGATGTTCGCCCATTACTGTTTTTTAGCATTATTACTCTCGCACTCTCTTGCCTCTCTCTAGCCTTAGGTATCCCTGTCGTTATCGAGTTTTTTGAGACCGGTCTGGTTGCTAAATTTCCGACTGCTATTCTCGCCAGCTCCATTGCCCTGATTGCAGTAATGTCGTTATTTAGTGGTTTGATTTTAGATAACGTCAGTCGAGGACGTAAAGAACGAAAGATGGTGACTTACCTAAGAACGCCATTTTTTAAGCATAAAAAAAGCCAGCAGTAATACTGCTGGCTCACTTCAATTATTGGCTGGTTATTAAGCTAATAGCTCTTTAGCCGTGTTCACTACGTTTTCAGTAGTAAAGCCAAACATCTTGAATAGTTCACCTGCTGGAGCAGATTCACCGAAGGTTGTCATGCCGATGATCTTGCCGCCGAAGCCAACGTACTTGTACCAGAAATCAGCAATGCCCGCTTCTACAGCGATACGTTTGGTCACTGAAGATGGCAGTACAGATTCACGGTACGCTTCATCCTGCTTGTCGAATGCGTCAGTAGAAGGCATAGATACAACACGTACCGCTTTACCAGCCGCTGTAAGTTCTGCTTGCGCAGCTACTGCTAGCTCTACTTCTGAACCTGTCGCAATGATGATTAGCTCTGGAGTACCAGCACAATCATTAAGGATGTAGCCACCCTTAGCAACATTCGCTAGAGTCTGAGCATCACGCTCTTGCTGAGCTAGGTTTTGGCGAGAGAAGATAAGCGCTGTTGGTGCATCTTTACGCTCAATAGCCAGTTTCCAAGCAACCGCAGATTCAACTTGGTCACATGGACGCCATGTGCTCATGTTTGGAGTCATACGCAGTGAAGCTACTTGCTCTACTGGTTGGTGCGTTGGACCATCTTCACCCAGACCGATTGAGTCATGAGTGTAAACTTGGATGTTCTGAATCTTCATCAGAGCCGCCATACGCATTGCATTACGCGCGTATTCCATGAACATTAGGAAGGTTGCACCGTACGGTACAAAACCGCCGTGCAGAGCAATACCGTTCATGATAGCTGTCATGCCGAACTCACGTACACCGTAGTGGATGTAGTTGCCCGAGAAATCATTCGCTTCAAGAGACTTAGAGCCAGACCACATGGTTAGGTTTGATGGCGCAAGGTCAGCAGAACCACCCATGAACTCAGGAAGCATTTGACCAAACGCTTCTAGTGCGTTTTGTGATGCTTTACGTGATGCAATGTTTGCAGGGTTTGCTTGAAGATCAGCAATGATTTGGTTTGCTTTCTCTTCCCACTGTGCCGGAAGTTCGCCGTTAACGCGACGCTTAAGCTCAGCTGCTTCTTGCGGGTATGCTGCTGCGTAAGCTTCAAATTTCGCATTCCAAGCCGCTTCTTTTGCAGCGCCAGACTCTTTTGCGTCCCACTGTGCGTAGATATCAGCAGGAACTTCAAATGGACCGTGCTCCCAACCAAGGGCAGCTTTAGTGGCAACGATTTCGTCTTGACCCAGTGGTGCGCCGTGACAGTCGTGTGTGCCCGCTTTGTTTGGAGAACCAAAACCAATTACAGTCTTAGTACAGATAAGTGTTGGACGAGGGTCTGCTTTTGCCGCAACGATAGCCGCGTTGATTGCTTGTGCATCATGGCCATCTACTGCTGGAATTACGTGCCAGCCGTAAGCTTCAAAACGCTTAGGCGTATCATCAGAGAACCAGCCTTCAACCTCACCATCGATAGAGATGCCGTTGTCATCCCAAAAAGCAACCAGCTTGCCAAGACCTAGAGTACCCGCTAGAGAACATGCCTCGTGTGAGATACCTTCCATCAGACAGCCGTCACCCATGAATGCATAGGTGTAGTGGTCAACGATGTCGTGACCTTCTTTGTTGAACTGAGCCGCAAGTGCTTTTTCAGCCATTGCCATACCAACCGCATTGGTGATGCCTTGACCTAGAGGACCTGTGGTGGTCTCGATACCAGGTGCGTAACCATATTCTGGATGACCTGGAGTCTTAGAGTGCAACTGACGGAAGTTCTTAAGGTCATCGATAGATAACTCGTAGCCCGAAAGATGAAGCAAAGAATAGATCAGCATTGATCCATGACCGTTTGACAGTATAAAACGGTCGCGGTCAGCCCATTCAGGGTTTGAAGGGTTGTGGTTCAAGTGACCACGCCATAATACTTCGGCAATATCAGCCATCCCCATTGGGGCGCCTGGGTGACCAGAGTTAGCTTTTTGTACGCCATCCATGCTTAAAGCGCGGATTGCATTGGCTAGATCTTTTCGGGAAGACATGTCTGCTCCTGAGTGCATATGCAATTGATGGAATTATTCCTAGACTTAACTGCCCAAGAGTTGGATGCATCTACAGCACCTCTCTATAATTAGGACCAGCTAAGGCGACTATTGTCGCAGAGCACAATTATTACCGCAAACGCTTTCCATCATTCAAGCGCTACTATCTATTTTTGTGCCTACAACGACTTTTATTTACGCTTTACAGCCCAACGACTGACAAAGTGAGCATTTAACTCACTTTTATATGCAAATAAAGCTTGTATTTCGGTCATTCAAATTTAGAATAGACGTCCAGAAGTAGAAACATCTACTTAACAATCATCTTAAGGGATGCCAATGCATCTTTTATCAACTAAATAGAAGGGAGCCCATCTATGGCTAAGCACCTGTTTACCTCTGAGTCGGTTTCTGAGGGACATCCTGACAAAATTGCAGACCAAATCTCTGATGCGGTTCTAGATGCAATTATTGAGCAAGACCCTAAGGCACGCGTAGCGTGTGAAACATATGTAAAAACCGGCATGGTCATGGTTGGTGGTGAAGTTACCACTTCTGCATGGGTCGATATTGAAGAGCTTACACGTCAAACCGTACGTGAAATCGGTTACGTTCACTCAGATATGGGCTTTGATGCCGATTCTTGCGCGATTCTAAATACCATTGGTAAACAATCGCCAGATATCAACCAAGGTGTTGATAAAGCAGACCCTAAAGATCAGGGCGCTGGTGACCAGGGTATTATGTTTGGTTATGCAACCAACGAAACCGATGTATTAATGCCGGCACCAATCACTTATTCTCACCGATTAGTTGAGAAGCAAGCCGAAGTGCGTAAGAACGGTACACTTCCTTGGTTACGTCCTGATGCTAAATCTCAGGTAACTTTCCAATACGACCAAGGTAAGATTGTCGGTATTGATGCAGTCGTTCTATCTACCCAACATAGCGATGACATCTCTACTCCTGAGCTTCGTGAAGCTGTAATGGAAACCATTATCAAACCAGTACTTCCAACGGAGTGGCTAAATAAAGAAACCAAATTCTTTATTAACCCAACCGGTCGCTTTGTAATTGGTGGTCCTATGGGTGACTGTGGTCTAACTGGTCGTAAGATTATCGTAGATACCTACGGCGGCGCAGCACGTCACGGTGGCGGTGCATTCTCTGGTAAAGATCCATCTAAAGTAGACCGCAGTGCTGCTTACGCTGCACGTTATGTAGCGAAGAACATCGTTGCTGCTGGTCTGGCTGACCGTTGTGAGATTCAACTTTCTTACGCAATTGGTGTTGCCGATCCAACGTCTATTATGATTGAAACCTTTGGCACTGAAAAAGTATCACATCAGATCATCATCGAAGCAGTACGTCAAAACTTCGACCTACGCCCATATGGCCTGCAAGAGATGCTAAATCTACTTCAACCAATCTATAAGAAGACCGCAGCATACGGTCACTTTGGTCGCAACGAATTCCCATGGGAAGCGACAGACAAAGCCGATATTCTTAAAGATTTTGCGGGTATTAAATAACCGCCTCGAACTCTGTTTACTAAAACCTCAGCCTTGCTGAGGTTTTTTTATGCCTGAAATAAAGTGAGCGTGAACTAATTACACCCAAAATTTGTAATTGATGGTATCTAAGACAATAGTTATAGCTGAACAAACTGTTAAGCCAGTCAACTTTTGCAGGGCATCAGGAACGATGAAAAAGTTTAAGGAGGCAGTTTCTACGAGGTTCAGGGACTAAGAAGTGCGCTACTTCATCCTAACCGACGTAATTACGGGACAGAGACAGGAGGATACAATGCCTCGTACATTTAATGAAAATGACTTTCAAGCGTCTGAACGTATCAGCGATAGCGAATACGCGAAGACCATACCATGCAATAAAATCAGTATTAGCGACCCTTTCCAATGGCTCGCCTTGGGGCTCAACGATATGCTTCGCGCTCCCTTCATCAGCTTAGTTTACGGACTATGTTTTGCCGTTGCGGCGGCGGCGATTGTGGGGTTAATAAACCTGCAAGGGGTTCATTCACACTTAGTTGTTCTACCGGCTTTAATCGTCTTTATGCTGATAGGCCCCTTCTTAGCTCTCGGCTTATATGACGTTAGTTGGTCTAGAGAGAAGGGCAAACAGCCCAACCTAGTACACTCAATGAAAGCGATAACCCGAAATTCCACCTCTCAGTGGGCATTTGCCGTCATCCTTGTAGTTACCATGATTCTATGGATGAGAATCGCCGCTTTGCTACATGCGCTATATCCATCGGTAGCAAATGCTAGCATCATAGAGTTTGCACCATTTTTAATTACCGGTTCAATTGCTGGCTTCATTCTTGCCAACCTCGTGTTTAGTATCTCTGTATTTTCTATTCCCTTGATGCTTGAACGCCGTGTCGATGTTATGACCGCAGTATTTACCAGTTTTAATGCCGTTAGAAAGAACCCTATGGCAATGGGAGTGTGGGCAGCGATTATCTGCGGAGGGGTACTGATTGGATTTGCTAGCTACGGAATCGGGATGATAGTCACTATGCCTATGCTTGGTTATGGTACATGGCACGCCTATCACGCTACCATTCAAAAGAAACACTCCGTAAAAGAAACACCCATTGAGTAAAAAGCGATAAACTTCTCACCTAATTAACTGTAGCGGGCTGAATAGTCCGCTTTTTTTATGTTACACATAGCGATACACTCTGCTTAATAATCCAAACCTTGTTACTCAATGAACAGCTTCCAGCAGCAAATCGATACCAAACTGAAATCACTGATCAATACTGCTAATCAGCACTTTGAACGCACCTTTTCAACGCCACAACTTCAATTCAACCTGCGGGGTAAAGCGGCAGGGCAAGCTCTATTGCAGCTCAATATTATCAAGCTAAATATGGTTCTCGCCCAAGAAAACCCCACTGCATTTATCGATGAAGTGCTAGCCCATGAGTTAGCACATCTAATTACCTTTCAGGTCTTTGGTCGAGTTCGCCCACACGGAAAAGAATGGCAATACACCATGGAGCGTGTATTCAACATTCCCGCTAAGCGAACCCACTCAATGGATGTTAAATCAGTACAAGGCAAGACCTTTGAGTACCACTGTGGCTGTAACTACTATCCATTGTCTATTCGCAGACACAACAAGGTAGTCCGCAACCACAGCGCCTATACCTGTAAACTGTGCGGAAATAAACTGCTTTTTACTGGTAAACAGCTGTCATAAAAGCCTCTAGCATCGCTATCAAATAGGCGATATCATGCGCGCTTAATTTTTAGCAGTAATAATATTTTGTCTCGATTTTTGTGGCTTGTGACAGCCCTATTCTCCGTCACCGCAGTCGCTGCACCTCACTCTTTCTCGCAATCAAAGCGTCTAGCCGTATCCATATTTAAACAGCACCCCGAGAGTTTTTATTGTGGTTGTCATATCCAGTGGCACGGTAAAAAAGGCACTCCTGATTTAAGCAGTTGTGGCTACAAGGTCCGCAAACAGCCTAAGCGTGCAAATCGCATTGAATGGGAGCACATAGTACCGGCAGCACATCTTGGGAAACAACGTCAATGCTGGCAAGACGGTGGTCGTAAGAACTGCACCAGACACGACCCCGTATACAAGGTGATGGAAGCGGATTTGCATAACCTTGTCCCCTCTGTCGGTGAGGTCAATGGTGACAGATCTAATTACTCTTTCAATCAATGGCATCCATCCACTGCCGATGTTACCTATGGCCAATGCCATATGTATGTGAACTTTAAACACGATAAAGTGATGGCTCCACAGCAAGCAAGAGGCGCTATAGCAAGGGCTTACCTCTATATGTCAAACCACTATCACGTTCGATTATCAAAGCAACAAAAGCGCTTGATGAATAGCTGGAATAAACAGCACCCAGTTACGGCTTGGGAGTGTAAGCGAAATCAACTAATTAAGTCGATTCAGGGCAACGATAACCCATTCGTCACTCAAAAATGTAAGGCGGGTTATAAATCGGGTTAGGCACTAATTAGAGCCTTGTTATTTGGCGTATGAGATACCATATTAAGCTTATTAGACCTCGATTCGATTAGGAAATAAAAGCAATGCGCATCCCACGGATTTATCATCCAACGCCAATAGCATCAGATTCCAAGGTTCAGCTCACTGATGATGCTGCCGGTCATATTGGTAGAGCACTTCGCATGCAGCCAGGCCAAGATATCCTGTTGTTCGATGGCTCAGAATTCGAATACACAGCGACTATAAGCGACGTAACCAAGAAAAACGTCACAGTAGAGATCACCTCACGCACTACAAATAACGTCGAATCCCCTTTAGATATCCATCTTGGGCAGGTTATTTCTCGTGGCGATAAGATGGAGTTCACCATACAAAAGTCTGTCGAGCTGGGCGTAAACACTATTACTCCTCTTATCTCTGAGCGCTGTGGTGTAAAGCTAGACGCTAAGCGCTTTGAGAAGAAACTGCAGCAATGGCAAAAAATCGCTATTTCGGCCTGCGAACAGTGTGGGCGTAACAAGGTTCCCGTAATTCGTCCGGTTATGCCTCTAGAAGAGTGGTGTAAAGAAGAATATCAAGGGCTTAAGCTCAATCTTCACCCTCGCGCACCTTATTCAATTAATTCACTACCACAACCTGTTGAGCAGGTTAAACTGTTGATCGGTCCAGAAGGTGGGCTATCTGACAATGAGATAGATCGAGCCAGTGAGCTCGATTTTGAACAAACACTTTTAGGCCCTCGAGTTCTTAGAACTGAGACCGCCGCACTAACCGCTATTACCGCACTGCAAGTCCGTTTCGGCGACCTTGGCTAGGAGAGAAAGATGATCAAATTAGGGATCGTGATGGACCCAATCTCATCCATCAATATCAAAAAAGACTCAAGCTTTGCCATGCTCTTAGAAGCACAAAAGCGTGGCTATGAACTCCACTATATGGAGATGCAAGACCTGCAACTTGATCAAGGGGTTGCTATCGCTGATACCAAGATCCTTAAGGTCGAACAAAACCCAGAATCTTGGTATGAGATTCTATCTGAGCAAACCATCGAACTCTCTGATCTCGATGTTGTATTAATGCGTAAAGATCCACCGTTTGATACCGAATATATCTATGCAACCTACATCCTTGAACGTGCGGAAGAAAAAGGCACACTCATAGTGAATAAACCACAAAGCCTTCGTGACTGTAACGAAAAGCTTTATACCGCATGGTTTGCAGAGCTAACTCCGACCACCATAGTTACCCGTAAGGCTGAAAAGATTAAGGCATTCCAGGAGCAGCATGGTGATGTGATCCTCAAGCCTCTCGATGGTATGGGCGGCGCATCTATCTTCCGCGTGAAGAAAAACGACCCTAACGTTTCGGTGATTATTGAAACCTTAACCAACCATGGACAAAACTACGCCTTAGCTCAAACCTTTGTTCCTGATATCAGCAATGGTGACAAGCGTATCTTAATTGTTGATGGCGAGCCTATGCCATATTGTTTAGCGCGCATTCCAGCTGAGGGAGAAACCCGTGGCAATCTTGCTGCTGGCGGTACAGGGGTTGCTCGCCCACTGACCGACACTGACTGGGAAATCGCCAACGCGATTGCGCCAACTCTGAAACAAAAAGGGTTAATCTTTGTTGGATTGGATGTTATTGGCGATAAAGTTACTGAAATCAATGTAACTAGCCCCACCTGCATTCGAGAAATTGAAGCCGCCTTTGACGTTTCAATAACGGGCAAGCTTATGGATGCAATTGAACGTTACGTACGTCCATAATATTCAAGCGTGATTAGTATGACTGGTCCCCTTTGTTAAGGTGACCAGTAGCTATACTTAAGATTGCCAATACCTCGGAGACTGAGCATGAACCTAACCAATCACTTCTTAGTTGCCATGCCCAGCATGCAAGACTCATTGTTTGAACGCTCTGTTGTCTATATTTGTGAGCACAATGAGAACGGTGCAATGGGGATTATAATCAATGCTCCAATCGATATTACGGTCAAAAGTATGCTTGAAAAGGTTGAGGTCTGCTCTGATCTTCCCCTTACCCAAGATAGCTTGAATCAGCCGGTGCACAATGGTGGACCAGTTGCAGAAGACCGAGGATTCATCCTGCATCATCCCAAAGACAAATATCAATCTAGTATTGATATGACGGAGACGATCACCATGACCACCTCCAAGGATATCCTGCAAGTGTTAGGTACAACTCAAGAACCCGAAAAATACTTGGTAGCTCTTGGCTATGCAGGTTGGGAAGCCGGTCAGCTTGAAAGTGAACTAGCTGACAATTCATGGCTAACCACCAAAGCCGACCCAGAAATTATTTTTACCACCCCAGTACAAGAACGATGGAACAGTGCCGTGCAATCTCTTGGTATCGATATTGCTCAACTTTCCACCCAGATAGGACACGCATGAGTAGCAGCAGAACCATAATGGCATTTGATTACGGCACTAAAAGCATTGGTAGCGCCATAGGCCAAGAGATAACCGGCACCGCCTCTCCCTTAAAGGCGTTCAAGGCCAAAGATGGTATCCCAAACTGGAATGATATCGAGGCACAACTCAAAGAGTGGAAACCAGACCTAGTCGTGGTTGGCTTACCTACAGACCTGCACGGCAAAGATCTTGCCACCATAGCCCCTAGAGCCAAGAAATTTGCCAACCGCCTACATGGTATGTTTGGGGTCAAGGTCGAGTTACACGATGAGCGCCTATCCACAACGGAAGCACGCTCTGAATTGTTTTCTATGGGAGGCTACAAAGCCCTAACCAAAGGCAATGTTGACTGTCAATCAGCCGTCATTATTTTAGAGAGTTGGTTTGAATCGCAATGGGGCTAACCCATATCAATGCTGATATCATCTAAGCTGCTTGTAGAATCACCGCCTCGGTGATTCTTTAGTTTTAGGCGTAATTCATTACTAGAATCAGCACTTCTCAGAGCATCTTCTTCACTCACCTTCCCCTCTATAACTAAATCAAATAGCGAGCGGTCAAAGGTACAAACGCCATCACTAAGTGTCTTTGACATATAGCTCTTCACTTCGCTGATTTCACCTTGTCGAATCAGCTCTGAAACCCGTGGAGTAGCAAGCAATACCTCTAAGGCTAGATGACGTCCTTGGCCTTGTTTGTCGCGCATTAATTGCTGGGCTACGACTCCCTTTAGGTTTAGTGACAAGTCCAGTAGAAAGTGCTCTCTTTGCTCTTTAGGTACTAGATGCAAAATACGCTCTAAGGCTTGGTTGGCATTATTAGCATGCAAGGTTGCAACACACAGATGCCCCGTCTCAGCAAAGGTCATTGCATAGCGCATAGTTTCCGCAGTTCTTATCTCACCAATCACTATCATATCTGGTGCTTGGCGCAGAGAATTTTTCAGCGCAATTTCATAGCTTTCTGTATCTAAGCCAACCTCTCTTTGAGTAACAATGCATGAGTGATGCTGATGCACAAACTCTATTGGATCTTCAACGGTTAGAATATGTCCCTTATGCTGATTGTTTTTGTGTCCAACCATAGCTGCAAGGGTGGTTGATTTACCAGAACCGGTCGCTCCCACCACCAGCACTAGGCCTCTTTTTGTCAATGCCAGCTGCTTAATGCTATCTGGCAAGCCAAGCTGTTCCATGGATGGAATGACAGTCTCAATATGGCGTATCACAGCTCCAGGCAGATCTCGCTGATAAAAAGCACTTACCCTAAATCGCCCTTCACCGGACTCAATAGCAAAATTAGACTCTCTAATATTGCGATATTCTTTGCGGCGATCATTGTCCATTATGCTATCAAGTAAAGCGTTCACTCCAGATTGATGTAAGCACTCCCCAAATGCTATTAACTCTCCATCAACTCGAAACATACAAGGTGAATCAACCGTAATATAAAGATCGGAAGCCTTATGCTCGATCATTGCCTCTAATATTTGACTCAGTTCCATAATACATATCCCTTGATCCTACGCCGTTAACATCCATTTTAGTCAACATAGGCAGCTTATAGACCGATACCTGAGGTTTGCTCTATTTTAGCATTCACCTCATCAACGCTGACCAAACCCTTTTGTAGCATCTCACGAGCTGACTGCTCCATGGTCTTCATACCATGCGCTGCACCGGTTTGAATTACTGAATACATCTGTGCAACCTTATCCTCACGGATCAGGTTACGTATGGCTGGGTTTGCCATCATGACCTCATGGCATGCCACTCGCCCTCCACCAACACGCTTTAGCAGTTTCTGCGCAATCACCGCCTTCAATGATTCAGAGATCATCGAGCGCACCATATTCTTATCTCCTGCCGGAAATACATCGATAACCCTATCGATAGTCTTTGCCGCTGAACTGGTATGCAACGTACCAAACACCAGATGCCCGGTTTCGGCTGCCGTTAGCGCTAAGCTAATGGTTTCCATATCTCGCAGTTCACCCACCAAAATGACATCGGGGTCTTCACGCAATGCAGACCTCAAGGCCGCTTTAAAGCTATGGGTATCTCTATGTACCTCTCTTTGATTGATCAAACACTTATCGCTGTGGTGAACAAATTCAATTGGGTCTTCAATGGTCAATATATGCTTATTTTGATTGCGGTTGATATGGTCCACCATAGCCGCAAGAGTGGTCGATTTCCCAGAGCCGGTTGGGCCTGTAACCAGCACCAAACCTCTTTCATAATTTGCAATCTGTTCAAAGATTGCAGGTGCATCCAACTGCTCTAGAGAAGGAATAGTCATAGGTATGGTTCTAAATACCGCTGAAGCCCCTCTACTTTGCTGAAAGGCATTAACCCTAAACCGTCCCACCGAATCCAACTCAATGGAAAAATCCAGCTCTAACTTTGCCTCAAATTCACTACGCTGGGCATCATCCATGATGTCAAACACCAGATTGTGTACCTCGGTTTCACTTAAAGCATCGATTTCTAAGCGACGCACATCACCATCTATACGAATCATAGGCGGTAACCCAGATGATAGATGTAGATCTGACGCATTATGCTTTACACTAAAGCGAAGTAATTCAGTGATATCCATATTAATTCCTGTTAAGTCAAAACTATGCAGACAATCCAAGTAAACTTAGAGCGAATCCAAGATGAGATTCGTGACTACGAACTTAAGTTTGGGCGACCACCCCAATCTGTACAACTGCTGGCCGTGAGTAAAACCAAGCCGAATCAAGCTATATTAGATGCTCTCGGCGCAGGTCATAGGCAGTTTGGTGAAAACTACGTGCAAGAAGGCGTAGAAAAAATCCAATACTTTCAAGAACATCATAGCCAGTTTGAGATCGAATGGCACTTTATTGGTCCAATACAATCAAACAAAACGCGCCCTATAGCAGAAAACTTTGACTGGGTTCACTCCATTGAGCGAACCAAAATAGCCAAGCGTTTAAGCCAACAAAGGGGTACTGACCTGCCACCACTACAGGTACTAATTCAGGTCAATACCAGTGCCGAAGAGAGCAAGTCTGGGGTTGATGAGCAGCAGGTGCTTGAGCTTGCGCAAGCTATTACTGAGCTTCCAAACCTTACCTTACGTGGCTTAATGTCTATCCCAGCGGCGGTTGCAGACCATCAGCAACAACTTGAAGCGTTCAAACAGCTTAGCGCTATGTTTGAGCAGTTGCAGTGTTTATACCCCCAGGTAGACACCTTATCTATGGGGATGAGCGGTGATATGCCTGCCGCTATTGAGGCCGGAAGCACTATGGTCAGGATCGGAACCGCTATCTTCGGCTCGCGAAACTAAGCTAGCTACCCATATAAAAAATGAGCTCCTTATGGAGCTCATTTTGTTTTTGTATAACCTTTAGGCTAAGTCAGCCACTGCGGCCTTTTTTCGATTTTTCAGATACAAGGCCACCAGCAATATAACGCCTGTAATCTCAAACAGCATGACGCCCATTATCATTGGAATGGAATAGACAAACCCTGCCAATCTTAGCAACTTAGTTGCTCGCCCAAACAGCCAACCTTGAATACTACCTATCATTAGATAGATAGCCGCAATACCAAAGAAAACCGTATAGGCTATCTCAAAGTAGCTGCCATCCATAAACACCACTGGATTGAAATAGGCCATATATGGGATAGCAAATGCAACAATCCCGACCTTAAACGAGGTAATAGATGTCTCCATCGGGTTAGAGTTAGATATACCCGCCGCCGCATAACTGGCAAGAGCCACCGGAGGAGTTATGGCTGATAGCACCGCGTAATAGAATACAAAGAAGTGCGCCGTCAGCGGTTCAATACCGATCTCAATCAGTCCTGGGGCAACCACTGAGGCTGCGATTGCATACGCGGCGGTCGTTGGCATGCCCATCCCCAGAATGATGGAGATCAACATAGCAAACATTAACGCGAGCAGCTGAGAATTTTCTGCTACTGCCAATAGCATAGAAGAGAACCTAGCTCCGATACCAGTCAACGCGATACACCCAACAATTATCCCAGCAGCAGCACATACGGTTATGATCTGCACCGACATCACTGAAGCTGTATTTAAGGCGCGACCTATACTGCGTATTCCAACCTTATGCGGCGTCAGCCAACTCACAACAACGGCGGCAATAATGGCAAGGCTTCCTGAGCGGATCACCGAATAACCCAGAAATAGCGCGATAATAAGGATAAGGATCGGCATAAACAGATAGGCTTGGCGCATGATCAAACCCAGTTTAGGGATCTGATCCTTAGGCAGACCTAGCATGTTTTCACGTGCGGCAACGGTATCCACCATCAGGTAAATACTGAAAAAATAGAAGATGGCAGGTAGCACAGCTGCAACCACGATCTCGGTATACGGGATACCCGTAATCTCCGCCATGATGAAAGCTCCCGCCCCCATAATTGGCGGCATTATTTGGCCACCCGTCGAGGCCGCAGCCTCGATACTTGCCGCCTCTTTCGGTTTGTAACCAACGCGCTGCATTAAAGGGATAGTAAGTGAACCTGTTGCAACTACGTTACCCGCACTGGTGCCATTAATCGTCCCCATCAATCCCGACGAAAAGATAGCAACCTTAGCAGGTCCGCCGCGCTTTCTGCCCGCCAAAGCAAAGGAGAAGTTAACAAAGTACTCCCCCACCTTAGATACCTGTAAAAAGGCAGCAAAGATAATAAACAAAATAATATAGGTCGAAGAAACCGCTGTGGTGGTACCGAGAATACCTTTATCAGTATAAAGATAGGTAATCAGTCGATTAAAGTGGAATCCATTGTGATTAAGAAAGCCAGGTAGCATTGGGCCTGCAAATCCATAGCCGACAAAGGCTAAGATAATCACAACTAACGCACTTCCGGTCAGCCTGCGGGTAAGCTCGAGCAGTAATAGCATGCCACTCAGAGCTGCATACACATTCCCCTGAGTCACAAAGTTAGTTCCCGCGCGCATACGCAGTGCGGTAGTGTCTAAATTTATTAGCAGATAATAAGAGCTCGCTAGCATAGCTAACACTAAGCAGATATCTGAGATAGAAATGTGATGCCTTAGCCTTGGCTGAAAGAAGCCCGCCACAATAGCAATTACGGTTGCCGCGGTTAACGGATACCCAAAATGCAGCTTCTCAAATTCTGGGGTAGGAAATTCACCATTCATGAGCTTAAGGTTTATCATACCAAGGGCATAAATAGCGTATAGCACTAATAGCAGCGCACAACTACTTACGATTAAGTAAGGTTTACCTTGAGTTACTTTGCTATCTGAGCCATGACCAGAAAAGGTCTTCGAGCTATAAAGAATGAAGCCAATCCCTACCGCTCCTGTGACGTGCAAGATTCGATAAGTCCAACTCTCAAGAGGGTATATATTTAAACAGATAATGTGGAATAAGGCATAAATGATGGTAACAGCAATAAACAGTACACTTCTGTAGCCATAAAAGATGCGCTGATTTGGCATCACTATGTCTCTATCGACGTGTTCGGTATCTAATTTAGTATCAGTCATGAGTACTTCTTAAAAAAGGAAGCCGCAAGGGCTTATCTGAGAGCCGACTAACAATTTCAATTAATGTAGCGCTACACAACCCACTATCCACGGGCTATGTAGCGCTATGAGCCTAAACAGGCTCTATTAGGTCTATTTTAGGTTTTCAGGGATCTTGTAGCCGTGTTCTTCAAACCATTTCACAGCCCCTGGGTGCCACTTAATAGTCGTGTTATGGATGTAATTCTCAGGAATGGTTGTCTTAGCCGATTTATGAATGCGCATCATATCGTCGTGCTGTCCCATAACAATGTTCACTACGTCATATACAAATTCGTCCGACAATGAGGCATTAGCTATGGCAAAGTTCCACATTGAAACCACGTTCGAAGGCTTACCACCTAATGTGCTATAGGTGTCACCTGGGATTTCAAACTGAGATACAGGGAACTCAGCGGTGATCTTTTTGATCTCGTCATCAGACATTGAGATGATATTGATCTTTTGTTGCACCTCAAGCTGGCTTACCGCAGGAATTGGGATACCTGCAGCAAATGCAATCACATCAATCAAACCATCTTGCAGTTGTCCAACTAGGTCATTCCACCCACCATTACGCTTTTGATAGTCAACGCCTAACAGGGTCAGCATTTTTGGAAAGTAGGTATCTGAAGTAGAGCCCGCGGGACCAAATCCAATCTTAGCGCCTTTTGGAATTTCAGAAATAGAGGTGATACCAGACGAAGTCAAAGTGGTGATAGAAAAGGGAGTCTGATACATAGGGAAAATAGCTCGCACTTGATCCATTTTCATACCTGGCATTAATGGGCTTTTGCCCGCTAGCGCTTCAGCCGCAGGTCCCATTGTGGTCAAACCAAACGCCAGCTCTCCCGTATGAACCAAGGCTAGGTTTTGTGTTGGACCACCCGTTACCTCACCACCACCAGGAATACCTAACTTACTGGAGACTAAATTTGCCCAACCGGAGCCATAAGTAAAATAGGTTCCACCTTGAGAGGCAGTACCTACCGTGAAGCTCTTTGGTATATCGGAAAACGCTGAACCTGAAACCGCAATGGCAAGTAACGCTCCTAACATTTTTTTCATATTGTGACGTCCTATCTAAGTGAAACTAGCTTATAAAGCGCATAAGAATCATAAAGTTCAGAATTCGATGCGATGTAAATAAAATGTTAACTGGCTTTTAGTTTTAATCAAATTCTGCATACCTAAAGTGAGCACCTTGTTCACATATCGGTTGTCATTTGTGATATACCTCAAATCAAGCACCTACAATCGCGTTTTACTTATTGGCAATCTAGGTTAACTCGTGCGTTTCTATAGTAAGATAATCAGCCTCAGAACTGATTTTGATACAAGGATTGGCAAGTTGGCACAGATTGAACACCGAACGATTGCCTTTATTGGCGCAGGAAATATGGCTCGCTCTATTATTGCAGGGCTTGTAGGCAGTGGATATCCAGCACAGAGCATCACCGCAACGGCACCCTCTCCTGATAAAAGAGATGCCCTAGCTGCGACCTATGGCATTCATTCCAGCCAAGACAATCTAGCGGCAGTAGCCGCAGCCGAGGTTGTTGTGTTATCTGTTAAACCTCAGCTTATGCAACAAGTCATCTCACCATTTTCAGCGCTGGATCTTAACGGAAAGCTGATTATCTCTATCGCAGCTGGGATTACAGTGCCAAGGCTTACCGAGATGCTTGCAACACCAGCAGATATCATCCGTGTTATGCCAAATACCCCCTCACTGATTGGGCTTGGTATGAGCGGCTTATTTGCACCACATTCTGTACCTGAAGAGCATAAACTCTACGCTAGCCAGCTAATGAAAGCCGTTGGTGAGGTATGTTGGGTAGAAGATGAGCCTCAAATCAATAATGTTATTGCCGCAGCGGGTAGCTCTCCTGCATACTTCTTCCTGTTTATGGAAGCCATGCAAAAAGAAGCACAAGCACAAGGTTTTACGGAACAGACCGCTCGGTTGCTGGTGCAGCAATCGGCATTAGGGGCAGCTCAAATGGTCATAGAAAATCCAGAGCTTGATCTTGAAACCCTAAGGGCTCAAGTCACCTCTAAAGGTGGTGCAACAGCTCAAGCTATAGAAGTATTTAAACAACAGCATCTTTGCGACACAGTGGCGGAGTCAATGCGCGCCGCCATACAGCGTGCCGAAGAGATGGAATCCCAATTTTAATTTTCACTTAACAAAGGAATTGCAATGAACTCGATGCAGTTTTTGGTCAACACCTTATTTGACCTTTATATCATGGTGGTTATCTTACGCATCTGGCTACAAGCTGCGCGTGCTGACTTCTACAACCCGTTTTCTCAATTTATTATTAAAGCAACTCAACCGGTTTTAAAGCCGCTACGCAGAGTCATTCCCTCAGTAGGCAGTATTGATCTCGCAACCATTTTATTTGCCTATCTACTCTGTGTGATAAAGTTTGTATTACTGATGTTGATCGCCTCAAATGGCGCTGCCGGCTTTACTCCGGATCTTTTGATTATTGGTCTAATGGCACTGATTAAATCGGCAGGTACTTTACTGTTCTGGATACTACTACTACGCGCAATTCTAAGCTGGGTCAGTCAAGGCCGTAGTCCTGTTGAATATGTTTTCCATCAACTTACTGAACCAATGTTAGCCCCAATCCGTCGTATCCTTCCAGCAATGGGTGGTTTAGACCTAAGTGTATTGGTGCTATTTGTTGCACTGCAGTTTGCTAACTTCTTGATTGGTGACCTTACCAGTTCATTGTTTGGTCCTATCTGGTATAGCCTTTAATGACATATGGGGGAGTAATGAAGTCGACCATAATTAAGCTATTGTCTGTAGTAGCATTACTTAGCGTCTCGAGCGTAAGTTATGCCAATCAATTTATCCGTTTTAAGGATGTTGAGGTTCATTACTCTGCGTTTAACTCAACCTTCATCTCCCCTAAAATTGCCTCTGAGCTAAAACTAAAGCGTAACCCTTATGTCGCTCTGCTCAACATTAGTGCCTTAGACCTTTATAGCTTAGGTAAAAAAGCGACCCCAGTAACCCTTACTGGAAGCGCCAAAAACCTTATTGGAAATACTCGAAAACTTGAATTTAAGCCGATAAAACAGGGCGATGCTATCTACTATATTGCAGAGCTTCCTATCTCTGAAAACGAAACCTTTCGCTTTGAGATCAACGTAGATGCAGGCAACAAAGGCAGTGGCATACTTAGATTCAATCAAACCTTTTATACTCAGGAGTAACCCTTGAGCACACCTCAAAAACTTGTATTAGCTACCGGAAACCAAGGCAAAGTTCGTGAAATGGCGAACCTGCTATCTGATTTTGGATTCGACGTTAGAGCTCAGAGTGAATTCAAGGTATCGGATGTACCAGAAACGGGTACTACCTTTATTGAGAATGCCATAATTAAGGCCAGACACGCCGCGCAACAAACTGGCTTACCCGCTATCGCAGATGACTCTGGATTAGAGGTGGACTTCCTACAGGGAGCGCCAGGTATCTACTCAGCACGCTATGCTGGTGAAGATGCATCGGACCAACAAAACCTTGAAAAACTACTCGAAGAAATGAAAGATGTACCACAACCATCGCGTAGTGCTCGCTTTCATTGTGTATTGGTTTATATGCGCCATGCTAATGATCCAACCCCAATCGTGTGCCACGGTAAATGGGAAGGTCGCATATTAAGCGAAGCACAAGGTGAAAATGGCTTTGGATATGATCCCGTTTTTTATGTACCAGAGGATGATTGCGCTTCCGCTGAACTTCCAGCCGAGCGCAAGAAACAACTCTCTCATCGTGGTAAAGCACTTACTAAGCTATTCCAAGAGCTAAATAACGCCCTATGAGTCAACTTACTCCACCACCGCTAGGTCTATACGTACATATCCCATGGTGTGTACAGAAATGTCCCTATTGTGATTTCAACTCGCACGCCCTAAAAGGCGATATACCTGAACAGGTCTATATTGATGCACTATTGGAAGATTTAGACACCGACCTGAATGAATACAGCTCCTCTATCCAAAGCAGGTCTCTGACTTCAATATTTATCGGTGGTGGTACCCCAAGCCTGATATCACCACAACAGATCGCTCGCCTACTTAATGGCGTGCAAGCACGCATCCCTTTTGCTACAGATATTGAAGTCACCATGGAAGCCAATCCAGGTACGATTGAGGCGGAGCGATTTGCGCAATACGTTGATGCTGGTATCACCCGTATCTCAATTGGGGTGCAAAGCTTTGAACAGCAAAAATTAGAGCGTTTAGGCCGTATACACGGTAAAGATGAAGCTATTAATGCAGCAAACCTAGCCCATAACATTGGCTTGAACAGCTTCAATCTAGACCTGATGCATGGCTTACCCGTGCAGAGTATCGAGCAGGCCCTTACTGATCTTGATAAGGCGATTGAACTCGCACCGCCACACCTTTCTTGGTATCAGTTAACCATTGAGCCCAACACCTTGTTCTACTCAAAAACTCCCGTATTACCAGATGACGATGACCTATGGGATATCTTTGAGCGTGGACATCAGAAATTAACCGATGCAGGCTATGTGCAGTATGAGATTTCAGGCTATAGCAAACCCGGCTATCAATGCCAACACAACCTCAACTACTGGCGCTTTGGTGATTACCTAGGTATTGGTTGCGGCTCGCATGGTAAGTTAAGCTTTAGCGATGGACAGATTTTACGTACCACTAAGTTAAAGCACCCTCGAGGCTACCTTTCGGCTTATCAGAATATGGTTAAACCTTACCTAGATAGCGTGCAACAGGTCGCAATGGAAGACCGACCATTTGAGTTTTTCATGAATCGCTTTCGTCTAATTGAACCTTGTCCTAAACAAGATTTCATCGCTACAACCGGTCTAGAAATTAGTGTAATTCAAGACACTATAGAGTGGGCTAAACAGAAAGCTTACCTAACAGAAACCGATACTCATTGGCAGGTAACACAAAAAGGAAAACTGTTCTTAAATGACCTGCTTGAAGCCTTTATGTTAGATGATGAATAACCAAGTTGACCTCTGCTGTGAGGGGTCAACTGTATTAGAATATAGAGCGACCAATCCGCTCAGAAAGAAGCTCTAACGCCTTAGTACCCGCTAAAGAATTTCCCGAGTCATCAAGCTCTGGTGACCAAACCGCTATGGTCATTTCACCCGGTACTATCGCAATGATACCACCGCCAACACCTGATTTTCCGGGCATACCAACTCGATAAGCAAATTCACCCGCACCATCATACAACCCGCAGGTCGCTAATAAAGCATTGATCTGTTTGGCTTGCATCGCTGACACCACCTCTTTTCCAGTTTGTACCGAGCGGCCTTTGTTGGCTAGGTAACTAAAGGTTTTTGCCAGATCTACACAACTCATTTTCAGCGCACAGGCATAAAAGTAGCTTTGCAGTACCGGTAAAACCTCACTTTCAAAATTACCAAACGAGCGCATCAAGTATGCAATTGCTGCATTGCGATCGCCGTGCATCATCTCCGATTCAGCAACCACCTTGTCATAGACAATATGTGTTCCGCCAGATAGCTGCCTTACAAACTCCAATACATAATGCTTTGGTGCACTCAGGCGGCAGTTAAGCATATCAGCGACCACAATAGCACCTGCATTTATAAATGGATTACGCGGAATGCCTTGCTCTAACTCTAGCTGAACGAGTGAGTTAAAAGCTTGCCCTGACGGCTCTTTACCCACGCGCTGCCATATCTCTTGTTGGTCATACAGACGCATAGCTAAGGTCAAACTTAACGCCTTAGAGATAGATTGAATGGAAAATGCCTCTTGGGCATCGCCAGCAGTAATCACTTGTCCATCATTGGTATAGACGGCAATACCTAGCTTGCTATTAGCCACCTTCGCCAACGCAGGAATATAATCCGCCACTTTTCCTTGGCCAATCAAAGGGGACACTTGTGCCAATATATCTTCTAATATTTGCGCTGTAGGTTTCATGCTCCACCTTGTATTACTCAGGTTTCAGGACTAAAAAAGCCAACGTAAAGTTGGCTTTTTTAGATAATTTTCTGACTCTATTTAAGGCTTAACTGCAATAAAAATATTACGGTTAATGGACTGGTCAACCCTATGTATGTAGCCAACATACGGCTGCTTGTCTTTTACCTCAAAGCCCATCTCAGTAAATAATGCCGCAAGCTCTTTCCATTTAAGGGTAAACTCATTATACGACAGTACAATAGCGCCTTTTGATTTCAACACCTGCTTCCAGGCTGGCAACGCCTCTTCAAGTAAGGCTAACGGGCTACGTGCCATCTTGGTATCTTTACTGTTTTTACTGCCGTGTTGTACCCCATAAGGCAGATCTGAAACCATGATGTCGCAGCTGTTTTTCTTAATTATCTGATTAATGATACGGGTATCTGCCGCATATAACTTCATAGTTTGGCTTTGCTCATTGGCAAATGCTTCTTTGGAGTGTGCGGCTTGAATAGCAAATCCATCTGCAATCTTCTTACCACCAGAGCCGGTACGCTTCTCTTTAACTACTTTGTGCTTAAAGCGACCATTCTTCATGTACTTCACGATGAATGTTTGAGTCTCTTGTACCCATTTGGCGTTGATCTCAACCCCCACGACATCCAGACCTTGGATCAACCCTTCATAAAGGGTTGTCCCCTTACCACACATAGGGTCCATCAAACACTTGTTCTCTCCAGAGGTGTTAGCTGCACTCAAGCCTAGGTTCACCATCAAGCGTGTAAACTGCTCATTGGTTTTTCCGGTATAGCGCAGAATCTGACTCATGCTTTCAGGGAAAGTGTTGAAGGGTGTAGGTTGTAGCGGTTTGAGTAAGCCACCCTCTACAATTTGAAAAATGGCATAGTAGATTGATGACGCTGAGATGCGCGTAAGCTGCTGCGCATTAAGCTCTTGCTCAGACTCAAATACTAACGCAGCCGGTAGGCCTACATCTTTTTCTAACACCTCAGAAACGACTAACTGCATAGACTCCAAGATAGCCATCAACTCAGAGCAGGCAATCTTGACTGCAGTATCAAAGTAGATTCGGTTGTGCCCTGGATTGGCAAGGATCGCATATTGAAACATGGACATTCCTAAGTTCAGTCGTCAGTTTAAGCTATACGCTTAAACTTAATATCCCAAACACCATGCCCTAAGCGATGACCACGAGCCTCAAACTTAGTCAATGGGCGTTCTTCAGGACGAGGAATATAGTCGCCGTCTTGAGCAAGATTTTCATAGCCTGGAGCTTGGTTCATAATCTCAATCATATGCTCAGCATAGTTTTCCCAGTCTGTTGCCATATGGAAAACACCAGAGCCTAGAGACAGCTTCTGGCGAACCATCTCAGCAAAATCTAGCTGAACGATACGGCGTTTATGGTGGCGTTTTTTATGCCATGGGTCAGGGAAGAACAGTTGCAATGTATGCAAACTAGAATCAGGAATCATATTCTCGAATACCTCAACGGCATCGTGACACATCACTCGTAAGTTGCTGACGCCTTGTTCTCGCGCAAGGGCCAAACACGCACCTACACCAGGACGATGAACTTCGATACCGATAAAGTTTTTATGTGGAGCATTCTTTGCCATTTCAACCAAAGACGTCCCCATGCCAAAACCGATTTCTAGTACCACTGGGTTTGCATTGCCAAAAACCTGTTCCCAAACCAATTTTTGATCTTGGTAATCGATGCCCATTTCTGGCCAGCACTCTTCTAAAGCTGTCGCTTGACCTTTGGTTAGTCTACCTTCTCGACGAACAAAACTGCGTACTTTGCGTACTAGTTTTCCGTCTTCAGTGTATTCATTAGTCGTTACTTCGCTCATTGTCCTGCCTGTTTTGTCTGTTCATCGATTACTCAGAGCGGGGATTATACTAAAGTCATAACAATATGCGAGAAGTTCACGGACATTCGACGCACTTGTACTTGCAATATATCTGAGTTGTGGTGCAATTTTAGACCCTCTTAGAGATACAGTGGAAATTTTAGTGACCCCTTTTGCACAGCAAGTTCTAGATTGGTACCACAAATACGGACGCAAGCACCTACCTTGGCAACAAAATAAAAACGCCTATAAGGTATGGTTGTCTGAAATAATGCTCCAGCAGACCCAAGTAGCGACAGTGATTCCGTATTTCGAACGCTTTATCACACAGTTTCCAGATATCACCTCATTAGCAAATACCGATATTGACAAGGTGCTACACCTTTGGACTGGGCTGGGTTATTACGCTAGAGCCCGTAACCTACATAAAGCGGCACAAATAGTGCGCGATCAGCATGCGGGGGTATTTCCAACTCAGTTCGAAGAAGTACTTGCCTTACCCGGAGTAGGACGCTCTACAGCAGGAGCTATCCTATCTTCAGTATACAATCAACCACACGCCATATTGGACGGTAACGTAAAACGCGTTCTAGCTCGCGCTAATGCTGTTGAGGGGTGGCCTGGAATAAAAGCCGTTGAAAATAGGCTGTGGGATATTGCCAAAACTCACACCCCAGACCAAGATGTTGAACACTACAATCAAGCCATGATGGATATGGGCGCTATGGTATGCACTCGCAGCAAACCCAAATGCAGTCTATGCCCTATCCAACCGCTCTGCGTTGCTAACCAGCATGATAGTCAGGCGCTCTACCCCACCAAGAAGCCAAGTAAAACTAAACCTGTCAAACAGACTCGGTTTATTATTTTGCACTGCCAAGGGCGAGTATGGCTGGAAAAACGCCCACCCGCTGGTATCTGGGGAGGGCTACACTGCTTCCCAGAGGCAAGCATTTCCGATGAAAATCAATTGGTTAACCTAGATTACAAGTTAATTAAAACCGAACAAACCTTGATATCTTTCCGGCATACCTTTAGCCATTACCACTTAGATATCACCCCTATTTTATACGATTTATCCGACCAACCTACTCAGGTAATGGAACACAACCAAGGGATTTGGTATAACTTATCCAAACCACAACAGCTAGGACTAGCTGCGCCAGTAAAGGCGCTTCTATCAACGCTGCATCATGAATTGAACTAAGGGCACTCTTATGAGCCGTACTGTATTCTGTGAACACCTACAAAAAGAAGCCGATGGCTTAGATTTTCAGCTTTACCCTGGTGAACTAGGTAAACGAATTTTTAACAATATTTCTAAGGAAGCATGGGCAATGTGGCAAGGTAAGCAAACCATGCTTATTAATGAACACAAGCTCAACATGATGGATGCTGAACATAGAAAACGCTTAGAAACTGAAATGGTGAACTTCCTATTTGAAGGAAAAGACATCGTTATCGACGGCTACACACCACCTAGCAAATAGCCTTTCCAAGCATCTGAATAATCACCGAGTGAGTTAACCTGTCACGGTGACATTTAGTTTTAGTAAAGGACAACGGCCTATCCTTGTCCTTTACTTACGCTATACGCTTCGTATAAACCCCTTATATCAAAGTGACTGCCTTGTATCTAAGCTAAGTAATACACAAGTCAATATCACTCCAAGGCCAAGCGCCCTTAGTCTCTTATTTTGTTTCTGTATCTGGATAATATGAAAAAGCTGCTTTATCTCATCATTCCCCTGCTCTTAACTGGCTGTAGCCGTGAATTCGTAGAAAAGATCTATCATGTAAACTACGAACCAACCAGCAGATTCGCGGCGCATAACCTCGCACCAAAACCAGGACAATTTGAGAAAGATACCGACGCATTAGACTCTTTAATAAACAGTTTTACTGGCGATATTGCGAAGAAATGGGGACGAAATCAGGTAAAAGTTGCGGGTAAAAGTAACTACGTAAAGTATATAGATAACTACGAAAGTCGCTCTGAGGTTAACTTTGCCACCGGCAAGATCCTTATAGAAACCGTTGCCTCAAAAGATGCCAAGGCACACCTCAAAAAAGCGATCATTACCACACTACTTACCCCTGAAGATCCTGCAAATGTCGACCTATTTTCATCTTCCTCTATCAAACTTGGCGGCGAACCCTTCTTGTATAAGCAGGTTGTAGACCAAGATGGCAAGGCCATTCAATGGAACTGGCGCGCCAACCGATTCGCTGAGTATCTCATTGAAAATAAAATGAAAACTCACAAGGTTGATTTCAAATTAGCTCACTATGTTGAGATTCCAATGGTGGTTTCTCATGGCTCGGTTCGCTCATATAAATACGCTAATATAGTACGTCGTGCTTCCCAGAAATATGATATCCCTGAAGACCTTATCTATGCCATTATCAAGACGGAAAGTAGCTTTAACCCTTATGCTGTAAGTTGGGCCAATGCTTACGGATTGATGCAGGTTGTGCCAAAAACCGCAGGCGCAGATGTATTTAAATTAATGAAAAATAGGTCAGGAACACCGTCACCTGAATACCTATTTAACCCAGAAAATAATATTGATACCGGGGTTGCCTACTTCCACATCCTAAAAACGCGCTATTTAAAAGATGTGCGCAATTCAGTATCTCGTGAGTACAGTATGATCTCCGCATACAACGGCGGCACTGGGGGTGTTCTTAATACATTTGATAGGCATAGCCGCTCCAATGCATTGAGCAGAATTAACAACCTACAGCCAAATCAAGTGTATTGGGCATTGACGCACAAACATCGCAATGCAGAGTCGAGACGCTACCTAGAAAAGGTTACTGCCCATAAACGTGAGTTCAATCAGAGCAAAGGATAATCAAATTGTATAAATTGAGCGCAAACAGTCTTTTTTTATTAAAAAATATAAAAAACAGGTTGACGTAAACCCGAAAAATCCGTTTAATAGCGCTCCGTTGCCCGGATAGCTCAGTCGGTAGAGCAGAGGATTGAAAATCCTCGTGTCGGTGGTTCGATTCCGCCTCCGGGCACCACAATTAGTTTGTTGGTGTTCTTGTAACGTCAATATGCAAAAAGAATATAGTGTGCCGACTTAGCTCAGTAGGTAGAGCAACTGACTTGTAATCAGTAGGTCACCAGTTCGACTCCGGTAGTCGGCACCATTCTTTTGCCTCGATAGCTCAGTCGGTAGAGCAGCGGATTGAAAATCCGCGTGTCGGTGGTTCGATTCCGCCTCGAGGCACCATTATTTGGTGTAGAGCTTATGCTCACAGAAATAATTCCCCCTTAGTTCAGTTGGTAGAACGGCGGACTGTTAATCCGTATGTCGCAAGTTCAAGTCTTGCAGGGGGAGCCATTTTTAATAAAGTGACTTAAACATCACTTTAGTGTTGATTGAGAAATCGATTAACTCAGGCGCCGACTTAGCTCAGTAGGTAGAGCAACTGACTTGTAATCAGTAGGTCACCAGTTCGATTCCGGTAGTCGGCACCATTTATAATTCCCCCTTAGTTCAGTTGGTAGAACGGCGGACTGTTAATCCGTATGTCGCAAGTTCAAGTCTTGCAGGGGGAGCCACATTGAAGCCCTAGTCTTTTGACTAGGGCTTTTTTGCATCTATAGCTTATTTAAAATAGAGAAAGCTTACCCATAGAGCTGGATGAATATGGCTCAGCAATCAGAAGTGCGTTAGAGGCAAGCCTATATCTCAAACGGGTCATAATATTGAGCGCAGATAACAGGCAACAAGCAACTAAATCTCCTCACCTCTATCAACTGCGTATTATATTTCCGGCTATCATCATTCGATGATGACACACAAAACATACTAAAACACCCAATTCGGCCTAGAATTTCATCAAACGAAACTTTTTTTGCAATTTCCTGTTGACGTTATTCATGAAAAGCCGTTTAATACACCTCGTTGCCCGGATAGCTCAGTCGGTAGAGCAGAGGATTGAAAATCCTCGTGTCGGTGGTTCGATTCCGCCTCCGGGCACCATATTATAGATTAACGTCTTAGACGGTAATCACGGTGCTAGAAACACGAATTTAGTGTGCCGACTTAGCTCAGTAGGTAGAGCAACTGACTTGTAATCAGTAGGTCACCAGTTCGATTCCGGTAGTCGGCACCATTTATAATTCCCCCTTAGTTCAGTTGGTAGAACGGCGGACTGTTAATCCGTATGTCGCAAGTTCAAGTCTTGCAGGGGGAGCCACATTGAGGCCCTAGTCTTTTGACTAGGGCTTTTTTGTATCTGTTATATTATTCATTACAGCAGTATGCTTATCCTCACAATAGCTTCATAGCCTGATCTAATGAATCAAAAATAGCAGTAGCGCGACGCTTAATCTCCAACTCAGGAGCAACTAAGTCAGGAATCATGATACAGGCGCACCCTGCGCTCAATCCTGCGTGCATTCCGCTATTAGAGTCTCAAATACCAAACATTACTCAGAAGCAAGCTCAAGGGCGCTTACAGCCTTTAAATAGCCTTCAGGGTTAGGTTTTCCATTCCTTACATCCTGCGCTGTAATTATCACCTCGAACAATTCCAGATACTTACTATTAGCAAAATTCTCATTCACATCACGCCGTAGCGATGATGTAACAAGGGCCAAGCGATACTGCTTTACCACTGCTTGTGAGATAAGCGCCTCAAAGCCAGGCTTAAATGCAATACCTGCAGATCTTTTCGCTTGATGAAGCCGATCTCTATCGTACTTAAATTGGGTCAGTTCAAAGGAATAACTTGGATGTTGCTTAAAGTGCTGTTCAAGCAACTGCTCACACACCCTATCTGGTATACCAATAAATGTCTGATAAAGGTCATCAGGTAGCAATAACCCTTGTAGCCTTGCAGCGGCGAGCCAGCACTGTTTATAGACAGCCTCACTATCAAAGATCAAGCCATCCATGTCGAAAATTAAGGCGTTATATTTTGAGTTCGGCACTTCCTTACATTCCCCTTAACCAAAGTTATGTAATTTATTTACAAGATAGCAATAGAAACGTTTTCATGAGTGATATATAGGCACAATTTGTATATATAAGGTACGGATATTAAGATTAAATATTAATGTTTTGCCAATTTAGTGACCATGATCCCAATAAATATTTAGCCCACAAAATACAAAACGTGAACTACATCATCTTTAATTGATAGTAAATCTCATTTGTAAGTGGTTGTAATTTATATACACATAATTTACGAGATCTGGATCACATTAAAATTAAGGGGAGCACCCTAGCAGTGTGATGTGAGCCACAAAATAACCCCTAATGCGGCAATTTCTGAAAGATGTGTTAAGTTTCTTAGCATTAAAGCAACCAATAACTACTGCCTTCGGGCAAACAATAATAAATTGAGGTCACCCTATGCTATCTCCAGAAGCAAAGATTAAGGTTCAAAACTTTGGTCGATTCCTCTCCAACATGGTGATGCCAAATATCGGCGCATTCATCGCTTGGGGTTTCATTACTGCCCTATTCATCCCTACTGGATGGTTCCCTAACGACACGCTTGCACAGCTTGTTGGCCCAATGATTAAATTCTTACTGCCTCTGCTGATAGGTTACACCGGTGGTAAGATTGTTGGTGGCGAACGTGGTGCGGTTGTTGGTGCGATCACAACAATGGGTGTTATCGTTGGTACTGATATCCCTATGTTCTTAGGCGCAATGATTGTAGGTCCACTGGGCGGCCTAGCAATTAAAAAGTTTGACCAATCGGTAGACGGTAAAGTTAAGAGTGGCTTTGAGATGTTGGTTAACAACTTCTCTGCAGGTATCGTAGGTATGATCTGCGCCATCATTGCTTTTTTCGTAGTCGGTCCTGCGGTTAAGTTGCTTTCTTCTGCACTCGCTCAGGGTGTAGACATTATGGTAAACGCGGGTCTATTACCTCTAGCGTCTATTTTCGTAGAGCCAGCTAAGATCCTATTCCTTAACAACGCAATCAACCACGGTATCTTCACCCCTCTAGGCGTACAACAATCTGAAGATTTAGGTCGTTCTATCTTCTTCTTGATTGAAGCTAACCCAGGTCCTGGTCTTGGTCTGCTACTTGCTTATATGTTCTTTGGTAAGGGTAACGCTAAGCAATCAGCGGCAGGTGCATCAATTATTCACTTCTTTGGTGGTATCCACGAGATTTACTTCCCATATGTATTGATGAACCCTCGTCTAATCCTTGCAGTAATTGCAGGTGGTATGACAGGTGTATTTACTAACGTTCTATTTAACTCTGGTTTGATTTCTCCAGCGTCTCCAGGTTCAATCTTCGCAGTTCTACTTATGACACCAAAAGACTCATTCGTAGGGGTTATCTTATCGGTTGTTGCGGCAGCAGCTGTATCTTTCATTGTGGCTGCGCTACTAATGAAAACCCAAGCACAATCAGATGATGAAGAAGATTCATTAGAAAAAGCAGCTAGCCAAATGAAGGACATGAAAGCCTCTTCTAAGGGCGCATCAGCGGACTTTGACCTAGCTAATGTTAAGAACATCATCGTTGCTTGTGATGCGGGTATGGGCTCTAGTGCAATGGGTGCAAGCTTACTGCGCAAAAAAGTTGAAGCTGCGGGTCTAAATATCTCAGTAACCAACCTAGCAATTAATGCGCTTCCACAAGATGTTGACATTGCAATTACTCATAAAGACCTAACTGACCGAGCGCGTACGGTAGTACCAAATGCTCAGCATATATCACTGAATAATTTCCTTGAAGGTAGCGTCTACGACAATCTAGTGGCAGAGCTTGTTGAAGTACAATCGACAGCTACGCAAACAGCTTCAACTACAGACGAGCCTAAGGAGACATTCAAGCTAACAGCCGACCGTGTATTCCTAGGTCTAGAGTCAAAAGGTAAACAAGCCGCAATTCAATTTGCTGGAGATCAGCTAGTTAAACTTGGGGATGCTGAACCTGGATATATCCAAGGTATGTTTGCTCGCGAAGAGTTAGTTTCAACCTATCTAGGTGAGTCAATTTCAGTTCCTCACGGTACAATTGAAACCAAGCAGTACGTAAACAAAACTGGCATTGTGTTCTGCCAATACCCACAAGGTATTCAATGGGGTGAAGATGAAGATGACGTGGCGAAAATGGTTATCGGTATCGCAGCACAAGGTGATGAGCACAACATGGTTCTAATGGCCATTACCAATTCACTAGATGATGAGGAGTTAGTTGCCCTACTACAAACAACATCAAATACTGACGATGTTCTACGTATTTTAAATGGTAACTAATCACCTTATATCAAACTCATAGGTGATAGAGGTCAGCTCCCCTTTCTTACACTGACCTCTTTTTTTAATTCTATATATTTTTAGGTACTAGTATGAAAGCTCTACATTTCGGCGCAGGTAACATCGGTCGTGGCTTTATTGGAAAACTATTGGCAGATGCCGGCATATCCGTAACATTTGCCGATGTAAATGAAACCGTAGTTAATGCGCTTATTGAGCGCAATGAATATCCAGTAAAAGTGGTTGGTGCGAACTGCGTTGTTGAACAAGTTACCAAGGTTACAGCAATCAATTCCACCAGCCCTGAAATCGTAGATGTTATTGCGTCTGTCGACCTGTTGACCACGGCGGTAGGACCAACAGTCCTAAACATCATATCTAAGACCATTGCAGACGGTATTGAATTACGCTTTGCTAACGGCAACCAAGCCCCACTAAACATCATTGCATGTGAAAATATGGTGCGTGGTACTAGCCAATTAAAAGAAGCGGTATTTGCACATCTATCTGAGGCAACAAAGCAGCAAGCAGAGCAACAAATCGGCTTTGTTGACTCAGCTGTAGACCGTATCGTTCCTCCTGCTGAAGCAGGTGAAACAGACCCTCTAGCGGTAACGGTAGAAACATTCAGTGAATGGATTGTCGATCAAACTCAATTTAAGGGTGATATCCCTAACATTCCAGGTATGGAATGTACCGACAACCTTATGGCGTTTGTTGAGCGTAAATTGTTTACCCTTAACACTGGTCACTTAATTACTGCGTACCTTGGTGTACTTGCAGGGCATGAAACGATTAAGGACTCTATCGAAGACCAAGCTATTCGTGATGATGTGCAAGCTGCAATGCAAGAAAGTGGCGAAGTTCTTATCCGTCGCTATGGCTTTGATCCTGAGGCGCATGCCGCTTATATTCAAAAGATTCTAGGTCGCTTTGCCAACCCTTATCTGCGTGATGAAGTAGACCGTGTTGGTCGTCAGCCAATCCGTAAACTAAGCCCGCAAGATCGCTTAATTAAGCCATTAAACGGTACTCTAGAATACGGCTTACCAAACCAATATCTACTCAAAGGCATCGCAGCTGCATTCCTTTATAAGAATGACGATGACCCACAGGCTGTGGAACTCCAAACAATGTTCACAGAAAAAGGCTTTGCTGAGACACTAGCTCATTACTCGGAGCTGAAAGTTGACGCTGAAGTTGTTAAACTAGCAGAACAAGCGTATATCGCACTTAAATAATAAAATTAGAAAGTGCCGCTGCGGTGGCACTTTTTATAATAAGAACCCCATGCCCATATCTTCAGAATACGAAACCGAACTGCTCGAAGCGTTAGCTGATTCACAAAATGCCTGTGAATGCCTGATGACAGCTTATGACGCCTTAGAAGATACCCTTGATGCTCTTTTGAAAGCAATATTCTATAAAGAAGACTATGCGGTTAAGTATGTCGTCGACCCCCTACTCACCAATGAAGGTCCGCTGGGTGAGATATTAGTTAGAACTAAATTATTACTTGGCTTAGGCAGTATCAGTAAAGAAATTTATGATGATATTGAGATTTTTGTCACTCTACGTGAGTGGGCTAAAATTGAGGGTGATAAGGTCAGCTTCTCCGATCCAAATGTGATATTTGAACTAAATCGAATTCACACTATCAGTGCTATTATGCCAATTGAATTTAATAATGATATCGTGACTACCCTTTCAGGCACCACTCTCGATATGTTTCTAGTTAGACACTTTCAAAAAGTCCGTTCTACCATAGTGCTTGCTATAACCGAAATCATTCACTCCCTAAGCAAAGATAACGAGCTTAACTCCTAATTAAAAACCCCCAACACTTTCATGTCAGGGGCTTATAATATTCAACTTATTAAAGGCTATAGGTCTTGAATATTTTCAGCTTCTAGCTCTTGGAAATAACGAAGAGTTTTAACTTTAAGCTCTTGTTGCGCTGGAGCATCTGCAACGATAACCGCTTTCTGGTGCATTTGTAGCGCCGTTACAGTCCACATGTGGTTTACTGAGCCTTCGATTGCCATTTGCAGGGCTTGAGCTTTGTTGTGACCCAAAGAAAGAATCATCACTTCTTCAGCTTCCAACAAGGTTGCTACACCGATAGTTAATGCGTATTTAGGTACTTGATTGATGTCATTATCAAAGAAACGAGAGTTCGCGATACGAGTATCTTCTGTCAGCGTTTTAATACGAGTACGTGATGCAAGAGAAGAGCCTGGCTCATTAAATGCGATATGACCATCTATGCCCACCCCACCCATGAATAGGTTGATCTTGCCATACGAGCGTATTTTCTCTTCGTATGTAGCACAATGAGCATCAATATCATCAGCTAAACCATCAAGCAAGTTGATGTTTTTGTCTTGAACATCGACATGATCAAAAAAGTTATTGTACATAAATGAGCGATATGATTCTGGATGCTGAGGGTCAATGCCTACATATTCATCCATATTAAAAGTCACTACGTTTTTAAAGCTAACCGCGCCTTCTTGATACAGCTTGATGAGTTCTTTATAGGTTGTAAGTGGCGTGCCACCAGTTGGTAAACCTAGTACAAACGGACGCTCTTCAGTTGGTTGAAATGCGTTAATTTTCTCAACGATGTGGCGTGCTGCCCATTTACCTACTTTTTGTGAATCCGACAGTGGAATAAGTCTCATAACTCTACCTTTATAGATTGGGGTTTGATGTTTTTTTGTAGTGTAAATTAAGTTCGCATTTTGTCCACTGTTTTAGCTTAAAAATTTTAATATTTGCGATGAATCTTTTATTACGCAGCAGGTTTCAATTCGAAAACAACCCATTGAAAAGTAATTATTTTACGCAGTAAAATATCTTATTTAGTCATGTAAGAGCTCTTTTTATAATTAAATACCGTCAAGTTAGTTTCGATGCTAGACATAAAAGTTTCGATATGAAAGAATAAACCAATCAAAACGAAACATTAGTGATTATGTCAAAGCGCAATACACAGATCAGACGAGACACAATTGTTACGCTAATAAGCCAACAAGGCGAAGTAACAGTAGAAGAGCTTTCTAAGAAATTTGAAACATCTGAAGTCACTATTCGTAAAGACCTCGCCTATCTTGAGCAAAGCAATCAGTTGTTGCGACGTTATGGAGGTGCGGTAGCTCTTCCTTTGGACACAACTCAAGATGATGCAAATAGCACGCTATCGAAAGCCAAGCTCGATCTAGCCAAGGCTGCCGCCGCATTAATTCAAGACCATAACCGCATCATCATCGACCACGGCAGTACAACTGGTGCCCTTATACCGCATCTTGAAGCCAAGCGCGGTCTCGTGATAATGACGAATTCTTTAAAGCTCGCCAATGACCTGAGTGAAATCGACTCTGAGCCCACCTTATTGATGACAGGTGGGACTTGGGATTCACATTCAGACTCCTTTCAAGGGCAAGTTGCCGAGTCTGCCCTGCGCTCTTACGACTTCGACCAACTATTTGTCGGCGCTGATGGCATCGATCTTGAGCGTGGGACCACCACATTCAATGAGTTGATGGGTCTAAGCCGTGTTATGGCTGAGGTCTCTAGAGAAGTTATCGTTATGATTGAATCAGACAAGATTGGACGTCGCATTCCCAACCTAGAGCTAGCGTGGGAAGCCATCGATGTATTGGTGACTGATGCCGAGCTTACTCAACAACAAATACAAACTATCGAATCTAAGCAAGTACGTGTCATACGTGCTAGTGAGTAATTTATAAAGCTAATACAGCGTTTCTAATTGAAACCGGAGAATAAAATAATGTGTGGAATTGTAGGTGCAGTAGCACAACGTGATGTAGCAGAAATCCTAGTTGAAGGTCTTCGCCGCCTTGAGTACCGAGGCTATGACTCGGCTGGCGTTGCTGTTGTTGATAGTGAATCAAACCTTACTCGTGTACGCCGTTTAGGTAAAGTTCAAGAGTTAGCTGATGCGGTGAACGCACAATCAGTAACCGGTGGCACAGGTATCGCACACACTCGTTGGGCAACACACGGTGAGCCAAGTGAACAAAACGCACACCCACATATGTCTGGAGATATCGCAGTAGTACATAACGGCATCATTGAAAACCACGAACAACTGCGCGACCTGCTTCAACAGCGCGGCTATGTATTTAACTCTCAAACCGATACCGAAGTTATCGCTCATATGGTTGAGTGGGAAATGCGCACCTCATCAACACTGATTGAGGCATTGCAAAAAACGGTAAAACAACTTGAGGGCGCTTACGGTACGGTAGTAGTGGATCGCAAAGACCCTTCACGTATTGTTGTGGCTCGCTCTGGTAGCCCAATTGTTATCGGTCGTGGGGTTGGTGAAAACTTCCTAGCTTCTGACCAACTTGCACTACTCAATGTGACTCGCCGTTTCATCTATCTAGAAGAAGGTGATATTGCAGAGATTACTCGTCGTGACGTAACTATCTTTGATGCTACTGGCAATCCAGTTACTCGTGAAGAACACGAATCAAATGCTGAGCACGATGCGGGTGACAAAGGTAAATATCGTCACTTCATGCAAAAAGAGATCTTTGAGCAACCAGCCGCGCTTATCAATACCATGGAAGGACGTATCTCAGATAGCTCTGTGATCACCAATGCTATTGGCGTTAAGGCAGAAGAGATCCTGAGCAAAGTTGAACACGTTCAAATCATCGCATGCGGTACATCATACAACTCAGGTATGGCGGCTCGTTACTGGTTTGAATCAATTGCCGGCGTAAGCTGTGATGTAGAAATTGCGTCAGAATTTCGCTATCGTAAATTTGTAACCCGCCCTAACAGCTTGCTAGTTACTCTTTCTCAATCAGGTGAAACTGCCGATACACTTGCAGCGCTTCGTCTAGCAAAAGAAAAAGGCTACATGGCAGCAATGACCATCTGTAATGTTGCAGGTTCATCACTGGTTCGTGAGTCTGACTTTGCATTCATGACACGCGCAGGAACAGAGATTGGTGTTGCTTCGACTAAAGCCTTCACCACCCAGCTTGCCGCTATGCTAATGATGGTAGTATCAATCGGTCGCCTACAAGGTCGCGTAGATTCAGCTCGTGAAACTGAGATTGTTCAAGCTCTACATGAGCTACCAACTGCAATTGAAAAAGCACTGGCGTTTGATAAAGAAATTGAAGCCCTAGCACCTGATTTTGCCGATAAGCAGCACACCCTATTCCTAGGCCGAGGTGAGTTCTACCCTATAGCGATGGAAGCATCTCTAAAACTGAAAGAGATCTCTTACATTCACGCTGAAGCATACGCCGCAGGTGAACTAAAACATGGCCCGTTAGCTCTTATCGATGCTGATATGCCAGTTGTAGTTATTGCACCAAACAACGACCTACTAGAAAAACTAAAATCGAACATCGAAGAAGTACGTGCTCGTGGTGGTCTGTTATATGTATTTGCTGATGAAAAAGCAGGCTTTGAAAGTGATGAAAACATGAAGATCATCAAGATGCCACATGTAAATGAAATTACAGCGCCAATCTTCTATACCGTTCCAATGCAATTGCTGTCGTATCACGTAGCATTGATCAAAGGTACCGATGTAGACCAGCCTCGCAACCTAGCTAAAGCGGTTACTGTAGAGTAAGCCACTATTAAGACAGTGATGTAACCTAATAACATGCCCGTTCAGATTGAACGGGCATTTTTATATCTATAACCTTATTTGGTCATCATATTGATTAGCCTATAGCAAGCTACTAAAACGCCACCTAAATAGGTGGCGTTAAGTTAGATCGACTAATGTTCAAGTTTATAGATTGAGACTTAATCTTCGTTCGTTGATGAGATCCTATGGATAGCCAAATCAGCCCCTTTGAATTCTTCCTCTTCTGAGAGCCTTAGTCCCATCACCGAGTGGATACCACCATACACAATTGCTGCACCCGCGACAGCGATACCGATACCGATCAACGTACCCATGATTTGCACCGCTAAGCTTATGCCACCTAAACCGCCCAAAGCAGATTGACCAAATATTCCCGCAGCAATGCCACCCCAAGCGCCACACACACCATGCAAAGGCCACACACCTAGTACATCATCTAGCTTGGTGTTGTTCTGTATATAAGTAAATAGATATACAAACAATACGCCTGCAATTGCCCCGGTTATCAAGGCACCAATTGGATGCATCAAATCAGAGCCTGCACATACTGCAACTAGCCCTGCTAACGGTCCATTATGAATAAAGCCTGGGTCGTTTTTGCCTGCGATTAAAGCGGCAAGAATACCACCGACCATTGCCATTAATGAGTTCATTGCAACTAAGCCACTGATACCATCCAGTGTTTGTGCCGACATGACATTAAAGCCAAACCAACCCACACTAAGAATCCAAGCACCAAGCGCAAGAAATGGGATATTCGATGGCGCGAAGTTGGTGTGCTTTCCGGCACGAATACGCCCCTTACGCATACCCAAGAACAAGACTGCAACTAGAGCTATCCAGCCTCCAACACCATGCACAACAACCGAGCCTGCAAAATCATGAAAGGCGTAACCTAAATTCCCAGCAAACCAGTCCTGTAGTCCAAAGTTTCCATTCCAGATCATGCCTTCAAACAGAGGATATACAAAACCCACAGTAAAGAAGGTCGCAATTAAGATTGGATAAAAGCGAGCACGCTCAGCAATACCACCGGAAACAATAGCAGGGATAGCCGCAGCAAAGGTTAGTAAGAAGAAGAATTTGACCAATTCGTAGCCATTACCTTGTGCTAAGGTATCTGCTCCCACAAAGAAGCTACCGCCATACGCAACCCAATAACCAATAAAAAAGTACGCTATGGCCGATACACCAAAATCAGCCAAAATTTTAACTAATGCATTAACTTGGTTCTTTTTACGAACCGTACCCACTTCCAGAAAAGCAAAGCCTGCGTGCATCAAGAACACCATGATCGCACCCAATAACAGGAACAAGGTATCAGAGCTCTGAGTTAGAGTTTGTACAGCACCTTGAATCTGAGTTGTCGTTCCGCTCATTTGTAAAGTTCTCCATTAAAGCGCTTTTGCACTTATTGTGTGCAATAAATAAAAACGCCCTCAAACGGTGAAGGCATCCAGTCAGATACCATCTAACAAGCAAAAAACAAGCCAACTTAAACTAGGCTAAATGGCTATTTGTTGAATAAAAAACGAACAGATAACGCTATACCTCAAATTTTACGCACCAAAATGTGACATCGCGCACCAATATGAGTCACCTGTTTGGGGGTGAAAATAAGTAAATATGCCGAGTAACAAACAAAAAAAGCACCAACCTGGGGAGATTGATGCCACTATTTATAAGCTTTGTTATTGTGCCAATTAGTGCTTGTTTAATTTAGATATCGGCGTAATCACCCAAGCCGAAAGCAGCGAAAATAGGCTTACAGCAGATAAAATCAAGGCCATACGCAGCCATGGTTGACCAAGAGAGACTCTCATTGAGCCGATATCATAGATAGTTGGTAGCCATACAGCTAACACACCAAGCACTAGGCCTAGTTGCAACATCAAAATAACAACCTTGTTTTTCAGCAGCAAAGTAAATGGAGCCACAACCAGTATCGCGGTGATCAATAGATCATCACTGCGTAAAAAATGGGCGGCCAATAGCCAATAAGAAAGGAACAGAGGGATACTACGCCAAACCATGAGGATACCTGCAATATAAAAAGGGCAAACAAGATACATCAAAGATCTAAATCACGACAAAGGTTTCCCGTGCAATCATAAATACAGCACTAATATAGCGAAAAAGCGCCTACTTGCTCGATAGGCGCATTAATGGCTCAAATAGCGGTGTCACTCTAGTGTTGTGGAGGAGTCCCCTCTCCATTGGAAACAATCGCGTCCATTTGTACTACTGCCCCCATAGCAATAGCTGTAACCCCTATCACGGTTCTGGCTGGCAGCTCTTTATGGAAAAAGCGGCTATACACTTCATTAACTGCTTCAAGATCTGCCATATCAGTAAGTTGGATATTAACCTTAACTACGTCATCCATTACATGACCAACACTCTCAACAATGGCTTTAATGTTGTGCAAGCACTGCTCAGCCTGCTCTTTGGCACCACAAGCAACTACAGCCCCTAGCTTAGGGTTGATAGGTAATTGAGCTGAAATATTGTTGTAGTGGGAGAAAGCCACTGTTTGGGTTGAAATAGGCGTGACTGGCGCAGCTTCAGTATTACTTGCTCTGATAACAATCCCATGTCGGTCTTCAATGGCTTGTGGTGGTGTGCCATCACCATGGGATACCGTAGCATCAATTTGCACTAGTGCATCCATAGGCAGTCCCGAAGCAACCACCACTGAACGAGCAGGCATATAACCTAATGTTCTCGCAATAGAAGAGTCTGGGAAGAATGTGTTATAAGCCTCATTGATTGCATCCATATCGGCAAGGTCTCGGATATGGATATTGACCTTAACAATATCATCGAAAGGAACATCAATGCCTTCCATAATAGTTTTAATGTTTCTCAAACATTGAGCAGTCTGCTCTTTTGCTCCTCCGGTAACGATAACCCCAGTTTTCGGGTTAAGGGGAAGCTGAGCTGAGATGTGATTGTAATGAGAAAACGCGACCGATTGCGTCGCTAGAGCGTGAACGGGAGCCGCTTCAGTATTCCTAACTATTTTAATTAGATCGCAAGGATCTTGTGGATATGTACCTTCACCATTTGAGATTACTGCATCCATTTGAACCAAGGCATCAGTCAATGGTAGAGCCGCAATAGCCAATGTTGTTCGTGTCGGGAAGTAGCTTCTAAAAAATCGGCTATATACTTCATCCACAGCATCGATGTCAGTAATATCTTTAAGATATACATTGATACGAACAACGTCGTACATGCCGTGTGCAATGCCTTCAACAATCGCCTTTATGTTTTCTAAGCATTGCGATACTTGTATTTTTATACCTCCAGCCACAATCGTCCCTGTTTCTGGGTCAACAGGCAACTGTGCTGAAATATTATTATAATGAGAAAATGCAACCGATTGTGTTGATAATGGACTTGTTGGTGCATTATCAATGTTTCGAGAAACTTTTATGATATCAGCCATTAAGCTATCCTCTAGTATGTAGGTTATATGTTATTTAAATTAAAATAAATTCACCCTGGCAGTTATTTTATTTATAGCCAGTAGCATAAAAAGAAGAAATTATTCAATCAAAGACAGTCAATCTGCGCTGAACACCATCATGAATTAAGATTACTTTGAACTTGATGGACGAGTACGCATAATTATTGAATTAAAATTCACAGCGATTATTATAAATACATATATTTACCCAGCAATAAAAACCTGGACATCACATGTTAACTTTAAATTGATTAATATAACTTCATTCCAAAAATAATATTATAACAATCTGTCAATATCTAATGCGAGCCAGTTCATACTACACACATTACGTATAATACAAGCTATTTATTAAACTATCAGACATAGGTATAGCGGAATTATTTTTTGAATTTAAATAATTAGTAAGAGATTAAGAGAATCATCTTAATAATAAATTAGGCAAGGGAAACTGTGATTTTTATTATTTAAATAGTAGGGCTGTGTAACCTAAGTAAAGCGCTGCCACAGCCAGATTGAGGATGCTAAAATTTATTGGGTATATCGGTGATAATATTGTCGACACCTAGAGCGTAGAACTTAGCTGCCTGCTGTGCATCATTTAAGGTCCAGATCTTCAGCATTACCCCCAGGGTTTTTATAGATTTCGCGGTTTTCTCATCGAGTTTCTGATGGTCAATATGAACACTATATAGAGCAAGATCTTGCAGTAACCCAGCATTTGATTCATCCCACACTTCACAGATATATCCTCTTCTTATCTGTGGCATTAACTCCTTACACAATCTTAGAGCATCCACTTTAAAGCTTGAGATAAGCAGTCTATCCAATGGAAATTGCTTGCTCTTAATCAAAGAGATAACCTGATTAACTAGAGGGATAATTGCTTTTTCTTCATAGATTTTCAATTCAAGGTTAAGGGTTAAGTCAAGCTCTAGGCATTTATCTAACGCTTCACTAAGTGTCGGAATAGACACTCCTACGAACTCACTACCAAACCACCCACCAGCATCAAGTGTTTTAAGAGTGTTTAGATCCAAGTCAGCAATATTTCCTTCACCATTGGTACAACGATTTACGGTTTTATCATGAAAAACCATAGGGACATCATCTGCACTAAGTTGAACATCAATTTCAACCCAATGTACACCTGCTTTTGCAGCTTGTTCGATACTAACTAACGTATTTTCGGGGGCTAAAGAAGCGGCACCGCGATGGCCTGTGATCATAATCTGTTCTCTGTGTTCATTTGAGTGTGGGGGATGATATATCGCCCTTTATTGCGGGTTTATTACAGATTTATTATTAATAAACCACATCGCTTTATTTTAAATGAGAGCGGTGTTTAAAAGTGTAACAATAGTTTATTTAATAGTGCGAGCTTATTCACACTGCTCTTAAACCGATCAATAACTTCGTCATTTGAATGTCATAATTCGCCAGTATTATCTGCCACCCCCTAATACCCTCCACTTTCTAAAAAATAAGTACATAAAGGTGATTACAATGAAAAAGCTCTTGGGCACAGTTATTATGGCAACAACACTGCTTGTTGGTTGCGGTGAAGCTGACAAAGCTGAAACAGAAGTAAAAAAAGAACCTATTGATATAAACATGAGCCTTGTGTTCACTCAAAATGAGTTATTGACACAAGAACTAATTAAAGTAACCGACAAGATACGCGAAAGAACTGATGGCTCAGTTAATATTCAAGTATTCCCTGGTGGACAATTACCAGTATACAAAGACAACCTAGAACAAGTTGTTAATGGCGCAAACTGGATTGCCGTAGAAGATCTAACCTACCTAGGTGATTACGTACCTGACTTTGCCGCTTTAGCCGGTCCTATGTTATACAACACGTATGACGAATATCTAGCTATGATGGATACTGACTTCGTTGCAAATCTAAAAGAAAAAGCGGAAGAAAAAGGCGTTAAAGTATTGAACGCTGACTATATGTTTGGATTCCGCCACATGATCACTAATAAAGAGATCGTAAACTCTGAAGACATGAAAGGCATGCGTATTCGTGTACCACAGAGCCAACTATTTATCAGTACACTATCAGCTATGGGTGCCGCTCCAGCTTCCCTTCCTTTCCCAGAAACCTATGCTGGTGTTCAACAAGGCGTTGTAGACGGTCTTGAAGGTTCAATCCTGACTATGTACTCAACCAAGATCTATGAAGTAGCGAAGAACATGTCTTTGACTAAACACTTCTTAGGTACAGTTGGTATCTATATTTCACCAACTCTTTGGGACAAGTTCACACCAGAGCAACAGCAAGTAATCAACCAAGAATTAGAAGCAGGCGCTAAGTCTAATACTGCTGAGCTAGTTAAACTTGATGTTGAATACACTCAGAAACTGGAAGAGTTAGGCGTAACGTTTAACGAAGTTAATTCCTCACAATTCAACGAGTTAACTGCTGATGTATACAACCAGTTCCCAACATGGAGCGAAGGTATACACGCAACAATTATGCAAGAGTTAGATAAGATTCGCGCAGCGCAGTAATTCTATACATTTAGAATCGTTAATGCATACGGCCTGAAGTTTTTCAGGCCGTATTGTTCTTGAAGTAACCAGAGTGATGTTGGATATTTCACCGGAGAAAGCTTGTGTTCTTATTAAAAAACATCGAAGAAATCCTCGCTTCCATTGCTATTTCGATTACCGTTTTAGTAGTCATAGTTAACGTAGTTTTACGCTACGGATTTGGTTTTGTTGTTCCTTGGAGCGAAGAGCTATCCGTAATTTGCTTTATATGGGCGGTCTACTTAGGCGTCAGTTCTTGTTACAAGCACAAACTGCACATGGGTGTAGACGTGGTAATAGCCATGCTACCCGAAAAAGCAAAGATCCCATTTAGGTTGTGTATTTCACTATTCCTACTCGCTCTAAACATATTAATGGCCGTTCTAAGCTATCAATACCTGATGTTATCCAACAAGGTAACTCCAGTTATGGGCATGTCATATTTCTCTATTAATGGCGTATTGCTGCTGTGTTTTTCATTGATGGCAATCCATACCGTTCGATTCATCATAGATGATATCGCTTCTCTAAAGCGCTCTTCTAAGTAGGTACAACCAATGGAAAGCTATCTCCCTATAATTATTCTGTTTGTTCTATTTTTATTGAATGTGCCCATTGCGTTTTCACTGATCGCCTCAGCAATGGTCTACTTTTTATTCCTAAATAATTCTATTCCCGTCAGCTTGGTCATGCAGCGTTTTATTAGCTCTGCATCATCATTTCCATTGTTAGCCATCCCCTTCTTTATCATGGTTGGTTCGGTGATGAACTACTCTGGGATAAGTCGAAATTTACTCGCCTTTGCCGACTCCTTAATTGGACATAAGACCGGTGGCTTAGCTCAGGTTAACGTGGCATTAAGTACCTTAATGGGCGGCATTTCAGGCTCTGCGAATGCCGATGCTGCGATGCAGGCTAAGATCTTAGCTCCCGAGATGACCAAACGCGGCTACGACCTGCCCTTTACCGCAGCTGTAACAGCGGCATCTTCCAGTATTAGCCCAGTGATACCACCTGGTATCAACCTAATCATCTTCGCCCTACTGGCTAACGTTTCAGTGCACCAGATGTTTATTGCCGGTTATGTACCCGCATTTCTGATGGCAATGTCATTGATGGTAACCATTGCATTTACAGCTCGTAAGCGACGCTACAAGCCCTCTCGCGCACAAGCAGCATCTGCAAAAGAACGCTTCCAGTACTTTTTAAAGGCAATTCCTGCACTACTGATTCCGTTTGGAATCATCCTTGGTATGCGCTTTGGCTTGTTCACCCCTACTGAAGCCGGCGCTATCGCAGTACTACTGTGCTGTATTATTGGTGTATTTGTGTATCGTCAGCTTGGTATACGTCACATACCATTGATAATGCGTGAAACGGTGCAAGGCACCAGTAGTGTAATGTTCATTATTATCGGAGCTATGGTGTTCGGTTACTACATGACACTAGAGCGAATTCCACACAACATAGCCTCCGCCTTGATTGAACTGACCGATAACAAATTACTATTGCTACTGTTAATCAACGTTTTGTTATTGGTGGTTGGCATGTTCATTGAAGGTGGAGCGGCGATGATAATCCTAACCCCGCTACTGCTTCCTGCTGTACTTAATTTAGGTGTGAACCCTGTTCACTTTGGCATCATAGTAATCGTCAACATTATGATAGGTGGTGTAACCCCACCGTTTGGTTCAATGATGTTCACCGTCTGCTCAATCTTGAAGGTGCGCATGATCGATTTTGTCAAAGAAGTAATACCACTGCTACTCGCACTATTATCAGTTTTAATGCTACTAACCTTCTCTGAAAGCTTAGTGATGTTTTTACCGAATTTACTTTAGCACTACTGCGTTAACTATTTTTTGAGGTGTAGAAATGAATTCGGTCACGAATGATTTAAACCAAGATTGGAAAGACATTGATTGGGTACTAACCGACGTCGATGATACCTTAACCTGGCAAGGACAATTGCCACCACAAACCCTTATCGCCCTACAAAAGCTACGCGATGCTGGCAAGAAAGTGGTAGCAGTAACAGGCGCTTGCGCTGGATGGTGTGACCATATTGCTCAATTATGGCCTGTTGATGCCGTACTTGGTGAAAATGGCGCCTTTATTATGGAAAAGAAGCAAGGTTACCTAACCCTACGCTCACAAACTCCATTGCAAGAAATCACCGCCAATCAACAGCGCCTAAAAACTGAGGTGCTAAATATTCTAAGCGATTACCCTGAGCTGAGTTTAACCCTCGACCAATCGTATCGCTTATGTGAAGTTGCCATCGATATTGGTCAGAACCGACCAAAAGTAGCAGACAGTATCATCGAAGATATCGTTGCAAAGATTCATGCGCTAGGCGCTCATGCAACCGCAAGCTCAATCCATATTAATACTTGGTACGGAGACCACTCAAAGCGTGAAACCTCCACCGCATTTTTGAAACAGAAAGGCTTGTCTGAAGCTGAGATACTAAAGCACAGCTGTTATGTGGGAGATTCAATGAATGACCAGTTTATGTTTGCAGCACTGCCATATAGCGTAGGTGTAGCCAACATAGAACACTACTGGACACGCCTCTCTCACCACCCTGCGGTTGTGATGCAACAACCCGGCGGCTACGGCTTTGCCGAGTTCACCGACAAATTGTTAGCACTGAAGTAGTCTCGTAACAGTATTAAGCGGCAGCAGAGGTTGTCGCTTAGTTTGCTTCTCCTTTGTTTAGCTATGTACATCCGATTACACCGAATTACACCGCATAGCATCAATACCATCATAGGGTCATAAGAGATAATAACTAAAATGGGTTCTGGATTCAGAAGATCAGATAAGCAAGAAGTCTAGATACAACAAAGCCCCGACGTGAGTCGAGGCTTTGTTATTTTAATATGGTACCGGTGGGCGGACTTGAACCGCCACGCCCGAAGGCAACGGATTTTGAATCCGTCGTGTATACCAATTTCACCACACCGGCATTGTACCTCTGGGGTACGTGTTGCATTATACGTGTCAGCCCTGACGGCGCAACACTAAATCTTATTATTTTATATTGTTCGTTGTTTTTTTAGACACAGTGGGCAGTTTTCCATCCTAGTATCTAGGCAATATAGCTCGAAGTCGCTATTCTGACGCCAATTATTGCTGTTATGTCTTATCAAAAAATGAATAAATCAACCTCTCTTCCTAAATCAGGTCTCCTTCGTCGCTTAGCCGCTTGTCTGTATGACGGTTTTATTATTATTGCCATTGAAATGATGGCCGCGGGTATTGTTGTTGCCATTCTTGAGGCATTGGTCGCCGCCGGTGTTATGGATTATGGTAGCTATATTGATGTAAGTGACTACTTAAGCCGTCACCCTATTTGGAGTAACCTGTTTACTGCGTACCTTGCTATCGTTTGGTTGGGCTTCTTTATCTACTTTTGGAGCAAGGCTGGGCAGACTATCGGCATGCGTGCTTGGAAGCTTAGAATACAAAATAGCGATGGATCTAACATCACCACCACGCAAGCGGTTATTCGCGTTGCTACGTCTGCGTTTGGTTTAAGTAACCTATGTGTTCCGCTCGATCATAAAAAGCGTGGCTTCCAAGATATCTGGGCCCATAGCGAAGTGGTTGTGCTACCAAAAGCAAACTAACAAAAAAGGGAGAGTAACCAAGTTACTCTCCCTTTTTTATTTCTATAATTTACGCCGCAATAACAGTATCGCCACCAGCATAAATGCAATGCTTGGTGCTATGGCTCCCCACATCGGGGGGATCTGATAAACCAAGCTCAATGGCCCAAAGAACTCCGACGATATATAGAACGAGAAGCCGGCTATAACCCCCGATAGAATCCTCGCCCCCATGGTTACACTGCGCAGTGGACCAAATACAAAAGATAACGCCAATAACATCATAACTGCGATGGAAAGCGGCTGGGTTATCTTTCGCCAGAATGCAAGGTCGTAACGCGATGCGTCCAGTTCAGAATCTTTAAGGTAATTTACATAGCTATATAGCCCAGTTAGCGAAAGCTCTTCTGGTTTTACAGTTACCACCTCAAGCTTGTCTGGTGCTAGGGTGCTGTGCCATTTTAGGGTTGGTAATTTCTCTTTAGTTATCTGAGTTTGATTGGTGTAGAGGGTGGTCGTTACGTTCTGCAACTCCCAATTATTATCACCAATGTACTCAGCTTCTTTAGCAAAGATGCTGCGAATCAGGTTCTTCTGCTTGTCATATTCCCAGACATTAACGGCAGTCAGTTTGTCGTCATGCACCCGACCAATATAGATAAAGTCGTCGGCATCTTTCGCCCATACTCCCGCACGAGTTGACACCATATTACCACCAGAAATAGATACAATGCGTAGCTCACGCGCCATTTTCTGAGCCTGAGGTGCGCCCCATTCTCCAAGCATCATAACGAGGATCATCAATGGTAAGGCTGTTTTTAGTACTGACATACCAATATCAAGCTTGGAGTAGCCAGCGGCTTGCATTACGGTTAACTCAGAGCTAGAAGCCAGCGTTCCTAGTGCTATCAACGCACCAAGTAACGCTGCCATAGGGAAGAACATCTCAACATCCCGAGGCACACTCAATAGCACAAAATAGAGCGCGTGCAGGAGATCATAAGTACCACGCCCTACCTTTCGCAATTGCTCTACATACTTAATGATACCTGATAAGCCAACTAACGTTACTAGACAAATAGAGCTGGTGGCGACGATAGTTCGCCCAATATAGACGTCTAAAATCTTAAACATATTATCTAGCCCTTCTTTGACGTAGCATATCTTTAAAACGCCTTACTGGTAGGCTGTCCATAGTATTTAGAATAATCCCGAGTGCCAGCAAGCTGATATTCATCGGCCACATACCAATAACATCCGATATTTTCCCTTCCTCGATGGCTGATTTGGCAGCACTGATCGACATAAAATAAGCCAAATAAAACAGTATTGCAGGTCCCATCTTAGCAAAGCGCCCCTGACGAGGGTTTACCTTAGCCAATGGAATTACAATCAAGGTCAGTAGTGGGATACAGATAATCAAACTTATCCGCCAATGCAACTCCGCCTTCGCCTCTGGGCTTGGGTTATTAAATAGCTGCATAGTTGGGTACGCCTCAAAGTCGCGCCCCTTCTGTTTGACCTTACGTTGACCAATCAAAGCGTCATACTCATCAAAGTCGGTTTTCATATAATCAAGTTGAGTCGGCACTCCTTCAAAGCGAGTACCATCAAACAGGGTTAAGATTTGACGCCCGTCGGGTAGCTCTTTCGCTAGCCCAGAGTCCGCAAATGAAACACTTGGGCGTATTGAACCCTGCCCTACTGTTTGAGCAATAAAGACATTGGTTAACTTCTTGTCTTTCAGGTTATCAATGAAAACCACAGCTGTACCATCAGGGGTGCTTTGAAACTGCCCCTTCTGCAGCAACTCAACACTGGTTTCAGAGGCGAGCTTTTCCATTATTTGTGCTTCTTTGTCTTGTGACCAAGGTGAAAAGTACAAAGAGTTAAACGCAGCAACACCAGAGGTAATTACAGCGAGGTACAGTGCCGCTTGAATCAGGAATTTATTCCCAATCCCGGTTGCATTCATAACTGTAATCTCACTTTCAGCGTATAAGCGGCCAAAAGTGAGCAGTATTCCGATATACAAACTCAACGGAAGCATTAATAATCCCATGGCAGGCATATTCAAGCCCACTATGGTCATGATAAGACGCGCAGGAATGTCACCATCCGATGCATCAGCCAGCACGCTGATAAAGCGTTGGCTCAAAAAGATCAAAAACAAGACGAAAAAGATCGCTAATTGGCTCTTTATGGTCTCGCGGATCAAATATCTAACAATAATCACGCTAAATTCCCTATAAGCTCAGACGCAAAACTTGTATTTTTGCAGGAATCGCTATAATTTCTGATTGAAACTTATATTTTTCAATTTTTCTTATAAATCGACAACAAATTAACTTGCTAATACCTCATGAGTAAACATAGCTCTTGACCAAGATTCAACAAGTTAAGCCATCATTATCTAACATTTATTGTTGTTTGTCTTTAGGATGTAGGAGTAGGCATGGAGTTCAGTGTAAAAAGTGGTAGCCCAGAGAAGCAACGCAGTGCATGTATTGTCGTTGGTGTCTTTGAACCACGTCGTCTTTCACCCGTCGCAGAACAGCTTGATGAAATCAGCGACGGCTATCTAAGTTCACTACTACGCCGCGGTGATTTAGAAGGTAAACCAGGCCAAATGCTTCTTCTGCATCAAGTACCTGGGGTACTTTCAGAGCGCGTCCTTTTAGTTGGTTGTGGTAAAGAGCGAGAGCTTGGCGAGCGTCAGTATAAAGAAATCATTCAAAAAACCATTAGCACCCTCAATGAAACTGGCTCAATGGAAGCGGTATGCTTTTTAACTGAGCTGCATGTTAAGGGACGCGATACGTACTGGAAAGTACGTCAGGCTATTGAAGCGACCCATGACGGTTTATATGCCTTTGATCAGTTCAAGAGCAATAAACCAGAGACCCGCCGTCCATTGCGTAAGCTAGTATTCAATGTGCCGACTCGTCGTGAATTAAGCATTGGTGAGCGCGCAATCAAGCATGGTCTGGCGGTAGCCTCTGGGGTTAAGGCCTCAAAAGACCTCGGCAACATGCCACCAAACGTGGCTAACCCAGCTTATCTTGCTTCACAGGCTCGTCGCTTAGCCGATGACTACAGCACAGTAACAACTAAGATCATCGGTGAACAAGAGATGGAAAAACTCGGTATGAGTTCTTATCTTGCGGTTGGTCGCGGTTCTCATAATGAATCCATGATGTCTGTAATTGAGTACAAGGGTAACCCTGACTCAGAAGCTAAACCGATCGTATTGATTGGTAAAGGGCTCACCTTTGACTCCGGCGGTATTTCTATCAAGCCAAGCGATGGCATGGATGAAATGAAATACGACATGTGCGGTGCAGCAAGTGTATTTGGTGCAATGAAAGCATTAGCGCAGCTGAACCTGCCAATTAATGTAGTGGGTATTCTTGCTGGCTGTGAAAACATGCCGGGTAGTAACGCTTATCGCCCTGGTGATATCTTGACTACCATGTCAGGTCAAACTGTTGAGGTTCTAAATACAGATGCCGAAGGCCGTCTAGTACTGTGCGATGCCTTAACTTACGTAGAACGCTTTGAGCCAGAGTCTGTAATTGACGTTGCCACCCTAACTGGCGCCTGCGTTATTGCTTTAGGCCACCATATTAGTGCTGTGGTATCGAACCACAATCCTCTTGCTCACGAGTTGGTCAATGCCTCAGAGCAGGCTGGCGACCGAGCATGGCGTCTACCAATGGCCGATGAATACCAAGAGCAACTCACAAGCCCGTTTGCTGACATGGCAAACCTTGGGGGTCGCCCAGGTGGTACTATCACTGCTGGCTGCTTCCTTTCTCGTTTTGCTAAGAAGTATAACTGGGCTCACCTTGATATTGCAGGTACTGCCTGGAAATCAGGTGCCGCAAAAGGCTCTACTGGCCGTCCAGTATCGCTTCTGGTTCAGTTCTTGCTAAATCGCAGTGGACAAGAAATCGAAGAGTAAAAATTAAGCCGCCTCTCAATGAGGCGGTTTTACTATCTAGGGTCTGTTGACCGTTTGTATAAATTAACCCATCAAGGTCAACAGAACCTAACATGAATACCGCTACTTTTTATATCATACCACCTAACAGCCAAGCCGATAGTCGCCAAGGATTTCAACAATATGTTGCTTATTTGCTGCGCCATTTTACCAAGCAAGGCGCACGCATATATCTCAATGCTACTGACCAGCAAGATGCCAAGGCATGGGATGATTTTCTATTTCAGCAAAGTGGTGATGATTTTTTAGCTCACAACCTAACGGGCGAAGGCCCTAGGCAAGGGACAGCTATAGAAATTGGGTTTTCTCCCTCACACCTACAAAGAAACCGTAATTTACTCATCAACGTGTCGAATAACGCGACAAACTTTGCTCGAAGTATCGATCAAGTGATAGACTTCGTCCCTTGCGAAGAAAAAGCGAAGCATACTGCCAGAGAAAGGTATAAAATTTACCGTCAGACAGGCTATCAAATGCAAACCATAACCATCAGTTAATAATGTGTGGGACAAACTCCATAGCTAAAGTTTTTAGCTTAAAATAGAGCTAAACCCTTAATTTATGCAGTTTGCCCTTAAATCAATTATCTAACGATCCATGTAAGAGCATTATGGAAAAGACATACAATCCAACTTCAATTGAACAAGCTTTATATCAAGCTTGGGAAGAAAAAGGCTACTTTAAGCCACACGGTGATACGACCAAAGAATCATACAGCATCATGATCCCGCCGCCGAACGTCACAGGCAGCCTACATATGGGTCACGCCTTCCAAGATACCATCATGGATACCTTGGTACGCGCTGAACGCATGAAAGGCAAGAATACCCTTTGGCAGGTAGGTACGGACCATGCTGGTATTGCAACTCAAATGGTTGTAGAGCGCAAAATCGCAGCGGAAGAAGGCAAAACCAAACACGATTACGGTCGTGATGCCTTTATCGACAAGATCTGGGAATGGAAAGGCGAATCCGGTGGCACTATCACCAAGCAGCTTCGTCGCCTAGGCGCATCTGTCGATTGGGATCGCGAACGCTTTACAATGGATGATGGCCTATCGAATGCCGTCCAAGAAGTGTTTGTACGCCTATTTGAAGAAGACCTTATCTATCGCGGTAAGCGCCTAGTAAACTGGGACCCTAAACTGCACACGGCTATCTCTGATCTCGAAGTTGAGAACAAAGATAAAAAGGGTTTCATGTGGCACTTCCGCTATCCACTAGCTGATGGTGTTAAGACAGCGGAAGGCAAAGATTATATCGTCGTTGCCACAACTCGTCCTGAAACCATGCTTGGCGATACTGGCGTTGCAGTTAACCCAGAAGATCCTCGCTACAAAGACCTTATTGGTAAAGAAATCCTGCTTCCTATTGTCGGTCGTCGCATCCCTATTGTGGGCGATGAACACGCAGATATGGAAAAAGGTACTGGTTGTGTGAAAATCACGCCTGCCCATGATTTCAATGACTATGAAGTTGGCAAGCGTAACCAGTTACCAATGATCAACATCCTTACCTTTAACGCTGATATCCGCGATGAAGCTGAAGTGTTTACCACCAATGGTGAACCAAGTGATGCTTACGCAACTGATATTCCAGCTAAATACCAAGGTATGGAGCGCTTTGCAGCACGTAAAGCTATTGTGGCTGAGTTTGATGAACTTGGTCTACTTGAAGAGATCAAAGACCATGACCTAACAGTGCCTTACGGCGACCGTGGTGGTGTGGTTATCGAACCTATGCTAACGGATCAATGGTATGTGCGTGCAGCGCCACTAGCTGAGACTGCAACCAAAGCCGTTGAAGATGGCGAGATTCAGTTTGTTCCTAAGCAGTACGAGAACATGTACTTCTCTTGGATGCGTGATATCCAAGATTGGTGTATTTCACGTCAGCTATGGTGGGGTCACCGCATCCCTGCATGGTATGACAACGATGGTAATGTTTATGTTGGGCGTACTGAAGAAGAAGTACGTAGCAAGCATAATCTAGCGCCAGTGGTGGTTCTACGCCAAGACAACGATGTATTAGATACTTGGTTCTCTTCTGCATTATGGACATTTGGTACCCAAGGTTGGCCTGAGCAAACTGAAGACCTGAAAACCTTCCACCCTTCAGATGTTCTCGTAACTGGCTTTGATATTATCTTCTTCTGGGTTGCGCGCATGATCATGATGACCATGCACTTCTGTAAAGATGAAAATGGCAAGCCTCAAGTACCATTTAAAACGGTTTACGTTACGGGTCTAATCCGTGATGAAAACGGCGACAAGATGTCTAAATCGAAAGGTAACGTACTTGACCCTATCGATATGATCGATGGTATTGATTTAGAATCTCTAGTTACCAAACGTACTGGTAACATGATGCAGCCAAAACTGGCCGCTAAGATCGAGAAAAACACTCGTAAGACCTTTGAAGGTGGTATTGAAGCATACGGTACTGATGCACTACGCTTTACTCTAGCGGCAATGGCATCTACTGGCCGTGATATCAACTGGGATATGAAGCGTCTTGAGGGTTACCGCAACTTCTGTAATAAGCTATGGAACGCAAGCCGTTACGTGCTAATGAATACCGAAGAGCAAGACTGCGGATTTGACAGCAATGAGGTTGAATTCTCACTTGCTGACAAATGGATTGAATCTCAGTTTGAGCTTGCAGCTCAAGATTTCAACGCTCATATCGATAACTTCCGTCTCGATATGGCTGCGAATACTATTTATGAGTTCATCTGGAATCAATTCTGTGACTGGTATTTAGAGCTTACTAAACCGGTTCTATGGAAAGGTACTGAAGCGCAACAGCGCGGCACACGTCAAACGCTGATCACTGTACTTGAGAAGACTCTACGTCTTGCTCACCCAGTGCTTCCTTACATTACTGAGACTATCTGGCAGAGCATTAAGCCTCTGGTTGAGGGTGTTGAAGGCGATACCATTATGCTGCAACCTCTTCCTCAATATGAAGCTGCTAACTTCAACCAAGAAGCCTTAGATGATATTGAGTGGGTGAAATCTTTCATCACTAGCATCCGTAACCTGCGCGCAGAATACGATATTGCACCAAGCAAATCGCTAGATATCATGCTAAAAACTGCTGATGAGAAAGATGCACAGCGCGTTGAAGCTAACCGTCAAGTGCTAGTCTCTCTATCTAAGCTAGAAGGCATTAAGCTACTAAGTGAAGGTGAAGAAACTCCTGCATGTGCAACGGCACTGGTTGGCAAATCTGAGCTGATGATCCCAATGGCTGGTCTTATCGACAAAGATGCTGAGCTTGCTCGCCTTAAGGGTGAAGTGAAGAAAACCCAAGGTGAAATCAAACGCATTGAAGGTAAACTAAACAATCAAGGTTTCGTTGCTAAAGCACCGGAAGCCGTGGTTGCCAAAGAGCGTGAAAAACTCACAGGCTACCAGGTTACCTTGAGTAAGCTAGAAGAGCAGATGACGACTATTGCTGCGCTATAACGTAAGCTAAAGTTGAATAAAGGGTTGGCATTTTGCCAGCCCTTTTTTTATGTAATAGGTGGCATCTATTGCAGTCTTCGGTTAAAACCACTTGTGATAATGAGAATTATTATCAATAATAGATTAAAACTTACCGAACGGTGCTAACTATGAAAAAAACTATCAGCTTTGCTTTCCTACACTTTACGATTGCCTTTAGTGTTGCCTACCTACTGACAGGGGATATATTAATCGGCAGTCTGATAGCCATGATAGAGCCTGCGGTAAATACTGTTGCTTTCTACTTTCATGAGCGAGTTTGGTTACGTTCACGCAAACTGCAACGCTTAGCAAACAACTCGAAGCTAAAAACCATCAGCTTTGCCGGTGTACACTTTAGTGTTGCATTCAGCGTCGTTTACTTACTCACAGGTGATGCGCTAGCTGGGGGGGTAATCGCCCTAGTAGAACCTTCAATTAATACCTGCGCTTACTACTTCCACGAAAAGGTATGGTCACGCTTACAAAGTAATACAAGCAACTATGCCCATGCATAACAAAAAGCCCGCTCAAATTGAGCGGGCTTTTTTATCTCTGCGTAGCAATTATTGTTGCTCGTCGTCTTCTTCATCATCATAAACTAGAGCGTCTTCACCTTCATAGAAGGTACCCCAGCCATCGTAGATAACGTCATACTTTTCAGCTAGATTGATCAGTTTCGCAGCTTGATCATCAATCAGTTCCGCATCCAAGGCACATGACATGGTTGGGTCGCAACATAACAGTTTATTGCCTTCATCATCTTCTGTTTCTTCAGCTTCTAGTACCTCAAAACCCATTTTAAAAGCCTCTACCGCGACTTTTTCTAGGGTCTCAAAGCTTTCCGCCATTAGATGATGTTCTATCTCATATAGTGCGTCCGGCTCACTACCATCTTCAAGAAGAGCTGCGATAATTTCACGCGTATCTTCTTTTTGAATTTCAATCAGTGCTTCAACAGATATGTATTCGTCTGCTTGTGACATGGAGATGCTCCTGAGTTGTATATCATTCAAAGTATATTCCGCACGAAATATCGCATGGTTGCGTTAAAAATGAAAGTGATTCATACAAGGGATTAATCCTTACCTAACAGAGTAAAATACAGCATGCTCACAAAAGAGAATACTAAGTCAACTTTCACACTAAAAAGTGAATTTGTAAGCGTGATTTTTGATTTTAAATGCATTAGGATGGGTTTATAGAGTCCGATTGAGAATAACAAGCATGGCGTACAATTTAAGAAACCGTAATTTTTTGAAGCTACTCGATTTTACCCCTAGAGAAATAGGCTTTTTACTTGAGCTGTCTGCTGAGCTTAAAAAGGCTAAGTATGCAGGCACTGAGCAAAAGAAGTTGCTGGGTAAAAATATTGCACTCATATTTGAGAAGTCATCAACCCGTACTCGCTGTGCATTTGAGGTTGCAGCCTTTGATCAAGGTGCTCAAGTATCCTATTTAGGGCCATCTGGCTCACAGATAGGTCATAAAGAATCCATGAAAGATACCGCGCGCGTACTGGGGCGTATGTACGACGGCATTGAGTATCGTGGCTTTGGTCAAGAGCGCGTAGAAGAGCTTGGGGCGTATGCAGGTGTTCCGGTATGGAATGGTCTGACTGATGAGTTCCATCCTACCCAAATTCTAGCTGACTTTTTAACTATGCTAGAGCATGGCAAAGGTAAACAGCTACACCAGATATCTTTTGCTTACCTCGGTGATGCGCGTAACAACATGGGCAACTCACTGCTAGTTGGAGCGGCTAAAATGGGGATGGATATCCGTCTGGTTGCGCCTAAGGCATTCTGGCCAGAGCAAGAGTTGGTTGAGCAATGCCAACAAATAGCACAATCAACTGGTGCTAAGATCACCCTTACTGAAGACGTCAAAGCAGGAGTTAAGAACTGCGATTATCTCTATACCGACGTGTGGGTTTCTATGGGAGAAAGCGAAGAAGCGTGGAAACAGCGTATTGAGCTAATGAAGCCTTATCAGGTTAATATGCAAACCATTAAAGACACCAATAACCCTCAGGTTAAATTCATGCACTGCCTACCCGCCTTCCATGATGACAAAACCCTACTTGGACAAGAAATTGGTGAGAAGTACTCGATGCAAGGCTTAGAGGTCACCGATGAGGTATTTGAATCTGAGCACTCTATCGTATTCGATGAGGCTGAAAACCGGATGCACACTATAAAAGCAGTAATGGTTGCGACTCTAGGTTGCTAATTCGTGACGCAAACGCTTGCGTTGCAATCTTGGGTACGTATAATCCTCTACGAATTATAGGAGGAGCGAATGCTACCAAGTGGCACAAACAAATTAAATAATAAAACACGCTTAATCTGCCGTGTTAGCCTCCTATTTTAAAATGATTCATATTGGCCTCCCTTTTTGGGGGGCTTTTTTATGCCCAGTAATTATTCCATTAAAGGAAGAAGACCATGCAAAACTCGCTTTTCAACAAGCACGTCATCTCTATTCCTGAACTCAGCAGAGATGAACTAGAACTGATCGTTCAAACAGCCGGTAGACTTAAAGCTGACCCTATGCCTTCTCTGCTAAAGAATAAGGTTGTAGCAAGTTGCTTCTTCGAGCCATCAACTCGTACACGTCTCTCTTTTGAAACTGCAATTCAAAGACTTGGCGGAAGTGTTATTGGTTTTGATAATGGTGGGAACACCTCACTAGCTAAAAAAGGCGAAACCCTAGCTGATTCAGTTCAGGTTATCTCAACTTATGTTGATGCATACGTAATGCGCCACCCGCAAGAAGGTGCTGCGCGTTTAGCTTCTGAGTTCTCTAAAGGCGTGCCCGTTATTAACGCAGGAGATGGTTCAAACCAACACCCAACTCAGACTCTACTCGACCTGTTCTCTATTTATGAGACTCAAGGCACGCTAGATAATCTAAACGTTGCCTTTGTTGGTGACCTTAAATACGGTCGTACGGTCCATTCATTAACTCAAGCCTTGGCTAAATTTAGCAACATTCGCTTCTTCTTTATTGCACCTGAAGCCCTTGCTATGCCTGAATATATCAGCGAAGAGTTAGATGAAGCTGGTATTGAATACAGCCTACATACCGATATGGAAAGCGTGATTCCTGATCTAGATATTCTATATATGACACGCGTACAAAAAGAGCGCTTTGATGAGTCTGAGTATGCTCATATTAAATCCGCTTACATCCTAACCGCAGCAATGTTAAAAGAAGCCAAATCAAACCTTAAGGTTCTGCACCCGCTTCCTCGCGTAGATGAAATCACTACTGATGTAGATAAGACACCTCACGCCTACTACTTCACTCAAGCAGAAAACGGCGTATATGCACGTGAAGCGTTGCTCGCTCTAGTCCTTAATGAAGCCCTATAATAGAAGAGATGACCACAATGACTAACCAGACTCAACTACAAGTAGAAGCAATCAAAGACGGCACGGTTATCGACCACATCCCAGCTCATGTAGGTATTAAGGTGTTAAAGCTGTTCTCAATGGATAAGTCGAACCAGCGTGTAACAATTGGTCTTAACCTACCATCATCTGCACTAGGTGCGAAAGACCTGCTTAAGATTGAAAACGTATTTGTAACTAAAGAGCAAGCCAACAAACTGGCACTGTATGCGCCAAATGCCACCGTAAACCAGATTGAAAACTATAACGTAGTTAAGAAGCTTGAGCTTGAGCTTCCGCAAAAGGTATCTGGTGTATTTGAGTGTCCAAACTCAAACTGCATTACACATGGTGAACCTGTAGAGAGCCACTTTAACGTTATTCAAAAGAAAGATTCAATTCGACTAAAATGCAAATACTGTGAAAAAGTCTATTCACGAGAAGTCGTAACTGAGTTATAAGAATAACCCTGCATAAAAATAGTTAATGGAAAAATAATGACTAAAGTACTACATACAGAACAGGCTCCCGCCGCAATTGGCCCTTATGTTCAAGGCGTTGACCTAGGCAACATGGTGATGACCTCTGGTCAAATCCCTGTAGACCCAGTTACAGGTGAAGTATCTGACAACATTGCACAGCAAGCACGCCAATCACTGGATAACGTCAAGGCCGTTGTAGAAGCCTCTGGTCTATCTGTTACTGACATTGTTAAGATGACAGTATTTGTAAAAGACCTAAATGACTTTGCAGCTGTGAACGAGGTATATGGTAAATTCTTCGATGAGCATAAGGTGGCAAACTACCCTGCTCGCTCTTGTGTTGAAGTGGCTCGTCTACCAAAAGACGTTGGCATTGAAATCGAAGCAATTGCTATTCGTAGCTAAATAAACGCCATTAAAAAAGGGAGCATTGATTGCTCCCTTTTTGTTATCTATTTTTAACCCCAGCCTGAGCATTTCTAGCATCGACTTCGGCATCTAAACTTTCCAGCTTTTCCTTCATGCTATTTCGACATTTCTCAGCCAAATTACGCACCTCAGATTTTTTGTATTCGGTGCTATCTACCGGCGGCAACATCTCAATAATCACATGCCCATTGTTCCAGCGGTTCAGCTTAATCTTATCTTGAGTAGTGCTACACACGATAGGGATTATTGGGGTTTGAGCACCAATAGCTGCGTGAAAAGCACCCGTTTTAAACGGCATCAAGCCACGACCACGTGAGCGCGTCCCCTCAGGGAACATCCACACAGAAAGGCGAGTCTGCTTCATTTTATCTACTACTTGATCGATGGTGCCTTTCGCCTTGGAACGGTTTGCACGATCAATCAAGATATTTCCGGTTAACCAATACAGCTGACCAAATAAAGGCAGCCATAGCAGGCTTTTCTTACCCACGGTCACGACATTTGGTGTAACCGCAGAAGAAACCGTAAACAGGTCCCATGAGTTCTGGTGGTTTGCAATATAGGTAGCTTGCTCTCTTTTATAGGCATCTTCAGGAAGGCGTAGCTCCAGTTTAATACCGAAGACTCGGTGCATAGCACCAAACATACGACCAAAGGTAAATACATGCTTTGGATTTCGTGGGCTAAATAGGCAATAGCCACACCCAAACACAAACATAAATATGGCAAAAATAGCGACTAAAACTATGCGCACTAAAGCTATCATTAACTCTTTCCCTGTAAACTCATTTTCACAGTCTTTCAGCACTAAGGGTGCTCAATAGATCTTATTAGGGTTTACGAACTATAAAACGGATGTGGCTTCACGCAATACTTTGCGTAAGCAATATTGACCCAGTGTACCAAATAAAAAAAGCCGAAACCTTATGGTTTCGGCTTTTTATGAAGTGCTTAACCTCTAAATCTTTCGATTGAAGCCCCGAGTAGGCTTAGTTTGTCTTCAATACGGTCGTAGCCACGGTCAATATGATAAATTCTATCAACTATGGTCTCACCTTTAGCAATACAACCAGCAATAACCAAGCTTGCAGAAGCACGTAGGTCAGTCGCCATAACCTGAGTACCACTCAAGCCCTCGCTATCACCACAGATAACAGTATGGCCTTCGATCTCAGCCTTTGCGCCCATACGTTGCAACTCAGGCACATGCATGAAGCGGTTTTCAAAGATGGTTTCAGTAATAACACCGCCACCTTTGGCCATCATATTCAACAGCGTAAATTGAGCCTGCATATCCGTTGGGAAGCCAGGGTGAGGCGCAGTTCTTATGGTTACAGCCTTAAGGTCACGCCCAGTCATATCAAGGCTGATCCAGTCATCACCCGTTTCAACTTTAGCTCCAGCTTCATCAAGCTTAGCTAAAACCGCTTCTAGTAGGCTGGCGCGAGTATTGCGACAAACCACCTTCCCGCCCGATACTGCAGCTGCAACCAAGAAGGTGCCTGTTTCAATGCGGTCAGGAACAACGGTATGCTCACCACCACCGAGGCTTTCAACGCCCTCGATAGTTATAGTATCAGTACCAGCGCCAGAGATTTTCGCACCAAGAGCAATCAAGAATTCCGCGGTATCAACAATCTCAGGTTCACGTGCTGCGTTATCTAGTGTCGTAGTACCTTCAGCCAAAGTTGCCGCACTCATAATAGTAATGGTGGCGCCAACACTGACTTTATCCATGATGATATGCGCACCTTTAAGGCGACCATTCACAGACGCTTTTACATAGCCATCTTCTAGAACTATGGTCGCTCCCAGGCTTTCCAGTCCTTGAATATGCAGATCTACTGGGCGTGCACCAATAGCACAGCCGCCAGGTAGACTTACTTGACCATAGCCAAAGCGAGCAACTAATGGCCCAAGAGCCCAAATAGATGCTCGCATAGTCTTAACTAAATCATACGGTGCACAATATTCATTGATGGTTGAGGCATCAACAAGAATATTAGTGGTATCTCCTTCACGCTCCGCCGAAGCGCCTAGCTGCTGAAGAAGCGCTAACGTAGTATCTATATCTCGCAACTTTGGAACATTGCGTATTACTGCCGGCTTCTCAGCCAAGATGGCAGAGAATAAGATCGGCAATGCCGCATTCTTTGCACCAGAAATAGAAACTTCACCACTGAGTGGCTGGGACGATCCCGTAACTCGAAACTTTTCCATCTAATCGCCCTTATAAAGACATCAATTTTTTATCGCGTTGCCACTCTTCTGGCGTAAACGCTTTTATAGAAAGTGCATGGATATCATTGCGTTGAATATACTCCGTCAGAGGAGCGTAAATCAGTTGTTGTTTTTTTACTCGGCTCATACCGTCGAAGCTTGCATCTACAGCAACCACTTCATAGTGGCTACCTTCACCTTTCACGTGAATCTCTTCAAGCTGTAATGCATCATCGAGCAACTGTTTAACTTGTGAACTGTCCACTTTAACCCTCAATATTTTGGTCTAAATGATCTGATATTAATAACAGAGCATTGCTCACTTCAAATAGAGTAAGCAGTTTATCTGGCACAGAGCGTAGCATTATATGGCAGTGATTTTTTTTTGCATGCTGAATTAAGTGCAATAATAGCGCCATAGCGGAAGAATCACTGCTTTTTATGCCATTTAGGTCAATAGATAGCGATGAAACTTCCCATGACCACTGCTGAGCCTGTTGCCAGAGTTTAGGTACCGAGCTGCGGTCTACAACACCAATTAGCTGTATTTCGGTGTTACAGGTTTTAGACCACTGCCCCATGTTATTTTCCTTTTTCATAACGAATTGGCGTCTGTGCTAGTCGAGTAAGCTCTTTGGTTACAGCTGGTAAGCCATTACTGCGGATTTTACCGCCCCACTCAGACTGTTTGCTAGATAGAAGGCTAATGCCTTCTGCGACAATATCAAACGCCTGCCATTCACCACTGCGCTTATCTTTGCGCCATTTAAATTCAATTTTTATTGGTGGACGTGAAACCTGTAATATCTCTACTGGGATGGCAACAATGCGTTGCCCCTCTTTGAGCGGCTTATGCGGCGCATATTTAATTTGTTGGTCTTTATACTGTGTCAGTACCTGCGCATACGAGGTGACAAGATAGGCACGAAACGCAACCAAAAACTCGGACACATCCTCGCGTTTGGCATGTTTGAGATGGTTGCCTAGTACCTTTAAGCCTGCATAGCGGTAATTGACGTAAGGCATAAACTCATCTTCAACAACCTGCTTTAACGATTCAGGCTGTTGACGAAGCTCGTTTTGTTGCTCTTTTAGGCGAGTAAAGGTGCTGTTTCCCACCTGCTCCATCATTGTATACGGGTTAGTTTTATCTATATTGGCTGAGGCTGACAATGACACTAACATCAACCCCATAACCGCACAAAAACTCGTTATCCACTTCATCATTTACCTCCTGAGTCCCCGCCTACGTTATACAGAAACTGACCAATTAAGTTTTCTAGCACTAATGCTGACTTAGTATCTTCAATAACGTCGCCATCATGAAGCGTATCAACGTCTTCATCTACAAAGCCTGGAACCAAGCTAATATACTGCTCTCCAATTAATCCTGAGGTTAAAATCTGGGCGCTAGAAGTATCAGGGAAATACCCATACTTGGTTGATATTGATAGGGTCACAACTGGGGTATAGGTTTCAGTATCTAGATTAATATCGCTCACTCGCCCAATCACTACGCCACCAATTTTTACCGGTGAGCGTACTTTTAGGCTACCAATATTGTCAAAATACGCCTTAAGTTGATAACTGCTCTGATCGCCAATACCTTTTATATCCGCTACCTTAAATATAACCACTAACAGAGCGGCAATACCTATCAACATAAAAGTGCCGACCCATAATTCTATTTTCTTTGTTTGATTCATACCTTAATTCCCAAACATCAGCGCAGTAAGCACAAAATCTAACCCTAATACTGCTAGCGAAGAATGCACCACAGTGCGCGTTGTTGCTTGACTAATTCCCTCAGAGGTTGGTTTCGCATCATAGCCATTAAACAGTGCTATCCAAGTTACGGTAATGGCGAATACAAATGCCTTGATAAGGCAATTACCTATGTCACGCCCAAACTCGACAGATGATTGCATCGTAGACCAAAAACTGCCGCTGTCGATACCTTTCCAGTCAACACTAACCAGCTGTCCACCCCAGATACCCACAGCCACAAAAATCATAGTTAACAGTGGCATGCTGATAACGCCAGCCCAAAATCTAGGGCTAATCACTCGTTTTAGCGGGTCAATCGCCATCATTTCTAAGCTCGATAACTGCTCTGTGGCTTTCATTAGACCAATTTCAGCGGTCAATGCTGAGCCTGCTCGCCCGGCGAACAACAGCGCAGTGACTACTGGGCCTAATTCACGTAATAGCGATAACGCTACCATCTGCCCAAGGCTGCCTTCTGCGCCATAATCCACCAGCACAACATACCCCTGCAAACTAAGGACCATGCCAATAAATAGCCCAGAAACCACTATGATAACCAAGGATTGTGCGCCGACAGCATGCAACTGTTTAAGCAATAATGGAAAGTTCGCTATTGGCTTCGGCTTAGAGCATAAAGCACCAACTAGCATCAATAACGAGCGCCCTAGTCCTGTAACTGCTTGAATTCCACTTTGCCCTAGCTGCGCGATTTTATTAACTATCATGGCGCAACTCCTGCTCTAAGGGCAACGAGGGGTAGGCAAATGGTACAACCCCATCCGCTTCACCACTAATAAACTGGGTCACTCTAGAGTCTTCCATATCACGTAGCTGCTGCGGCGTGCCGTGTGCCACTACTTTGCCATCCGCTAATAGGTACACATAATCAGCGATACTCATCACCTCAGGTACATCGTGAGAAACCACTATCGAGGTAATACCCATAGCTTGGTTGAGTTTTTTAATCAGCTCAACCAATACCCCCATGGTAATTGGGTCTTGGCCAACAAAGGGTTCATCATACATGACGACTTCTGGATCTAAGGCTATTGCTCTAGCCAATGCGACCCTGCGAGTCATCCCCCCTGAAAGCTCACTTGGCATTAGATCGGATGCCCCTCTTAATCCAACCGCCTCTAGTTTTAATAAAACAATCGTGCGGATAAATGACTCAGATAAAGAGGTATGCTCACGAAGAGGAAATGCCACATTGTCGAACACGCTCAAATCAGTAAACAGTGCGCCAGATTGAAATAACATACTCATCCGTTTACGCACCTGGTATAGCTTAGAACGACTTAATGTATTTATCTGGTTGTCTTCAAACCACACCTCGCCATTATCTGGTAAAACCTGCCCCCCAATAATCTTTAGCAAGGTAGTTTTACCGATTCCTGACGGTCCCATGATCGCTGTGATTTTACCTGGTTTAATGTCTAAACTTACCTCATCAAAGATCTTCCGCGCTCCACGAGAGAAGCTTACGTGGTTAATTTGAATACTTCCTTTAGCTGCCGACATCGACACTCCTCGTCAGTTAGGGTAGAATTATTGTGTTTAAATTCACAGAAAATCAACCAGTTGCCTAGTATCATTATTACCCATACAGATATTCTTTGTATCACATCTATGTAAATAATTTGTGTTGATCCTTTCCTTTTCAACGGGTAACCGTCAAAATCGTCATTAATTTTTATTCAACATAAAGAGTTTGTAATGTTCGAAGCGGTAAGCTTTCTTATCATAGGTCTGCTTCTTCTAGTATGGAGCGCCGATAGATTAGTATATGGGTCAGCGGCCTTAGCTAGAAATTTTGGCATCTCCCCGCTAGTTATTGGTATGACTATCCTTGCTATGGGTTCATCAGCACCAGAAATGATGGTGTCTGCCACTGCCGCCCTTGATGGCAAAACAGATACCGCTATTGGTAATGTATTGGGCTCAAACATTGCCAACATTGCACTAATCCTTGGTATTACAGCTCTAGTTAAGCCACTTTCTGTCAGCTCAGGCATTCTAAAGCGTGAATTGCCACTTATGATCCTTGTCACTTTAGTGGCAGGTGCAATCATGTGGAACGACTACTTAGGTCGCGGAGAAGGGCTACTGCTAATTGGTTTATTCTGCTGCTTTATCCTAGCGATGCTGCACATTTCAAGAAAAGAAAAACTAAATGGTGATGTGTTAATCACAGAACAAGAGTCTGAAGTACCAGAGGGCGTCGACAATAAAAAAGCCATTTTCTGGGTGGTCGTTGGCCTTATTTTGCTACCTATCTCAGCCGATCTATTGGTACAGAATTCAGTCTACATTGCTAAATACTTTGGTATGAGTGATTTAGTTATTGGCCTTACTATCATCGCTATTGGTACTAGCCTTCCTGAATTAGCTGCTTCCTTGGCAGGTGTAATGAAGGGTGAGGATGACATGGCGGTGGGTAACATCATTGGCTCAAATGTATTCAACATCTTAGCGGTAATGGGCATCCCTGGAATTATCAACCCTTCAATTCTCAATGAGAATGCAATGAGTCGCGACTACTGGGTAATGCTTGGGGTCTCTGTGTTGTTGGTGGTTATGGCGATGGGGAAATCAAAGAAAATCACCCGTATTGAAGGTGGTGTTCTATTTACGTTATTTATCGCCTACCAAGTATATCTATTCGTAAACCTAACTAGTTAAAGGTAATAACCTGTGTCTGGATTCAATTTTAAGCAAGCTGCATGTGAGGTTCTCGATATTGAGGTCAAAGGGTTACAACAACTCTCACAGTACTTCAATGCCGAATTTGAACAAGCCTGCACCACTATCCTCAATAATAAAGAGGGGAAAGTGGTTGTTATGGGGATGGGTAAATCAGGCCATATTGGGAAAAAAATTGCGGCAACATTAGCTAGCACAGGTACCTCTGCATTTTTTGTTCATCCAGGCGAGGCCTCTCACGGAGACCTAGGTATGATAGAGGCTAATGATATCGTTCTGGCCATATCAAACTCAGGAGAATCAGGAGAAATACTGTCTCTGTTTCCGGTATTAAAGCGGCTCAGCATTCGCATTATTTCCATGACAGGTAAACCTAAATCAAGCATGGCTAAGCTTGCCGATATCCATTTGTGTATCTCGGTACCTCAAGAGGCGTGTCCAATTGAGCTGGCACCAACGGCAAGCACAACTGCAACCTTGGTTATGGGGGATGCATTGGCGATGGCGCTTATGCAAGCTCGCGGCTTTACCGCAGAAGATTTTGCACTTTCCCATCCAGGTGGAGCGCTCGGACGCAAACTATTACTAAAATTAGAAAACATCATGCATGTTGGTGATGAAGTGCCGTCGGTATTTGCTGACGCCAGTGTCAAAGATGCACTACTGGAAATCAGCCAAAAAGGATTGGGGATGACAGCGGTCGTAGACGAAGACCAGCATATCCTTGGTATCTTTACCGATGGTGACCTACGCCGATTACTCGACACTAAACTGGATATCCATAATGCGGTTATCGGTGATGTCATGAGCAAGAATCCAGCAACTGCTTCACCCGGTCTGCTTGCGGTTGAAGGTCTAAACATGATGCAAGAGAGAAGCATCACCGCTCTACTTCTTAGCCAACAAGGCAAGTTAGTCGGCGCACTCAATATGCATGATTTATTAAAAGCTGGGGTAATGTAACCTATGACTGAAATGATCAACACTCTATACGGCAGCGTCTCAAAGTCCGTATTTAACACCGCACAAGGTATTAAATTACTTATCTGCGATGTTGATGGCGTATTTTCAGACGGCCTGATTTATATGGGCAATGATGGCGAAGAGCTCAAAACGTTTCACACCCGTGACGGCTATGGCGTAAAGTCACTAATGAATGCAGGCATTGAGATCGCAATCATTACCGGAAGACGCTCTCAAATAGTTGAAAACCGCATGACAGCGTTAGGCATTAACCTGATTTATCAAGGTCAAGATGACAAGATTAAGGCCTATCATGATATTTGTAGTAAGCTCAATATTGCACCTGAACATACCGCTTATATTGGCGATGACTTAATCGACTGGCCGGTCATGAAGCATGTAGCACTGGGTGTGTGTGTGAATGATGGGCATCCGCTTTTAGCACAAAAAGCAGATTATGTTACTCAGATTAAAGGCGGTCATGGAGCGGTGCGTGAGGTATGTGACCTTATCCTTGAAGCGCGTGGCGAACTAGAACAACACAAAGGCTTGAGTATATGACCAGTTCGAGAATCTTTCAGTTGGTATTGGTGGGCATTATTGTATGTTCAGGCTACTACCTGCTAACGAATCAAGAACAGATAAAGACTCAGGTTAAGCCCGATTTAGAGCTGCCTACGTTTGTTGGCCACCGAGTAACCAATACTAATTTCGACCAAAATGGCACTCGCAACTATCTGATTACATCAGAAAAGCTAGAGCACTTCGCCGAAGATGGTCACACCGTATTTGATAACATCGTTCTGTATGTGTATCGTGAAGGTACAACAGAAGAATGGCAGGTAGTGTCTGATAAGGGCGTTTTGACTAAATCTCAACAGCTCACTTTAACTGGAAATGTTGTGGCAACTAACCTACTGCCTGACGCCAGTTTTGAGACACTTGAAACTGAAAAAATGATAATTGAATTGGACTCGAAAGACTTTAATAGCGATGTTCAGGTGACTTTAACTGGCCCTCAATTTGTCAATGTCGGCCAAGCCCTTGAAGGCAACCTAGATACCAACAAAGCAGTCCTATTCAACCATGTACAAGGTATTTATGAAAAAGCTAAGCCTTAGTTTATTAATTGGTGTTTTGCTCTCTCCAACAGCATTTGCTCTATCTACAGACTCAGAGCAACCTGTTTATATTGACTCAGATAGCCAACAGCTGGATATGAAGAGCAATAAAGTGACCTTTTTAGGTGACGTAAAGATGCGCCAAGGTAGCATTAATGTTGAGGGTGACAAGGTTGTTGTTTATCGAAACCCCAAAGATGGTTCAATCAAAGAAGTTGAAGCTTTTGGTAAATTAGCCAAGTTTTCGCAATTAACCGATGATGGTAAAACCATTAAAGGTCATGCCGAAGAGCTTTACTACAACATGTCAAAAGATGAGTTGACCATGATTAAGCAGGCAATGCTTGCACAAGATGACAGCACGATTCACGGTGACAAGATTAACTACCATATTACGACTGAAAAAATGGTAGCTGAAAGTAATAAAGGCTCTCGCGTGTCGACTATTTTGCAGCCTCAACCTAAGCAGAAGAAATAATCCATCATGGCAGTCTTAAAAGCGGAACACCTAGCCAAAAGCTATAAAAACCGTAAGGTTGTAGCTGATGTAAGCCTACAGGTAGAATCAGGTCAAATCGTAGGTTTGCTTGGCCCTAACGGTGCAGGAAAAACCACTTCGTTTTATATGATAGTAGGGTTAGTTGCGCGTGATGAGGGGGCTATTCTCATCGATGATAACGATATCAGCCTACTTCCCATGCATAGTCGATCTCGAATGGGGATTGGCTATCTTCCACAAGAAGCCTCTATATTTAGAAAACTCTCGGTAGAAGATAACATCTATGCGGTGTTGCAAACCCGCGATGATATTTCAAAGCAAGAGCGTGACGATAAGCTCGAAGAATTGTTGGACGAATTCAATATTCAACATATCCGTAAAAGCGCTGGTATGGCACTTTCCGGTGGTGAGCGCCGCCGCGTAGAGATAGCTCGTGCACTGGCGGCCAACCCACAATTTATCTTACTCGATGAGCCTTTTGCTGGCGTTGATCCCATCTCAGTTATTGATATCAAAAAAATCATTGAACACCTGCGTGACCGTGGGCTTGGAGTATTGATTACTGACCACAACGTTCGTGAAACACTGGATGTATGTGAGCGTGCATATATCGTAAGTCAGGGCCATTTGATAGCCGAAGGGACACCTGAACAAGTCCTAAGCAATGAACAGGTTAAGAAAGTTTATCTTGGCGAGCAATTCCGCCTTTAACCTGTCAACCCAGTCGGTCCTATTATGAAAGCAGCGTTACAACTCAAATTTGGACAGCAACTGGCAATGACTCCACAGTTGCAGCAGGCAATTCGTCTACTGCAACTTTCTAGCCTAGACCTGCAACAAGAGATCCAAGAAGCCCTCGATTCCAATCCCCTGCTTGAAGTTACAGAAGACAATGACCAATTGGGCGGTGAGGATAAGCAAAACTCAACCGATGAGATAGCATCATCTCAATCAGAGTTATCAGCAACAGAGTCAGAGCCTAGCGCGCCCGATAGCGCTGAATTGATGGGACAGAATGCACTCAAGAATGATCTCGAAATAGATACATCTTGGGAAGAAGTGTATAGCGCAAATAGTGGCAATACCGGAATCGCATCTGATGACGAGCTCCCCGTCTACCAAGGTGAAACTCAAGATAATCTTTATGACCACCTATTGTGGCAAGTAGAGCTGACACCATTTAGTGAAGTCGATCATGCGATTGCAATGGCAGTTATTGATGCCATTGATGAACGAGGTTTTTTAACCTTATCTGTGGCAGAGATTACTGCAAGCTTGAATCTAGAAGACCTAGAAGAGGATGAGGTTGTTGCCGTTATAAAGCGCATTCAACAATTCGAACCACTTGGAGTTGGCTCTAGAAATCTACAAGAATGCTTGCTAATTCAATTAAATGCTCTGCCCAATGACACCCCTTGGAAAGCACAAGCTCATCAAGTTCTACAACATCATATTCAACAATTAGCCAATCGCGACTACAAAATAATCGTGAAAGAAACTAAGCTCAAAGAGCATGAGTTAATTGAGGTGTTGCAACTGGTTCAGCGTCTAGACCCTAGACCTGGTAGCCAGATTGGTGATAGCAGCATCGAGTATGTAATACCCGATATATATGTATTAAAGATCAACGGTAAGTGGGCGGTTTCATTAAACAAAACCAACATTCCACAACTTAACGTCAACCAAACCTATGCATCAATGTCGGTTAGTGACAGCCGTGAGAACCAATACATTAAAGATCAACTGCAAGAAGCAAAATGGTTGATTCGCAGCCTAGAGAATCGAAATGATACTCTACTTAAGGTCGCTAAGTGTATTGTTGAAAACCAGCAGCAATTCTTCGATCAAGGCGAAGAAGCAATGCAACCTATGATACTAAATGATGTAGCTGAGGCTATTGATATGCATGAATCAACTATATCACGGGTCACAACTCAAAAATTTATGCACACCCCAAGAGGGATTTTTGAACTAAAATATTTTTTCTCAAGTCATGTAAGCAATGAAGAGGGTGAAGACAAATCTTCTACTGCAATACGTGCCATGATTAAAAAGCTGGTTGCCGAGGAGAACGGAACCAAGCCATTAAGTGATAATAAAATTACTACCCTACTTGCTGAACAAGGAGTCAAAGTCGCGAGGCGTACTGTTGCAAAGTATCGTGAATCTCTCGGCATTGCTCCATCGAGTCAGCGAAAACGCCTCATTTAGGCATCAATAGAAGGAACGTTTATGCAAATCAATATGACAGGCCACCACGTTGAGCTAACTGATTCACTTCAAGAATATGTAAATAATAAATTCCAAAAATTAGAGCGTTTTTTTGAGCATATTACTAATGTTCAGGTTATCCTTAAGCTTGAAAAAGTAAACCATATCGCCGAGGCTACACTCCATGTAGCACAGGGTGATATTCACGCGACAGCAGAAGCTGAGAATATGTATGCTGCCGTCGATGGCTTAGTTGATAAATTAGTTCGTCAACTGACTAAGCATAAAGAGAAGTTAAGTAGTCATTAACCATGCAAATTAATGAAGTATTGTCACTGGACTGCACCAAGAGTGCGGTTCAGTGCTCAAGTAAAAAGCGCGCGTTAGAGCTTATCAGTAAGATAGTGTCTGAGCATACAGGTCAAGACTCAACTGAGTTATTTGAGTGTATGTTGGGTCGAGAAAAGCTCGGTAGTACTGGCATCGGAAATGGTATCGCCATTCCCCATGCTCGTATGACTAATTCAGATAAAGCTGTCGCGGTACTCCTTCAGTGTGAAGAAGCGATAGAATTTGATTCTGTAGATAATCGTCCTGTAGACCTGTTATTTGCTTTGTTGGTGCCTGAAAATCAATGTAAAGAGCACCTTAAAACCTTATCTAGCATGGCTAAGTGCCTAAACGATAAGAAAATAACTAAACGTCTACGCCATGCACAAAGTGATGAAGAGCTATTTGAAATAATGCTCTCCCAAAATAATGGAGAAGATAATGCCTAAGTCTCGCCAACTAGTTGTTGTCAGTGGCAACTCTGGTGGTGGTAAAAGTGTCGCTCTTCGAGCCCTTGAAGACCTCGGTTATTATTGCGTTGATAACCTTCCCGTGACCCTACTAGGCGCCTTTGTAAATGGCTTAAGCTTCAAGCAGCAGCGCGTCGCAGTAAGCATTGATATAAGAAACCTTCCGCTTGATCCTGCACAAGTAAATACGGCTTTAGATGCTCTTGAAGACTCGATAACCGTTACTATGTTGTTCCTTGAAGCCGATGAGCAAACACTGGTTAAACGCTATAGTGAAACTCGTCGCATCCATCCCCTATCATTGAACGAAAAATGCCGAACCCTACATCAAGCGATTGTCGAAGAGCGACAACTATTGGTCAGCCTTAAAGCAAAAGCCAATATACTCATCGACAGTAGTAAACTTTCTATTCATGACCTTAGTGAGTTGGTCAGGAAACGCGTTCTAGGGCAAAACGGGCAAGAGCTAGTGATGGTGTTTGAGTCATTTGGATTCAAACACGGACTCCCAGTTGATGTCGATTATGTATTTGATGTTCGCTTTTTACCTAATCCTCACTGGGAAGCTAAGCTTCGCCCTTTCACTGGATTAGACAAGGCAATTCAAGATTATTTGTACAGCTTTGATGATGTTGTTGAACTCAAGCAGCAAATAGAAGCCTTTATCGAACGCTGGTTGCCTTCGTTGGAGAAAAATAACCGCAGCTACCTGACTGTTGCTATCGGCTGTACTGGAGGAAAGCACCGCTCTGTTTTTCTCGCTCAACAGATCGGTGAACACTTTATGCAGCAAGGTAAAAATGTGCTCATTCGTCACACCCAATTAGAGCGTCATTAATGATCGTATCGAAAACTCTATTTATTCAGAATCGCCTAGGTTTACATGCTCGCGCAGCAGTTAAGCTGGTTGAGTTAGCCCAAGGCTTTGATGCTAAAGTTACCCTCAGCAATCAGGAAGGCAATGCACAGGCTGACAGTGTGATGGGACTTTTAATGCTAGAGTCTGGACAGGGTGAGCAGATCACCATCACCACCGAAGGCGATGAGGCACAGGTAGCACTCAATGCGATTGCCGAACTGATAGAAGGTAAGTTTGAAGAAGACGAATAGCGCGCAATAATTCACCAGTCACAACCTTTTCTCTGTATATATCCATCAGATTTTTAAGAAGTTATTAAACCTTATCTCAAAATAGGCTAATATCTTCTATGCTCAAGCACACCTAAATCCTTGAGTCATTATCTTATCAAAATAGCATCAATTGGAGGTACATCATGGCGGAACAGATCGAGTTTGATCAAGCCCACCAAACGCTCCAAGAAGTCGGCGATGCATTAGATAATGGTCGATTTGTCTTTGTTCGTCGCCAGCTCCAAAGTATGGAGCCGGAAGATATTGCCCACTTGCTTGAAGCATCTCCTCGCAAAAGCCGAGAGGTTTTATGGCAACTTACCGATCCTGAGGATTACGGTGAGATTCTAGATGAACTTAGCGAGGACGTAAAAGACAGCCTAGTTTCTAAGATGGCTCCAGACCGCTTGGCTCAAGCGACTGAAGGCTTGGAAACCGATGATGTCGCCTATGTATTGCGAAGCCTACCTAACAATCTATCACAGCAAGTCCTTGGACAAATGGATAGTGCCGATAGGCTACGAGTAGAAAAAGCACTTTCGTATCCTGAAGACACCGCTGGCGGCCTGATGAATACTGACGTTACCACCATTCGTGGTGATGTCGATATCGACGTAGTACTTCGCTATATGCGAATGAAAGGTGAGCTCCCAGAAGCCACTGATACCTTGTATGTCATTGATGATGACAACCGCTTGATAGGCCATCTATCTCTAACCACTCTTCTTACGACTCAAACAGATATCTCTGTTATTGATGTAATGGAAGATACTGATGAAGCTATTTTAGTCAGTATTAGTGATACCGACGTTGCAAGCCTATTTGAACGTAGAAACTGGATTTCAGCGCCAGTAGTTGATGAAAACCAGCATCTAGTAGGCAGGATCACCATCGATGATGTGGTCGATGTTATTCGTGAAGATGCCGAGCACTCCATGATGAGTATGGCAGGTATGGATGACGATGAAGATACCTTTGCCCCAGTGGTTAAATCAGCACGCCGCCGCAGTATATGGCTAGGTGCGAATGTCCTTGCTGCGTTAGCTGCAGCATCCGTATCCAACATCTTTGAAGCCACACTGGAACAAATGGCTGCAATTGCAGTGTTGATGACCATAGTCCCTTCTATGGGGGGAGTCGCTGGAAATCAGACCGTTGCGCTAGTGATTCGTGGTCTTGCTTTAGGGCATATCGGCGACAGTAACCGCAAAGAGCTGCTATTTAAAGAAGCCGCTATCGGGCTCCTTAACGGGATTCTATGGGCTCTAATTATCGGGGCTATTGTAGTGGTATGGAAAGGAGACTGGCTACTAGGCAGCATTATATCCGGAGCGATGTTGGCTAACCTAGTTGTAGCTGGTATTGCAGGGGTTACCATCCCTATCATTTTGAAGAAGATGAATATTGACCCAGCCCTTGCCGGTGGAATGGCATTAACCACGATTACAGACGTAGTTGGTTTATCGGTATTCCTTGGGCTAGCCACCTTATTCTTAATCTAAGTAAACAAAGTATTCCTAAAAAAAGCGAGCTAATTAGCTCGCTTTTTTGTATTTACTCTTCAAATTACAGATCAGCTAGTTACCTGCAACCTTCATTGATTCAATTAAGATTGAACCGGTTTGGATCTGGGAGCGCGTTTCAACATCGTTACCCACAGCAACAATGTTTTGGTACATATCTTTTAGATTACCCGCGACCGTTACCTCAGACACTGGATATTGAATTACTCCATTCTCAACCCAAAACCCAGATACGCCACGAGAATAGTCACCCGTTACACCATTAACACCTTGCCCCATAACCTCGGTCACCAACAAACCAGTGCCTAGCTCTTTGAGCATGCCATCAAAATTCTGACCTGTTGATTCAACAAACCAGTTATGTATGCCACCTGCATGACCAGTTGTGGTCATATCGAGTTTTCGAGCCGCATAGCTAGTTAGTAGATATGTCGCCAAAGTACCATCAGAGATAATGTCGTAATCTTTGGTTTGTACACCTTCACTATCAAAAGGCGTTGACGCTAAACCGCGTAATAGATGCGGGCGCTCAGTGACATTAAACCAATCAGGCAAGATTTTTTTACCTAAATGGTCAAGTAAAAAAGACGACTTACGATATAAGCTACCACCGCTAATTGCTGTGGCAAGATGTCCTAATAGTCCGGTTGCGACATCTGCGGTAAACATAATTGGATATTGACCAGTAGGAATTTGTCGAGCATCTAAACGCTGCACGGTACGCTCAGCCGCTTTGATACCAACAGTTTCTGGAGTCCATAGGTCTTCAGTACTGCGAGCAATCGTATAGCTATAGTCGCGCTCCATTGTCTGATCTTTACCCTCTGCTATCACGCAACAACTAATACTATGTCGACTAGAAGGATAGCTGGCTAATACACCATGTGAGTTACCATAAACTCGAATACCATAATGGCTGTCATAGCTCGCTCCATCACTTTGTTTGATCTTGTCGCTATAATTTAGGCTTGCTTCTTCAGCTTGAATAGCAAGTTGAGCTGCTAAATCAGGGTTAGGCTCATCCGGATGAAAAAGATCCAGATCTTTGATTTCTTTAACCATTAGTTCAGCAGGTGCTGGACCGGCAAATGGGTCTTGTGAGGTATATTTAGCAATATCTAAAGCCGCTGCAACGGTTTGTGCTATCGCCTTCTCACTAAGATCGGACGTAGACGCGCTGCCTTTGCGTTGACCACGATAAACTGTTATTCCAAGTGCACCATCGCTGTTAAACTCAACGTTCTCAACTTCGCCCATCCGAGTTGAGACACTCAAGCCGGTCGACTTGTTGATAGCAACCTCAACCGCATCAGCGCTAACTTTAGCCAACTCTAAAGCGCGAGCAACAGCAGATTCTAATTCAATTTTTTGTTGGGCAATTTGTTGTCTAGCGTCCATATTTAAATCAATCATTTGCGAACAATAAAGGGTAGAATAACAAGCTTTTCGCTTTCTCCCCAATTTGTTTGGTAAAATAACTGGTATCAAGCGAAATCCACATTACGATTTGAGCAAATTAAGAGCATCTTTTTATGGCAAGAAAAAACCAAAAAGCCCCTTGGGAAGAGGAAGAAGAGATCATCTGGGTAAGTAAAACCGAGATGAAAGAAGATATGGAAGTCCTACAGAAGCTTGGTGAAGAGTTAGTTGGCCTAAAGCCTTCTGTATTAGCAAAGTTCCCACTACCTGATCAGCTTGCTGAAGCTATCAAGGATGCGCAGCGCTTCAAAAATGAAGCCAAGCGTCGCCAATTGCAATTCATTGGTAAGCTAATGCGTCAGGTAGAGCCTGAGCTTATTCAAGCGGCGTTGGATAAACACCGCAACAAACATGCTCAAGCATCAGCTGAGTTACACAAGCTTGAAAGCTTACGTGATGAACTGATCGAGCAAGGCGATGTGGCAATTGAAAAGGTATTAGAGCTATACCCAAGCGTTGATCGCCAACGTTTACGTCAACTTGTGCGTCAAGCCAACAAAGAGAAGAAGCTTAACAAGCCGCCTAAGGCTTATCGTGAAATTTTCCAAACCCTAAAAGAATTACACGACAAAGTTTAAGCATCATCAGTAACCCAAAAGGCCTGCTTATTAAAGCAGGCCTTTTTTAATATAACTCAACGGCTCGTTATTCAGTACCACCAACCGTAATACTATCAAGCTTCAAGGTTGGCTGACCTACGCCCACAGGAACCGTTTGACCTGCTTTACCGCATACGCCAACACCGGCATCTAGCTGTAAATCATTCCCCAACATAGATACCTGCTGCATGGCTTCAATACCAGAGCCGATCAAGGTCGCTCCTTTAACTGGGCGCGTTATCTTACCGTCTTCAATTAGGTACGCCTCTGAAGTAGAGAATACAAATTTACCTGAAGTAATATCTACTTGCCCGCCAGCAAAGCCTGGTGCGTATAGTCCTCTTTTAACCGTAGAGATAATCTCTTCTGGGGTGTGCTCCCCTGGTAGCATGTAGGTATTGGTCATACGCGGCATCGGTAGATGCGCAAAAGATTCACGACGACCATTCCCAGTCGGTGCAACCCCCATTAAACGGGCATTTAGCTTATCTTGCATGTAGCCCTTTAGAACACCATTTTCAATTAAGGTATTGTATTGTCCTGCAACGCCTTCATCATCAATGTTTAAAGAGCCTCGGCGATCAACTAGGGTTCCATCATCCACAATAGTACATAGGCTAGAGGTGACTTTTTCTCCAACCTTACCGGAAAATACCGAAGAACCTTTACGATTAAAGTCACCTTCAAGGCCATGGCCTAACGCTTCATGTAAAAGCACTCCAGGCCAACCAGCCCCAAGAACAACTGGCATAGCGCCTGCAGGGGCTGCATCTGATTCTAGGTTTACTAATGCGAGTCGAATTGCTTCATCAGCAAAATGCATCGCTATACTCTTATCACCTTGCAGCTGTAAGAAGTGCTGATAGCCATAGCGACCACCGCCACCGGTAGAACCTCGCTCACGGCGTTCACCACGCTGAGCTAGAACACTGATAGACAAACGCACCAAAGGCCTGATATCGGCTGCATAGGTACCATCAGTCGCTGCTACAAGGATCTCTTCATAGACACCGCTTAAGCTAATATTCACTTCTTTAATCAGCGGTTCTTTGGCGCGAATGTAGGCGTCGAGCTCCTTTAATAGTGCGACTTTTTTGAGTTTATCTAAACTATCAAGGGGATTAATACTCGAATAATGAGGTGCTAAGTGTTGACGAGAAAACGTCTGAACACGACCACTCTGCCCTTGTTTAGCTATGCCCCTAGCGGCAAGAGCACTCTGATGTAAGGTATCAGCTTGGATCTGATCTGAGTATGCAAAGCCAGTTTTTTCACCACTGACAGCGCGCACGCCAACACCACGGTCAATATTGAACGAACCGTCTTTAATGATACTATCTTCCAGAACCAGTGTTTCATGCCAACTTGATTGAAAGTAGATATCAGCATAGTCCACATCTCGAGTGGCTATTATCGCGAGTGTTTCCTCAACTTTGGCTTCATCTAAGCCTGTTGGGGTCAAAAGTTCTTGTTCTACTAGCTGTATTGTCATAACCAACTCTTAAAAAATAAAGACTACAATGAGTGAAAGTGGCCGGAAACTGGCATTAAATGTCTCACTCTTTCGACCTCAGATAAATCAATATCTGCTTGTAAATTGCCTGGGGTCATTGCCGACTGAGTGAGTTTGCTCCCCCATGGGTCAATAATCATTGAATGACCCCATGTTTGTCGACTATGTGAGTGGTAACCACACTGGCCTACCCCAATAACCCATACCTGATTCTCTATCGCTCTGGCTCTCAATAAGGTTTCCCAGTGCGCCTCGCCAGTAACAGCCGTAAATGCCGCTGCTACAATAATTACCTCTGCGCCAGCAATTCTCATTTCACGATATAAATTAGCAAACCTAACATCATAACAAATAGAGAGACCTAACTTACCCGCTGGAGTGTCTACAACCCGCACTTCACTGCCATGAGCAAAGGTATCGGACTCTCTATAACTACCATGCTCGTCATCAACATCAACATCAAACAAATGGATCTTGTTGTAACTAGTAACCAGTAGTCCTAGGTCGTCATACACCAAGCAAGTTGAGTAAAGCTTTTCTGCAGAAGCCTTGGTTGGAAATGATCCTATAATGAGCCAAGTGCCATATTTTGCCGCAATTGAGCTCAAAGCTTGTTGCACAGGTCCAGTTCCTATCGGCTCCGCCAACGCTTGATAAGACTCTTTATCTGCAAACATCAAGCAGTTTTCTGGAGTTACGACTACTTTGCAACCTTGCTCACTGAGCGTCTTAACCTGTTGCTCAATATAATCTAAATTGTGTTGTAGAACCTCAGTTGAGCACATCTGTATTAAGCCAATTTTAGCTTTAGACATAAGTTTCGACATCGGGACCTCCTATTTATTGGCGTTCGCTTCCTGCTGGATCTCTTTTGGTATCTCGTAATCTCCCTTACGGCGAGATATTTCTTTCACCTTAGGATCGTTCATTGGCCCTTTCACTTCATAGGTTACCTTAGTGATAACCTCGACTACTGGGGCAACCACAGTACTGATAGCTAACACATACAGTGCTGTTTGAGGTGCCACAGCAAATGCAGTTAACATAGGTAAGCCAGAGGTTAGGTCGGGGCTAAATGTCACTTCAGCATCAACCATTTGTGTATTTAGGTTTGCTAACCCCTTAAGAGATAGGTCTCCAGAGATTGAATCCATCTCTAGGTTATTGGTGACAAAGATCCCTTTTTCTACCTTGCCGGTGCCATTGATGGAGCTAAATGCCAGCCCTTCATCAAACACATCAGAAAAGTCCAGCTGCATACGGCGAATAATTGAGTCTAGGCTAAACATACCTAATAGTTTAGCCGCGCCGCCCACATCTGAGATTACGCCACGCCCGAATTCAGCATTTACATCCCCTTTAAGGGTATTAACCTGCATATTCCACGGAGAACCCGTCCAGTTCATAGCTGCAGTGATATCAAATGGAGCCTTTTGAATACCAGAATCGATACCAAAACGCGCCATAATTTCAGAGTTGTCATCTCCTTTACCATTCACATCTACGTGGGAATGGCTTTTGTTTCCATCGAGCTCCCACCAGCCTTTCGCTTTAAGACTAGAGGTACCACTTGTGACGTTGGCCTTATTCCATACCATCTTAGAGCCATCATGCTGCATGTCGATATCAACCGAACCTACCTTATATCCCTGCATCCAAAAATCATCAATTTTAAGATTAAGGTTTGGCATTTTGTTAAAAAAGGCACGATCAAAGTCAGTGATCGGTGGCTGTTTCTCGGAAGGGGTTACAGCAACATCATCAACAATTTTCTCTGGCTTGGAGACATAGAGTTGCAGCTGTGACAGGTTCGCCGTTAGATTTTTTCCATCATATTCAGCACTGCCTTTAACCTGCGAGCTATCTACCGTGTATTGCCATTTATCACTCTGCTGTCGAGCTGTAAAGTTGACATCATTCCACTCTAGATTCCCTAGTTTAAGATCGCCGGTTTGTACTCGAACGCGCTTAGGCAGAGGTATCTGTGGTGCATTCACATCATGAAGAATAGGTTTCGGGCCAGACTGTGGCGTTTTTAGTACTTTTATCCATTCATCTAGATCAAGCTTGGCTAATCGCAATGAAGCATTGTGCCCCACGATTGGACTCACTCTAAAGCTACCAGTTCCAATAACGGTGTTGGTTGCAATAAGCTTAGGGTGTCCCTTTTCTATATTGATCTCGGTTTGAAATTTCGCATTCGGTATCTGTAGCCTTGCCGAGATCGATTCTTGATTGCCAGACGCTTGTAATCGAGCTTTACCTGCAATGCCAGATGCTTTACCTAAAGGTGCGGGATAGTTACTTTGTAAGAACTTGAGATTGGCATTAGTATCGATTTGATAGGTAAAACCAACATCATTCATCTGCAAATCTATCCCCATATTCCAAGGTGCATGCCCAGACAAACGCTGTAACCATGTTTTACCTAAGTAAGGCTCCAAGGGTTTAACCTTCCAGTCGCCAATCAAATCAATCCGCGTGTCATAGCCCTTATTTGAGTTTTGACCAGTAAAATCAAGTGAAATAGGTTGGTCTAGCACGCTAGCACTAAGACCAGAAGAGCTTACTTTGTCATTATCAAACGCAATACGCCCTGACGCATTGGTGAGGGTTATAGGAGGAGAACTAATATTAATATCATTGTCGTTTAAATCTGCATACCCCCATGCACGCGAATGACTGGTATCAGCAAAGGGGATATAAAGCTCAAACTGTGAATCAACCTCACCACCAATATCTATAGTGGTGAGCGCAGCACCTACAGAATCAACTAATGGTGATGCATTCATATAGTCACGAACATCTGAGCCCTTTGCTTTAGCCGCCGCGAAGATCTCTATATGCCCATCACCACTCAGGCTAGGGATCTTTCCTGATATTCTTTTCGCATTTATATTTAGAAGCTTGGCATCTTTTGAGTCCAAGAACATGGTTTCATTTTCAAATAACAGATCAAGCTGCATATCCGTTAGAGCAGGCCATGCGCTACTAAAGCTAAAGCTGGTTTTTCTTAGCGGCACCCATGCCTGAAAAATGCCGTCATGATTTTTATATGGGAAATCTGAAAGCTCACCGTACCATAGCAGTTTTGCAGTATGGACTTGTCCCTTACGAATACCCTCAGATAAGTAATCGGTAAGCCCCTGCCCTAAAGCAAGAGTGGGTAGATAGCGCCAAGTTTGCCCTGCATCGAGTAAGTCCGCTTCACTATAAAAGGATAAAAACGCAGGCTTATCTTTGGGAAAGTCTAGCTTAAATGCGCCTAAAGCCTGTAAATCTGGGGTCGCGATTGATACCTTGTCGGCCCAAAGACTCCATCCATCATCTGATGACTCCCACACTACATCTAGCTGAGCCTGTCGAATACGAAGTGGGGCTTGAAATACATCACCATAAGGCAAGACGTCATCCAGCAATGATATCTTAGCATTGGCTTTGTGGATTCCTCCGGCGATTTCAGCTTGTAAGGAATTAAAGCCAGGGATTAACTCCCAGTGATTCATTCTTCCTTGCTTGAGAGTTGCAGAGTACTGTAAAGAATCAACATCTTTTCCCATTGTGACTCTAAGGTCTTCAACAGTTCCACCAAGATTAACCTTCTCAACCCAAGCTTCAGTATCTTGCATCTTAGGTAATAAATCTAAGATTGGAGCCAGATTCTCTAGTTTCAATTTATTGGCATTCACAGACCACTGCTGTGGCGACCATTGCAAAGCAAAATTGATATCTGGCCAATGTTGGCGATTAGTCGTCACCGAGAAATCTTGAGCGTTCACCTGAAAGCCATTATCTTGTGGCTCAAGCTTCATCACGCCACTATTTAGAGTGAGTACATTTTCCTCACCAGAAGCTTCGCGCCACTTAAGCTCTGAAGGAGATATCTCCAAATAGGCATCTACAGGCTTATTCTCATCTAATGTAATCCATGTATTCAGGCTAACGCGTCCGGTTTCAACCTCCACGCCTTTGGCTAGGTAAGGCTTAACCCACGGCTTAATGTCGAAGTTTTTACCCTGCAGATAAAAATCGCCACTGACATTAGACAGACCATTGTGATCGGTAAAATCAGCAATGACGCTAACACTATTTAGCTGTACATCCTTAACACTAATCACCCCTTCAGCTTGGTGGCGATTACCGTTATTTAGCCAGTTAAGACGCTCGATATCGACTTCACGCTTTTCGCCAGCGATATCTCTGAATGTAATACTAGAGTTAGTGAGTGAGAACTCACTTAATTGCTGCAACAATAAGCGTTGCAACTGGAGTGCCGATTGATTGTTGGCTTCAGAATCTTGTTCGGAGGTAGTTGATGAGTGGAATAGATCGATGCCACTGATATCAACATGGATACCATCGACCACTAATTCGCTAACCTGTGGTCGTAGCGTCATGAGGGATTGCAACAGGTCAAACTCAACATCGACCTGAGAAACAGAGAAATGCTTAACACCTCCGCTTAGGTCTGCCTGCAAATCGGAAAGGGATAATGAAGGATGGGTGTTGCGCCAATATCCTTTTACCGAACCAATATCAAAGTGCAACCCAGAACCTTGGTTAATCCAAGCCTGAATCTCTTGTTGGTAATTATCAAGACGCGGCAAAGCAATGCGCAGCCCTGTGACTATGACAGCCATCAGGACAAACACAAATACTAATAAAGAGAGAAAAAAACGCTCTAATCGAACTGAAAATGAAGTCAATCTTACGTTACCTTACATCATGACAACATCAAACTGCTCTTGTACATATAGTGGCTCTGCCGACACTTTAACTTCTTTCCCTATAAACAGTTCTAATTCCGCCAAAGCGTGAGATTCATCGCCCATTAATGCCTCTGCAACGGATGGCGAAGCATAAACAAGGAAGCGGTCTGCATCATAGGCACGATTAACTCGCGTTATTTCACGCAGAACCTCAAAGCATACAGTTTCAACGGTTTTAACCGAGCCACGTCCTTCGCACGCAGGGCAATCTGAGCATAAAATATGTTCGATACTCTCACGAGTACGCTTGCGCGTCATCTCAACCAAACCCAACTGCGTAAAACCATTTATATTAGTTTTTACTCGGTCGTTATCCAGCGCCATTTCTAGAGAAGCGAGCACTCGCTTACGGTGCTCATCGGTGCTCATATCAATAAAATCAATGATGATAATACCGCCGAGATTACGCAAGCGCAGTTGACGAGCTATCGCTTCTGTCGCCTCAAGGTTAGTATTAAAAATAGTCTCTTCGAGGTTACGACGCCCTACAAAGGCTCCAGTATTGATATCAACTGTCGTCATGGCTTCAGTCTGGTCAATAATTAAATAACCACCTGATTTTAAGGGAACCTTACGATCCAATGAGCGTTGAATCTCACTCTCGGCATCGTACATATCGAAGATGGGCTTATCCCCATCATACAGGCTCAGTTTACTCGTTAATTCAGGTACAAATTCTTCAGTAAACTCAAGCAGTGATTCATATACCATATGTGAATCAACTTGGATCTTCGACAGCTCGGTTCCGACGAAATCTCTTAATAGACGCTGCTCTAGCCCAAGCTCACCATAAAGTGTGGAGCGGGTAATATATTTAGAGCGGCGCACCATGATTTTTTCCCATAGGCGCTTAAGGAATGCTGCGTCTTGGCTTAATTCATGTTCATCAGCGCCTTCTGCTGCGGTGCGAATAATAAAGCCACCAGCATCGTTGCAGTACGGAGATACTATCTTTTTAAGCCGAGTTCGCTCACTCTCAGACTCAATACGCTGAGATACGCCGACATGGCTTGCTCCCGGCATAAAGACCAGGTAGCGAGATGGCAGTGTAATATCTGTGGTGAGACGGGCACCTTTAGTACCCAAAGGGTCTTTAACAACCTGCACCACAATATCTTGTCCTTGACGGACCAGCTCAGAAATATCTTTGACTTGAAATTGCTGTTTCTCATTTTCAGAGACGCACTCAGTATGAGGAACAATATCTGATGCATGTAAAAAAGCCGCCTTGTCTAAACCAATATCGACAAATGCGGCCTGCATACCGGGCAAAACGCGACTAACGCGTCCTTTATAGATATTACTAACAATCCCTCTTCGAGATTCTCGCTCTACATGAACCTCTTGTAGAACACCACCTTCAATCATTGCCACCCGAGTCTCACTCGGGGTCGAATTTATCAATAACTCTGCACTCATAACGCACCTACAAATTTTTATAAAAATTGGTGCAAGAGCTGTTCGGTCTCATATAAAGGCAGGCCTACAACCGAGTGATAACTACCCTCGATTCGAGTAACAAATTTACCACCAATACCTTGAATTCCGTAGCTTCCTGCTTTGTCGCATGGTTCACCCGTTTGCCAATATTGTTCGATTTCTTGTTGGCTAATCGGTTTAAACCATACGTCTGTAATACATATTATGCAGTGTGTGCCCACACTGTTTCTTACACACACAGCTGTCATTACTTGATGTTGCCGTCCTGATAATTCAGTCAACATTTCGATGCTGTGTTCTAGATTATGAGGCTTTTCAAGAACGCGATTGTTGATAGTTACAACCGTATCTGCACCTAAAACCTGATGAGTAGCTTGATCTGGAGAGCTTAGACTAGAGTACACCGCCTCTGCTTTTTGTTGAGCAAGGCGCATAACATAGTCTTTGGCAAGCTCACCTTGCTGAATCTGTTCTTCTATATCACTGATTCGTATAGTGAAATCATAGCCTAATTGCGACAAAAGTTCTTTTCGTCTTGGCGAACCCGATGCCAATATAAGTGATTTATTCATTAGTTACCTTACTCGCCATGTGCGTCGCACGCGACGTAAAAGAAGGAACAACCAAGGCCACAAGATACCATTTATCAATCCTCCCCATAGCGCAGTAGGGTTAAAGATAACATCTTGAATAATAAACTCACCAAAGAATTCTATCACTACGCCAAGCATACTTAGTAAAGCGATAATCAAGGCTTGCTGCCACAATGCCATATTACGCATAACTAAGAAGTTAATCGCCACTAAATAAGTGATTATCGACATCGTTAGGCCACGAACGCCCAGGGTTGACCCCAAGAGTAAGTCCCATAGTAAACCAAGGATAAGCCCGGTACCGACATTTACTCGGTGAGGAGCCGCCATCACCCAGTAACAAGTCACTAGAATAAGCCAAGATGGACGCAATACATCCAACGTACCAGGCCAAGGGATGGTTTGCAGAATTAAGGCAACGATAAAAGTTGTCCAGATCACTAACTTGCTGTGCAGGATATTATTCATCGTTTTGTGTCTCTACAGGTACTTGAGGTTCTTGGGCTTCAGGATGGAAGGTTATCTCTTGCTGCTGGTCAGAAGGCCACACCAAAAGCAGATAGCGTAAACGCCCAAAGTCTACAGCAGGTGTCGCATTGATGGTTGAAAACTGTTGATGATTATTAATGACCACATCCGAAACAGTTGCCACCGGATACCCCTCAGGGTAGATACCACCTAAACCCGACGAGACCAATACATCGCCTTTCTTAATATCAAAATTACTAGGGATATGCTGGAGCTGCATTTCGCTAAAGTTACCCGTACCACCAGCAATAACTCGAATATCATTACGGATTACCTGAACAGGGATTGCTGAATTGGCATCAGGTAATAAAAGTACGCGGCTGTTATGCGCTGAGGTCTCAGCCACCTGCCCCACAATACCACTTTCATTGATAACAGGTTGCCCTTGATAAACACCGTCAACACGACCTTTATCAATAACAACTTGTTGATGATATGAAGAGGAATCTACCGCCATAACCTCAGTTACAACCTTCTTCTCATCCCTAACAAAAGATGACCCTAATAGCTTACGAAAGCGCTGATTCTCTTCTTTATATTGAGCAAGTAAGGTCAATTCACTTTTCTTGCGCAGAAGGTCTTCACGTAATAAACGATTGCTTTTAAGTAACTCTTGCTTGCTGTTCATCCGCTCATAAAGACCGGCAAACATTGCTCTTGGAAGATCCGCTGCGTACTGAATTGGTGAAACCGCAGTACTTAGGGCATAACGAACATTTGAAAAGGCGTCAAAACGACTATCAGCCAACATTAAGCTGGCTGATAATAGTACGGCAAAAAAGAGTCGCAGTTGCAGAGAAGGCCCTCTGCCAAAAATTGGATTCATGTTGTACTAACCAATTGGACTCATCAACGGCTCGCTTGGGTTCCAGTCAAGCCATTGATAAGCAAATGCGAAATTCACAGACAGGTTATTCGTCAGTGAATAAATCGCCGCCATGCATGTCGATCATCTCTAGGGCTTTACCGCCACCAAGAGCAACACAAGTTAGCGGCTCTTCTGCAACAACTACAGGAATACCGGTTTCTTCTGTTAATAAACGATCTAGGTCTTTTAGTAGCGCACCGCCACCAGTAAGAACCATACCGTTCTCAGAGATATCAGACGCAAGCTCTGGTGGGCACTGCTCTAGAGCAACCATAACCGCAGACACGATACCCGATAGAGGTTCCTGCAACGCTTCTAAGATCTCATTAGAGTTTAGACTAAAGCTACGTGGCACACCTTCTGCAAGGTTACGACCGCGCACTTCTAGCTCTTCAACTTCATCACCAGGGTAAGCCGAACCAATCACATGTTTGATCTTTTCAGCTGTTGCTTCGCCAATCAAACTGCCGTAGTTACGACGAACATAGTTGATAATCGCTTCATCAAAGCGGTCACCACCAATACGCACAGAAGATGAGTACACCACGCCGTTAAGCGAGATAACCGCGACTTCAGTTGTACCACCACCGATATCAACAACCATAGACCCAGTTGGTTCAGAAACACGTAGTCCTGCACCAATTGCCGCAGCCATAGGCTCATCAATTAGGTATACCTCACGTGCGCCAGCACCTAGAGCCGACTCACGAATCGCTCTGCGTTCAACCTGTGTTGAACCACAAGGCACACACACCAGTACTCGTGGGCTTGGTTTTAGAATACTGTTATCGTGCACTTGCTTGATAAAATGCTGCAGCATCTTCTCGGTCACAAAGAAGTCAGCAATTACGCCGTCTTTCATTGGGCGAATCGCAGAAATATTACCTGGAGTTCTACCTAGCATCTGCTTTGCATCATGGCCAACAGCCGCAACACTTTTCGCAGAACCTGTACGGTCTTGACGAATAGCAACTACCGAAGGTTCATCAAGAACAATACCTTGTCCTTTTACATAAATTAGAGTGTTCGCTGTACCCAAATCGATAGATAGATCATTTGAAAACATGCCACGAATTTTTTTAAACATATAGAAGCGCTCTTCTCACAAACTTTAGAAGAAAAAATTGTCTTAAATGTACCAATGCCTCTCTTATTGGGCAAGGTATTGCATTATAAAGATTGAGATAATATCGGTTTTTCTGACTCTCTCCTGACTTAGGCCCTAAAAAAGTCGTTTTTAGTTAGCAAACATCCCTTTCTCACCACTGAATATTATTCTGTCATTGCCGCGAAAGGTGCCAAAGGTAACCACCGTTGATGGGTCCTCATCGCCTAGGTTTCGCCAATTGTATTGCAACCACGGTTGATTGGTAAAATCTGCGCCATTACTACAATCTACACCACTATCCGTTAGCTGTACCGAATTTGATCCCTGACGAAGCCACAAACGCACCTGTGCTCGCTCATTTTGACCCGATAATGGAGTATGCACAGCATTTAACTGTTGCGACTCTCCCTTTACCACCCCTTGATCGTTACTCGAGTCTAAACTGGCCTGAACAGCCTTAATATTTGCATTATTAGTCCAGATAGTTTGCGAGCAATAACGCTGAATACTATTGAAGCGACTCCCTGTATCAGCTGTAGACAGAACAAAGCTATTACCATTCCAATACTCGATTCTCAATGGTACTCGCACAGTCTGGCCGCTATTTCCGCCGACGTCTGCAAGGTTCATTCTTCCATAGCGAAATCTAGGCTGAATGTTGAATCGTTTACCTAGCATAGGCGAGTCACCTGCGCTATCAGGGATTAACGAGGGTATGTCTAAGGCTCCGATATTGACCCCATCAACCTCAGTGTCGACCTTTAGCCCAAAATCAATACCATTTTGTGTATCATAAGGACCATCAACCTCAGTCGTTAACGCTGCGCCAGATTGCGTTTTTCTCAATAATGAAAAATCAGTCATTTCTATTGCCAACGTAGAAGGGTCATTGGCTAGATCCTTAGGCCAGCTAGCTCCATTCCAGGTTTGAACGCCATCAATACGCCCTTCAGATACAAAATCAATTTCAGGGGTACTGCCCTTAGTTTGAGCAACATACCCAACCGTTGAGATTAATGAATCATCAAACAAGCCATAGTTTTGGGTTGCAATACCGCCCACGCCAACTGCTTGCAGTCTAAAGCTATGCGTGATTGGTTGGCTCATATAGGCAAAACCAGTGTGCCCTGTAGCATACTGCCACTGAACCCAATTGGAGTCAGGGCTCAGCATAGTTAATTGACTGGGTACAAAGCGCCCTACACTTCGCTGACCCGCCTGAATTGGCTCAAACAAATAATTACTATCTTGGTCTAGTTTCGCCTTGATTCTCAAGCTACCTGCCTCATCCCACTGCAAGGCATCAAATCTAATTCGACCGTCGATAACTGTATCATGGCCAATCCCGTTGTCAGGGATACCTTGCAGTCCTTTATCCCCAATCCGCCCATCAGATGGTGTATCAAGGCTTGCTTCAAGGGTTACAGATGCATCTGGGGCATCACTTGCATAGAAGTTTTTGGTTTCAAGATTAGCAAGCGCGGTTAAGTCATCACAGTAACTCGACACCTCCACATCACCTGAGGTATTACCGCTAACGTATTTAATCGGGATCGCATCTAATACAAATGGCGCCCCGGAAACCGCAAACTTATCACCGGTTTCAGCGGTTCCCTTTAGTTCGGCATTAGGTTTAATTGGGCTGCATAACGCAAAGGTCCAAGGCCTAGACTGCACACGATGCTCACCTTCAAAGGTAACGCACTCATTGCTGTCATTACCGTCGGCATCTTTTAGGCACAAGGTATCTTGCATTTTATAAGATACAGCCCCCGCTTCAGCATAAGCCACCTTAACCGTAGCTGTGCTATTAGAACCAAAATCCAACGGCATATTGGATGATGGCGTCGCCTGTCCATTAACTTGAATTACCTGATTAGGGCGCGCTGTTGAGTTGGGTTGAAGATACGCAGTGGCTAACAAATCAACCTGCTTAACCCCATTGTAATCCGCGGCAACTACGGGAGCATTATTCAAGCACTGTAGCGGCTGAACAGCTACCTCATCAGATTCTTTACCCGCAATTACATTAGTTGGATTCGGTGTAAATCCAAATTTATGCGCCACAAACTTATAGCTACCACTGACCGAGGTGTTGGCTTGATCGTTTTCCAAATAGCCCGTAACAGATACGCTGCCAACCACAGGCTCCTCAAGGGTCAAGCCAAGTACCCCTGCGCTATTTGGCTTGTAGAGGTTACCTCCTAGACTCGTTCCCTGCCCAGCAATCACAGCTAGAGAGGAATTAGGGCTCCCACTAGAGGTAACCACTATATTTCCGTTATAGGTGCCCCCGCTGTTATTGACCTCAAAGCGTATCGGTTGAGCCTCACAGGTAAGTTGAATCCCTTGATTGGGAGTAAGCGACAGGTCGTTACCTGGCAAGGGAGGTTGGCTACAATGGTCTTCAGTATGACTGATTTGTGCACTGCCATTAATGGCAATATCTTTTGCCGTAACCGAACCCAATACTTGAGTTACTCCGTGTATCTCTGCTGAGCCACGACTGAATATATTGGTTGACAGTTGATCGGTCGAAATTGAAATAGCTGCCGATTGGTTGTTCCAGTCTTCACCCCAGATATTCCACGTTTGATCACCATCACCCTCGACAATTATTTTGGCACTACCACCAATCGAAAGCTGATTTACTTTTAATAATGTACCCGGTTTGATATATAGCGTGCCGCCACCAGAGAAGGAGAAGCTACCAACATCATAGTTTAAACCGGTTAACTCATATTGACCTGACCCTAAGGTGATACTGGTATAACTTCCTTCAGCAATTGGCTCTCGTGCTGGCGTCCACCCCAGATTAATGCTTGGTCCAACTGGGTTAAAATCTTGCACTGCCGGTTGTGCGATAAGTAGGCTAGAATCTGCGACGCATTGCTGACCGTCACAAGCTGATTGCCAGTTTTGACGAATAACAGAACCAACCCCTACCGCGCCATTGCTTGTGCCAAGGATCGAGCCATTCCCTCCGCTGACATTTAACGATGAACCGGTAAACCAAGATTGGACCGCATGAGGAAATACTGCACACTGATCAGGCAGCTCAGGCTCGGGCGGTTCAGGCGGCGTAACCACTTCATCATTACTGCACTGAAGATCGCTAATACCGATTCCTGTTCCATTTAAATTGCCATTTTTTATATTGGCGGGCTTAGATTGACGTAGCGTTTTATTCCCATTATCAAGTTGATAGTAGTAAGCCATCCCTGCATCTTCTTGATACTCAATCCTCATTCGATAAGATTGGTTATTCTGCAGTCCTTGCTCATTAAAAATATAATCCGGATCGGAGTTATAATCTTGGGTATACCAAAGTGTCTGCTCTCTTTTATTGCCTTGTGTAAAATACAGTTCTTGGTAATCAGGTGAACCAACAACGGTAAACTCAATCACCATGTCCTGGGCACCGTTTACATGCTCACAGCGACTATCAGCAAACACTTGGCACGAGGTAAATAGCATAAGTAAGCATAACCAACGACTACTCATCTTTAATTCCTCTTACCCAAACACTCTGTTCTCGTTGTACTTCAAATATATTGCCGCTATTACATTTGGCGACACTGGTTAAGCGCAGATAGCGCAACTCATCAGGTACGTTTAGCGACGAAGATTCACATGCAATTATGGGGCTTAAACAGGGAATATTACTGTTTGTTACTAATGCAGCAGCGGCGGTAGCGGCATTGCTTGATAAGGTGTTACAGCGCTGAGAAAGTGCCTCGAAATCCTCTGAACCATTTAATGGAAACAACTGAGTCAGCCCCCATTGATTGGCTGAGCGAGCCAGCAGATTAGCCTGGTTTCCCAGCATCTCTCTGGTTAAAGTATCTTGGTTAGACCAACTCACACGCAATAAGCTCATTGCCAGCATGCCCATAACGAAGATAACAAAGATGGCAAGCAGCAATATATTGCCCTGCTGTTGACGTGAATTAAAGCTACGGAACATTGCTCACCTGTATATCGTGTTTATAGGAACTTCGCTCATCGCCATTAAAGAACAGAAGATCCAGATGTACTAGGCCACCTCGTTGTAGTGCGCTATCTTCAAACTGAAAGCGGCTCTCGGTTAGGCTTAAATCGGTAGCCACAGTGACGGTTGCGCCCTTGTTTTCTCGCACCAACCTCGCACTCGTACCATCTCCCATATCTTGCAGGCAGTAGGACACTCGGTTGTTATCCATATAGATATACACGCGATTAGCCGCTGAATCACTCGGTGGGCGCATAGTAACGCTGTAGTAATCCCCTGCGGTGCTACTCGAAACACCCTGTAGTGAACGGCTTTGGCCAGTGACGCTGTTTCCGGCATTATCTATTTCTAGATCAGCTATTCTAGTAGGGTTAATCACCATTCGAGTGTGCTGAGCAAAGGTATACGAGTAATCAAAATTTTGATTAGCTATCACAAACTCAATCGCATTAATGGGCTCTTGCTTGGTATAAAATCCAGCATACTGAATTGGGTAAAACTCAAGGCATCCTTGAGCCGAAATATGGATGCTATTAGGAACGGCATACTGCACCTCTCGCCCCATTTTCTCAAGAACAAAGCGTGCTTGCCCCTGTAAGCGTTGCCGCTCAACAGATTGGCTGTACCCCTTTAAGCCAAATTCAACAAAAGTAGTAATTCCCAGCCCGATAATGGCAACCACTACGATTGTGACCACAAGCTCAATTAGGGTAAAACCATTTCTTTTCATTAGAAATTTCCCTTATGTGCCACAAAGGTGAAATCCCCATACTGGCTAGCGGTAATCACTACCGTGATTTTTTTAAACAGCTTCGTGGTGCAGGCATCCGCTTTAACCAATAGGTCGCAATCGTAATCATAATTGATGGAAACCTCGGCCTTGAAACCCTGATAATCATCAGAGATTGTATTACCAAAGATATCAGACAGTGGGTACTGTTTATCGGCAGGGTGAGTACAGCGTTGACGTGAATCGCTACTGGTATACCAACAGCCAATGTAGTCATCCACATCATTAAAAAGGGCAACCGGCTCCTCGCGTCCCAGAGCAGAGTCATCAGTACAGCTAATGGTGGTCATGCTATCTGGGCCTAACTCCCCACAGCGATATTTACCACCGTCATGGTCACTATGTTCATCAAAGTTTCTTGCCAGTATCTCTGTCATTAGGCTATTCGCTAAGGCTGAAGCTCGCACCTCATAGTATGGCTTGGCTGATTGGGCAATTTGTGGGTACAGCACACTGACCAAGGTTATCATTGCCAAGCCTAAGATAATGATGACAAAAATACTTTCGACTAGGGTAAAGCCCTTACTGATTCTAGCAGCCATAAACATATCCTTGGCTGGTGATACACACCCCAGCATTATCGCTACTGCTATCAACCTCAATTTTGAGTTCAGCAGAGGGGGCAAGGGCTACGCAACTGCTACCAGACACCACGCAAGGATTACCTAACAGGTCAAACTGCACCTCCATCTCCGGCTGAAACTGCAAATCTTGGCCCTCAATCACGACCTTATGGCTAAACTCATCATCTTGATTAGGGGCACTCGCTGTACATGCTTCAACCGAGCCTAAACAATTGTCCGTGACTAATAACTGGTAGCGATTTGCTTGCGCATCACTACTCGAAACGTTGGACTGCATGCGCCCAAGTTGGATCTGACGAATTACCGATATACCTTGCTGCTGGGCAGCTTTAGCTGAAAAGCGTGACACCCCTAGGTATTGGCTCGACGCATACAAGCTAATGATCGCCAAAACAACGATCACCACAACTAATTCGATTAGGGTAAAGCCGGTATCTATGCGTTTTCTCATCGTGCGCTGTATAGCATCCATGGCAAGCTAAGTGGCTAATATTATAGTGAAATATAAACCATAAAAATAAACTGAAGTGGTACTAATTACAAAAAAAGGCCAGCAATGCTGGCCTTTGATAAGTCAGTTAACTATTAACAACCTGAATCTGTAACTTCAATAACTGGAGTCGCAACAGAGGTTGCCGCTTCGTTATATTGTACGTAGCAATTAGTTGCTTCAATTTCTGTCGCTCCAGATGCTGTTTTAGCAAATGTTGCAACTAGCGCAACTGTTGCAGGAGCTGTTGGTGCCGATGCAGTATCGAAGCTCCAATCGTCTTCTAGGCCTTGAACTGCATTTGCAATACCAGCAGATGTTGCCGCTGGGTAGCCAAATACAACGTCAATATCATTCGATGTTGTTGCAGATGATTGAGTTTCAATTCCCTCAATCGCAGCCTTACCGTAAACGATAGAGCCTGCACCCGCCATTGCACCTTTCAAGCCTTGTAGAGAAGACTCACGTGCATCAGATTGTAGATTTAAGAAACGTGGTGCCGCTGTTACCGCTAGAATACCTAGGATTACTATAACTACCACTAGCTCAATCAGTGTAAAACCACCTTGCTTTTTCATTTATTCACCTTGTGTTTTAAGTTAACTTTACTGTTACTAAATAATATAAATTTGTAAGTTTAATTTAACAAGTGGTTTGTTGTTTTTATTAAACAATAAACCACTCCCCTAGATTATTGATTAACAACCGTTTTCGATAACGGTAATGGTTGGTGGGGCGCCCTCATTTATCGGGCCATTGGCATCACGATCCAATGCATAAATCACTGAACATTGCGTACCGTTAGTATCAGGTGTACCAGCAAATCGCACCGCTACCCCTTGATTCAGATTCTGACCTGCTAAAGAAATTTCCCACTGCGTGGTATCACGCAACCCTTGCACTGCATCGACTATGCCCACATCCGTGTCATAAGGGTAACCATAAGCTAAAGGAACGTTGTCCACCGTAAAGTTTGGGTTATCTTCTTCGCCTTCAATAATTGCCTTGGCATAATAAATTGAAGCTGCGCTAGCCATTGAACCTTTGACCCCCTTCAACGCAGAGATCCTAGCATCCGATTGTAGATTCAAAAAACGAGGTGCCGCCGTTACCGCTAATATTCCAAGGATAACGATCACCACTACCAACTCGATTAATGTAAAGCCTCGCTGTTTTCGCATATTGTTCCCTTTAGCGTCACTTCACGGTGATCGAAACGTTGCCTTTCGATGCATCATATTCAAAATAGTGCGCCGCATCGCTGTGACTATTAGCTAGCTGTACGTAACGGCAAACGGTATCCCCTTCAACAGAAGCCAGGTATTTTACTGACTTAGCTGAGCTATCAGCATTAATCGAAGGTGGGTTTTGCAACAGGTGTCTAAATAATTCAATACAAACATCTGTATTGGTTATCCTTGTCGGTGACTCTTGCTTTTGAGGAGCATGATCATCCCCAAAATACGCCATAGGATAACCATCTCGAAGCTTGGTCTGTGTGCCATCTTTAAACTTGCTCGACGACAACTGAAAATAACTGCCATCATAATCAACATAATTGCTATTTGGGTTATCAGCCATTGAACGAGGGCGAGCTTTCGCCTCCCATTGCGCGCGAGCCGATAACACTGCGGTGGCAAAACCACCCGCCACAGCCTCAATACTGGCTTGCTTAGCTCTATCGGTTACATGCAAAAACTTTGGTAATGCCGCTACTGCCAATAAACCTAAAACAACAATAACTATGACCAATTCTATTAAAGAAAAGCCAGCACTTTTGTTCATTCCGATACTCTTTTTCAAAGTGCTATATTCCCTAGCTTTATTCTTAATATTGCACGACTGTTTCGTATGGATTGCATATGATTAACATAGCTAAAAAAAAACAGTTTTCCAAGAGGTATATACCCATTAAATCATTGCTTTATTTAAATTAATTATCTATTTCCTATAAAAAATCACTTCATAGGTTGCAAAATCAAACCACGGCCTTTTTAATTATTTTTTCAGATTCGCTCACCTATTAGCGAATCGATAGATCACCATGGCGTAATTGAATTCGAATACTGTCTCCATTGGAGAAAGTATAATCGCACTGATAATGGTCTGGCGCTTGAGTTAGTTGTGAGCTCAGCGGTTGATTAGGCGTTGCCGTATTAGTAAGCAATATATCCTGCCAAGCTTGGCACTCTTTATCACCTTCTAAGATAGGCAGTGCCCATCCTTTTTGGTTAAAGCTCACCCTATGACCATGGATGTTGGCATAGCGTGGTTTATCAAGCAGCACCCAGTGCTGCCTAAGGTTATTCGCTCTATCCAATGCACTCCTTGCAATTAACTGTATCGATGCCGAATTTGCTTGTTCAGATATTCGATTTAATGCGAACAATAAACTGCCTATCAAGACCAACACCACAGCAATCCATGCACTTAAGCGAACCATCGAGGGCGGGGTTGTAATAACCGTTCTCTTACTAGCCTTGGATGGCATCCAACATACCCCACATCGGCAAGAAGATACCCAGCGCAAGAATTAACACCATACCCGCCACAATCACCAGTAAAATAGGCTCAATGCGAGCGGTTAGGGTTTTAAGGTCATAGTCGACTTCTCTATCGTAAAAGTCAGCTACCTCTAATAATAACTCGTCCACACGCCCTGTCTCTTCCCCAACAGATACCATCTGCAGCACCAGAGGGGTAAAGATTCCAGTATTTCTTGCCGCTACCGTAACCGAGGTTCCGCCTTCGATAGCAGACTTCATATCCAGTAGCCTAGCTTCTAAATATTTGTTGTCCATAGCTTCAGCAGATAGAGCCAATGAGTTATTCAACGGCACACCAGATTGGAGCATCAATGAAAAGGTTCGCGAAAAGCGTGCCAATTGAGCTCGGTTTACTATGTCACCAACCACGGGAAAGCGCAGACGCATTTTATCCCACTTTTCACGTCCATCCGCTCTGCTTACCCAAGCCTGAAACGCAAAAACGCAGCCCACGATAACCCCTATAATCAAGGTCCAATACTCAACAAAGAAGTTGGATGTACCTATCAGAATTCGAGTAGGCAGAGGCAGATCCACACCAAAGCGGTTAAACATACTTGCAAACTGCGGTATGACCTTTAGATTCAATACAAACATAGCTATGGTGATAAACGAGATCACCAGTATTGGGTAACGCATAGCGGTTTTGATCCGCTTTCGAGTTTCTAGCTCTTGCTCATAGTAATGACTAAGCTGCAACAGTGCTTGGTCTAGCCGCCCGGTGTTTTCACCCACCGCAACCATAGACACAAATAAAGGACTAAACACACTCGCGTGAAGCTGCATTGAGGCCGAGAGGCTGCGCCCATTAGTCAATTCACTAGCAACCTCTTGCAACGCTTGTTTAAGCTGTTTGTTGGAGGCATCCGCGGTTAAGCTGCGAATAGCTCGTAGCAATGGAATACCAGCCTTGGTTAGGCTATACATCTGGCGGCAAAATATCACATAAACATCAAGCGGCACTGCTGGCGTTAACATAGACTGCCAATCAAAACTTGCCTTGGTGTTCGAGCTATTGGTCTTAATGGTAATAGGGATTACCCCTTTTTCCATCAGCGACTCCGCCGCTAACTCTTCAGTCGCCGCTTCAACCAGCCCATTAACTTTTTGACCTTCAAGGTCACGTCCTTGATAACGAAAGGTAGCCATATTTTACCTATATAAAGTGCTGCTCAATAACACCAGAGCCATCACCTTCACCGAGCATCATCACTTCAGCAAGGCTAACCGTTCCTTGAAGAGCTAGCTCCATCGCCGAAATCAATAGCGGTTGATACCCTTCTGCATGGCGTGCTTGCTGAGCAAAACCAACGGCATCATTGGCACGTAGGGCATCCATGAGTTGCGAGTCAAATTCAAGCAGTTCAAACACCCCGATTCGACCTTGGTATCCAGTAAGGTTGCAGCTTTGACACCCCTGACCTTTGGCAAAATGACTCATAGCCTGGTTGGGGAATCTAGCTTCTAGCCAATTCTTCTCATTAGCAGTGGGTTCAACGGTTTGCGAGCAATCAGGACATACGCGACGAATCAACCTTTGTGCCAATACTGCCCTTACTGAACTGGCCACAAGATAGCCAGGAGCCCCCATATTCATCATACGCAACGCGCTGTCTACCGCATCGTTGGTGTGCAAAGTACTGAGCACTAGGTGACCGGTCAATGCAGCTCTTAGGCCAATCTCAACCGTTTCTTGGTCCCGCATCTCCCCGACTAAAATGATGTCTGGATCTTGACGCAAAAAAGTTCGCAGTACAGTAGAAAAATCCAAGTTGATCTTGGAGTTTACCTGCACTTGATTGACCCTAGGTAAGCGGTATTCAACCGGGTCTTCAACTGTAATAATCTTCTTAGAGGGCGAATTGAGCTCTGTCAAAGCCCCATAAAGCGTGGTTGTTTTACCCGACCCTGTAGGGCCTGTTACTAAAATCATGCCATGTGGGCGCTGCAACTGACGCCGCAATCGCACCAATATATCTTGTGGTAAACCCGATTCTTCTAGGGCGCGGATGCCATTACTTTGATTGAGTAAGCGCATAACAACCGATTCACCGTATTCCACTGGCATGGTCGACATACGAATATCAATTGATTGACCTTTAACTTTGATATGAAAGCGGCCATCTTGTGGCAAACGCTTCTCAGATATATCCAGTTGCGCCATCAGCTTAAGACGAAGCACCAAGGCTGATGAAATGTTTACTTCGTTTAAAATTGTCTCATGTAGGATACCGTCTATACGCTGTCTCAAGCGTAAAACCTTGTCATCCGGCTCAATATGGATATCTGAAGCTCCCACCTGAACTGCATCTTCAAATAATGAGTTGATCAGTTTTACAACGGTGACCTCTTCACTATCAGCAAAGCCAGAAATATTAACTTCAAAGCTATCGGTAGTTTGGTGTTCAGCTTGCAACTGCTCCGCAAAAGAGGCTATCTCTTTGGTCCGGCGGTAATAGCGATCAAAGCCTGCCACTAGCTGTTTTTCAGAAGCAACCACCAATTTAACCTCATACTGAGAAAGTATGCGTAGCACCGATTCTTGAGCAGAAAGATCCGCCGGATCGCTCATTGCCACCGTGACAACATGGTCGTGACGTGTGATAACCAAAGCGCGCAACCGCCGTGCATGAACCTCAGGTAAAAGCTGAACCGCATCAATATCAACCTGAATGCGATTGAGATCCACTAACGCAAGGTTCAACTGTTGAGCTAGAAATGTCAGCAACTGCTTTTCTGAAATAAAACCAAGCTGAATAAGAGAGTCACCCAGCTTACGGCCAGTTTGCTGTTGAGAGGCTAATGCTTGCAGCACCTGATCTTCAGAGACAATGCTATTCTCAACCAATAAGTCACCGAGACGTTTTACTAACTTAATTGCCATTATCGATCCCCTCAAGAGAGTTCAGCAGCTGCAACCTATCACGGACAAACGCTTGAGTCTGCTTTGATACACCAACCAAACCTAACGCTTTGGTGTACGACGATTTTGCATCTGCATACTGCAGTTGACGCTCTTGTTGAATAGCTAAACCTAGCCACCAGCGTGCATTGTTCGGATCTCTTTCAGTGAGCATCTGATAGCTCAAGGCAGCAACTTCGACATTTTTTAGTTGCTGCGCCAAACCGGCTCGAAGCGCCAAATACTCATCACTGGCACTATCGGGAATATAGGTTAGTGAAGACAAGGCGGCTTCAGGCTGTTCTTCTTTTACTAACAGCTTAGCTAGAGCAAACCGCAGATCTCCCCCTTTTTCATTAATCGCAATCCCTTGCTGCAATAGGTTGATCGCCCTTCGCGAGTCTTTACGTCCATAATAAATTGCTGCTAGTTTTTGACGCGTTTTTTCATCGCTCGGAACTAATTTCAGTGCCTTGTGATATTCAGTAAATGCTGTTTTTATATCGTTCGAACTCAATGCGGCTTCTGCGCGAGCAATTGATTTATCGGCAAGTTGTTGTGGTGTCAAATCAACCTGCTGCACTACCATTTCAGATTCAGGGGTTACCTTCGCTTTTGCAATCAGAATCGGTTTCTCAATCGGTGTAGCCAGCGCCTGCTTTGGAGCATGCACCTTAGGTGCTGGGGATGTTTTAGCCTGTAATGCTGGCTGAGTAGCCTGCTTGGCAGTAACTACTGGTTTTGGCTGTAGGTTTGCCGCTTGAGATTCGACGGCTCCAGTTGCTACAGACTTAGCTGTTACTGGCTTAGCTGTGACCGACTTTTCTGTAATCGGTTGCGCTTTTGGCTGTGGATGGAAGACGGTTACACTGTTCGGTTGTACTTGATTTCGAGTTGGTGAGGAAATAGAGTTCAGCACGGTTCCAGATTCAATAGCATCAGGCTGTTGCACAATGAGGTCATCTTTGACCAACAATGAAGGCTGCTGCTGAGATACCGCATAACTACCAATCGCTAGGCTGAGACTAAATCCTGCCACTAACCATACTATAGGGTGCGATTTTTTTAATTTAGGCACCTCTGCTCTATGCAGTTTAGATGCTGCATTTTCATCTTGTTGCGCCAGCTTATTTAAAGCGCTATTTACTACACTCATACCTGCTGCCATCCCCATAAAAATGGTGTTCTATACCTTGGTTTTTCCATTACATAGCTATCTTTTATTGCATTGAACACATGCTGATTAACGATTTGTACGTCCTTCGAGTTAACCGCTAGCAATAAAGTTTTATGGCACAGTTGATTCATAATTCGAGGGGTTCCTGACGCCGCTCGCCAGATGGCTTTCTTGTGAGCTAGGGTAAATAGCTTTTTATTACCACCGCTCTGGGTTATGCGGTGATCAATATAAGCAACCCCTTCCTCCACTGACAATTGACGCAGTTGAGCACTAAAGGTGATCCTTTGTCTAAACTGACGTAAATGATGTTGAGCTAGTCGTAGTTCCAACTCAGGCTGACCTATCAACACTATCTGTAGCAGCTTTTCGGTCACCGTTTCTAGATTGCCAAAAAGACGCAGTGTCTCCAAAGCCTCATCACTTAACGCTTGGGCTTCATCAATTAACGCAACCACAGGTCTTCCCTGTTCTCGAAGTTGCACCAGCTTGGCTTGTATTTCATCTACAATGGCGTGCGGATTGGATACCTCGAGTCCAAGCTCTTTAGCAATGGTGTACCTTAAGCCATCACCATCCAACACTGGATTAGGTAAATACACTAAGGAGTAGTCGGACTGTAACTGCTCAATGAGCATACGACAGACCATGGTTTTACCCGTGCCAACCTCACCGATAAGCTTAACCACTCCCTCCCCCATATTTAGGGCAGACATTACCGTCTGGATTGCCTCATAGTGTGGCGGCAACCCATGAAATAACTGGGTATTTGGCGTTAAACTAAAGGGCATTTGATGAAAACCAAACTGAGTTAAATACATTATTTTTCTTCTGGGAACCACTCATTGAGCAGACTGCGTGAACGCTCGATCTCTTGCTGCCAGGTGTTCACCCCAACCACGGTTGGTTTAAGTAAAATAACCAGCTCAGTCTTAACCGATTGCTTTGATGTATTACGGAATAGATGCCCAAGACCGGGGATATCGCCTAAGAATGGAACCTTAGACACAATATCGTTCTCACTCGATTTCATCAGACCACCAATCACAACTACATCACCATCCGCAGCACGAATAACAGAATCTGACTCTCGGATAGAGCTTTTGGCAAGTGGCAGTTGCAGTACGCCGGTGCTATCACCAAGGTCTATGCTTTTAAGCTCAGTAGTTACATCAATAACAGCGGGGTGTACATGCAGTAGTACATTACCTTTATCATCGATTTGAGGGGTAACATCCAACGAAATACCGGAGAAGAATGGGGTCAACTCTATATCAGGTGCGACATTGGCATTATCGCCACTGCCAACAACGCTAGTCACATCGGTAACAAAATACTCATCTTCACCAACCTTAATTAGGGCTTTCTGATTATTTGCAGCCGTTACCCTTGGACTCGATAGGACGTTTAAATCCCCTTGAGTTGCCATAAAATTCAATACCGCTTGGAAATTACCATCTGAGATAGTGAGGTTAGTAGACCCACCTAAGGCGTCCCCAATTGGATCAAGCCCAGCTAAGGTTGACGCTGTGCGGTTAACAACCATACTCGCACCACCAAGTGAGGCACTCATGTTGCTCCATTCAATCCCTTGTTGATAACCATCACGCAGGGTCACCTCTAGGATCTTAGTCTCTAAGATCACCTGACGTTGCAGGCGCTTTTGAGACACATCAAGGTAATTACGAATCTCACGAATTTCGTCTGGGTATGCTCTAACTGTAATAACGCTCGCTTGCGGGGAAACCACCACACTGCGTCCACCTTCTGAGCCAATTAAGGTCGCTACCGACTTCTCTAACTGTGACCAGAAATCACTTTCACTGGTAGTTTCAATATCAGTACCACCCGTTTTTTCTGAAGACGACGATGACGAGTTATTGTTGTTTGAATTAGACGAATTAGACGATGAGTTATTTGAGTTGTCGCCATTAGAGACTACTGAACCATTTGTAATCGAGGTCAATGAACGCCCAATACGCTTCATTTGCAAATAATCGACAGGGATAGTCTCGGTACGAAGCCCAGCTGGGAATACCTGAATAACCTTGCCAGTACGAGTGATGTTATAGCCATATATATCGCGAACAACATTTAACACCTCATCAATAGTGACATCGGTAAGGTTTACCGTAATGCGCCCTGCCACGGATGGGTGCAGTGCAACGCTGTACTCACTACCCTGTACTAAACTGGCAAAAAACGCCTTCGCGGCAACATTATTTGCCTGCACTCGAAAACGCTTTAGTTTGTTATCAGAAGTCGTATCAAGGCTATTAAGGTCTGGCATCAAATCGGCTTGCACCGATGCCGGAAGCTCATCTAGATTACGACTATTCGCTTGGTTGGCAGCTTCATTTAGAGCCTGCTTTACTTCGACTGGGTCTCTGTGTCCCATAGAGCATCCTGCTAGAACAACAGCGACTATACCCAAAATAAAAATACGCATGAATTAACTTCAGCCTTATCGTCTAACGTTAGAATTAAAGAGTTGCAGTTGCCAGGTCTTTCCTGCTCTAGATACGATTACATCTTCCTTGGTAATCGTGTCTATTTTGTATCCAGCAACACTCTGTTTTTTACTAAGTATTTTATCATTTAACATCGCAACACATTGGGTGTCTGAGTCACAAATGATGCTTTGTAATGTTGGTAATGGGTGCCTATTTACCTTTTTAGCGGTACTTTTGGCCGGTTTATACCACCCCAAAGGGGCGGTTGGGTCTTGCTCTGCAAATACAGAGCCCGATATTAAGATAATGAAGGCATACAAGATCACTCTAACCACTGATAAACTCCTGTCGCGTTCCTATGGTGTATACCTCTAATACCAATTGTGCGGTTGGGTATTTCTGTACTCGATAATCAAAACTGCGCCAATAATATTTTACTGGCATATCTTCTAATGCTTTTAAATAGTGTTGAATATCAAAATAACGACCATCTAGTGTAATCCTTACCGGATGTAAGAAATAGCCTGTTTCATCACTTAATTTAGTAATCGACTCTGCTGGAAGTGATTGTAAGGAAACCAGTTTTAACTTTCCTCCACTACTTAATACTTGCTCAAGTAGACCTGCCATTTGACTGGATGAGATTAAGCTATTAACCACCTGTGATAGTTGCTCGGATAGGGCTTGATTATCGAGTATCAATTGCTTTAATTTTTGATCGATTTCCTTATCAGGATTTCGCTTTAATTTTGCAATTAGGATCTTTATATCTGCTTGAGCAATTTGGATGCTCTGCTTTTGTTGGGCTAATGAGCGCTCTGCTTTAATTCGTGCATCCGTGGCAGGTTCTAATATAAAGCTCATGCAAACTAATACAATGACTACCCACCCACCAGCGGCTATGAGCCACTTTTCTCTTAGGCTAAGATCGGAAAACCGCTCACAGAGTTCAAGCCACTGCTTCTTCATTGCTTATCTCCCGATTTTGCTTTTAATTCAAAACGGACCACACCTCGTTGGCTGCGATCTAAATTAAGGGATTGAAAGCTACGTCCAACTAAAACCAACTCTTTCTTAAATTGATTAACCCAACTTGGTACCGACTGCGGCGTACTCGCGACACCAACCAGGTTTAACTTGTCTGAGGTAATCTGAATATGTTGCAGTGAGATATCATTTCGAGCTTGTTGGGCTAATGCATTCATAATCGCAGAGTATCCAACCTTCTGAGAGTCATCAAACTGATTGACGGCATCTAAAGAGCTGCGTTTAGCTGCAATATCTTGCTCAATCCTTTTGGCAGCATCAAGCTTTGCCTGCGTTGGTGTATGGTTATTTAAGCTCTGCTGAAGGCTCGATTTTTCTTTTCCCAGTAAGTTTGATTGCTGTTTCAGGCTAACTAACTGCTGTTGCGACTGAACGGATTTTGTGTGCTCTAAATAACTCAATACCCCAAACACTGCGGCGGTTATAAGCCATACCGCAACAACCTTATTTAAAGATATGACTTCTTTATGTGGCCTTAGGTGTTCGGGATAAAGATTGATTGAGCTAGGCGTCGTCGCCAACACGGTATTAATGATGACGTTGACACATGGCAACGGTGGCTCATCAATACTAACCACAGTTAAACTGACTATGGCTTGCAGTTGCTCATTTAATTGTGATGCATTGTCTTTATCACAATTAATCACTAGATTTCGAAACAGAGCCCCTGAAAGATTTGAGCTCAGGTAGTCAGCACTGCGCTGTATATCTAGAGCTAAATTATCAATCACGCCACTCTCAGAGTCCGATGCAGTAACAGGCATTGAGATACCACGTAAGGTACGACTAAATACCGGACAGCCCGCAACATAAGCAGAAAGATGATATGAAGACTGCTCCGAGTGGCGCAATAAAAAGTAGTTTTCTTGCGCCGTATAAGCTTGCCCCCAAACCTCATCCTCTGGCAGGATTTTAGCTAGCCCCAGAGAGTATTTTTCGCACTGCTTCAAGATTGATTGGACGATTCGCTTATGTATGACATAGGCCAATACTTTTTGCCCATCAGGCATTACTCGAGCATCAGCTACGACATCGGTTACAGGATCAGTAATTAAGTCTTTTAATAAAAATGGCAGAGCCGTCGACCACTCATTCTGCGGAATATTGGGCTTTTCTATCTGAAAAGTTTGATATTGGGTTGCCCCCAAGACAACACATATTGATTCTTTCTTGTGAGCAAGCGTGAGAGCTTGCGAAAGAGCCCCCTCCCAATTCCCATTAGTAATGGCAAAAGATTGTGGGACTTGTTCGTTATCTGAGTTACGGGATGTATATACTGCATCCGCTTGTACCACCACGATAAACTGGTATTGTTCTTTCTTAGCAGATAGTGCGTTGTTAATGTTTGATAACCAAGACATATCATTTACCGATTTCTAAAATACTACGCGCGTGACGTGCTACTTATTTATTTCGCCAGCGATTTCGTCGACCAGCAACAGACGACATTGTTTGTCGGGCTTTAAAGCCTGCACCAGGTAGAAAGTCACTCTCTTGTGCAAACAATCTTCCTTGCCCACCATGAACCCCTAAATTAAGCAGCTGTTGCCACTCTTTCTTGCTCTCAACACCAACGGCGATAACCTGGGTCGGCGTATTCTCACAAGCACCGATCAAGCTTCTTATATAAAGTTGATTTTCAGGGCGATTCTCAATATTTCGCACCAAACTACGGTGTAGTTTTAAGTAATCAATTGAGGATTCTTTAATGTAGTGAGAACTGATAATAGTCCTTCCAGCCTGGTTTACTATCACCTTACATCCTAAGCCTGACAGCATTCTTATTACTGGTCGCATTGCATCTAAATGAGTGACTAAGGGACCTTCCATAAATTCAAATGACAAACGTCTTCTTTGAGATGGCGTTAGCTGCAACATTTCATCTCTCAGCCAATTAAAGTGAGCGCGATAGCTAAATGGCTGCGCATATATGTTTATGGAATAACTTTCGGTCCCTTCAGAAGACTTTACAAAATTGTTAACCCTAAGTAAAACACTTTTATCTAGCTGGCTCTCATAACCAGTTTGCCTTATAGCGGGGCTAAATTTTGAGGCTTTGATTAGGTTATGTTTATCATCAACAATACGACTGAATATCTCATGGTGTAACAACTCATTGTCACCCATAGTATTAGTTAAATAACACGGCTGTTTAATCAAATGAATTTTATCTGGATGCAGTTCACGCTCAAACAAAGCTCGCCAGCGTACACTGCCGCGGTCGATCTGCGATTTAGATTCTTTATTAAAGCGTCGCCAATTATTTTCTTTCTCAATCTGAGCTGACTTAAGCGCCGTTTCAACTTCATTAATAAGGTTAGTACGACGCTCTCCCTGACGATATATTGTCATCCCCAAATGAACCCAATTATCAGGGTCAATCCCTTCCAAAATTGGAAGACGAACAATCTGTTTTAAGATCTGAGCACAAAGGTTCTCTAAATCCGCTTGTGATTGATTCGGTATCATGGCGCAAAAGGTCGCTTCATAATAACGAGCAAAAACAATATCAGGATAGCGATTCACACAATTTGAAATAGCGTGTCCTAGCTCAACAATAAAGGTATCGAGGGTTGCTTTATCATTTTGCTCCTTAAGCCCGTCCCAATCGTAAATTGCTAATACCACTACACCACCAGAGGCACCACTTTCAGTGAGGGTTGATTCTAGTCGGTTATCAAACGACAAACGATTGGATGCGCCAGTAAGCTGGTCTAAAAAGGTTTGGGAGCGAATAAAGGTATCAAAGCGGCTACGCTCTTGCCTTGCATCTTTAAGCTCGGCAATGAGTTTATCTAGAGCCTCACTTGCTGTGTAAGGCCATTCTTGATGGTCACCAATCGCATACTGTTCAACTCGGCCAGCGAGGATCATCCGCCCTCTTTCTTCAAGAAGCTCAGAGCCATATAGTTGGCGTCTTAACCATTTAACGCCCTGCATTAAACACACCACAATCAAAAGCATGGCTAAAGAAATAGTAGAAAGAGCACCAATAGAGTAGCTGTACCCTATATATGGAGGAACAACCTGAAATTCGATAACGTAGCGTGGATTGAGGGTCAATTGAGTGCTGTAGCGAATTAAACGGTTTTTATCAAATTTCCGCGCAGTATCGTTATATTCAAATAAAACCACGGGACCGGAAGTAAGCTTCATCTCAATTACATTGCTAGATTTTAAAAGCTTAGGAATCCAGCGCGCAAGCTCACCATCGGGGACCGATGCTTGAAGTTGTTGATCCAACACTTCAACAATCCCTTGTACCGATTGCTTAGTGTATTCTTTCCCAAGCTTCTGAATAGAGAATATGCCGCCGACGAAAAGAATAAACACAGCACTGATTACAATCATGGTCACAAAAGCCACCAATCGAGTACTGAGCTTCAGTGTCGGGGTATTACGCATATAATTCAATCCTTGAATTTATAGAGTTCTTTCCATCTCACCATTCTGGCATATATCAGTTATATTGCTAATAAAAACAATTGCTAACATAAAAAATGGCCCCAAAATGGGACCATTTTCTCATCATAAAACCAATACTGTTGGCTTAAAATGGAATATCATCATCAAAATCCATCGGAGGCTCATTGTAATTAGACTGAGGAGCCTGTGGTTTTGCTTGTTGTTGTACTTGAGGTTGTTGTGGCTGTCCCCAACCTTGGTTAGGTTGCTGCTGACCGCCTTGAGGTGCGTTGTACTGACCACCTTGATTTTGAACAGGCGCTTGACCACCTTGACCTTGGCGCGCACCAAGCATTTGCATAGTGCCGTTAAAGCCTTGAACTACAACTTCAGTTGTATAACGGTCTTGACCTGATTGGTCTTGCCATTTACGCGTTTGTAGTTGACCTTCAATATATACTTGTGAGCCTTTCTTAAGGTACTCACCTGCAATCTCTGCCGTTTTGCCAAAAATAGCTACACGATGCCATTCTGTTTTTTCGCGTTGTTCGCCAGTGCTTTTATCACGCCAAGTTTCAGAAGTTGCAATTGAAATATTTGCTACAGCATTACCATTTGGCATAAAACGGACCTCAGGATCTTGCCCTAAAGCTCCAACTAAAATTACTTTATTTACTCCACGGCTTGCCATGTCCCACTCCGTTTTAATTTACACATTTCATATCGCGCTAAGCATACCACGTTCATACATGGGATCACATGTGCAATATGCCACACCATAATTGATGAACAAAAAACTTAATCAACTATATGAATTTAAAGAATTAAATGTAATTTGCAATTCGACACATTACGCACCACGTTGTAATCAATTGCGTCTAAAGTATGCACAAAAGTGATTGAGGTCTCAAAATATTGAACTCACGTTAGTCAGTGTAAATAAAAAGCAACACACTAAATTTTCCAATAAAGGAGAGTTGATATGCAGTTTAACGGAATAAACAGTCAATTATTTCTACATAAAAACAGCGGCTTAGATAAGGAAACAATCCAGAAAATACAAGAGGTTACCAATATCTCTTTATATAAACTGGAAGACTATCACCAAAAACATAAACCGAGTCTAACGCCTATTATTATCATCAACTTTAATGATAAGGATTTCGATCCTCTCGACTATGAAAACCCCAATGAACCCAATAAAAAGTTGTATATGGTTACAACACAAACGCCACTACATTTGAGAACAACCCAACTACTTAAATATGGTCGCTTAAAAGGTATTTTCTATCAGGGACAAGATATTAAACAGACCATTGAGGGGATCAACTCCCTGGCTTATGGTATGTCGTGGTTAAGTCGCGCAGTTATCGACCAGCTGCTCTCTTATTATCAATCAGTACTATTACGCTATGCTCCTCCGCATACAATCAACCTTACTCGACGAGAAATTGAAGTGCTAATGGCACTAAAAAACGGTCAGTCGAACTATAAGTTATCAGAACAACTCTACCTTAGTGAACATACCGTCAAATCACATTTGTACCGCATATTTCGCAAAATAAACGTTAAAACTAGGGAAGAAGCGATTGTTTGGGCGCATCACTTTCTTCCATAATCAATTTATACAAAATTAACCTAACAAACATTGGGGTGCGCCTAACTTGGTGATAGAGTTAGGCGTACTATTAATACAAAAACAGCAAACAGTTAGGTTACCCCATGATTAAGAAGTGTTTATTCCCTGCGGCTGGCTACGGCACTCGTTTTCTTCCCGCAACTAAATCTATGCCAAAAGAGATGATGCCAGTGGTCAACAAACCACTGATTGAGTACGGCGTAGAAGAAGCCATTAATGCTGGTATGAATGGTATGTGTATAGTTACTGGACGTGGTAAGCACTCTATCATGGACCACTTCGATAAGAATTATGAACTTGAGCACCAAATCCAAGGCACAAATAAAGAAGAGCTATTAATTGATATCCGAAATGTCATTGAATCTGCAAACTTTACTTATATTCGCCAACGTGAAATGAAAGGACTCGGTCATGCGATTCTGACTGGTCGTGAATTAATTGGTGATGAACCCTTCGCTGTAGTTCTTGCCGATGACCTATGTGTGAACGAAGAACAAGGTGTTCTGGCGCAGATGGTCGCATTATACAAACAGTTCCGCTGTTCTATCGTGGCCGTTCAAGAAGTGCCAGAAGATGAAACCCATAAATATGGTGTTATCAAAGGCGAAACAATCAAAGATGATATTGTTCGCGTTGATGACATGGTAGAGAAACCTGAGCCGGGCACAGCACCGAGTAATCTAGCGATTATTGGTCGCTATATCTTAACTCCTGATATCTTTGAGTTGATTGAAAATACCGAGCCAGGTAAAGGTGGTGAGATTCAAATAACAGATGCACTGCTCAAACAAGCTCAAGCTGGTTGCGTACTAGCGTACAAGTTTAAGGGTAAGCGCTTTGACTGCGGCAGTGTCGATGGCTACATTGAAGCCACTAACTATTGCTTCGAAAATGTGTATAAAAAAGACAAAAAAGCCACTGAACTAGGCAAACACTCAACATTGAAAGAAGCTTAATCCAATTGGACTCAAAACAGTGGTATTCGCCACTGTTTTTTTATCCAGTAATTGTTTGCAGTAGGTTTAAGCTATGTAATACTTGCTAGATTGCTAACAATTAAGTGAATTCAGATGGATACTATCGACGTCCGCGGTGCCCGCACTCACAACCTTAAGAATATTAGCCTTACTATTCCTCGCGATAAACTGACGGTCATAACCGGTTTATCCGGGTCAGGAAAATCCTCATTAGCCTTTGATACCCTATATGCAGAAGGGCAACGCAGATATGTAGAATCACTGTCTGCTTATGCTCGGCAATTCCTATCGCTAATGGAGAAGCCGGATGTCGACCACATAGAGGGTCTATCTCCTGCCATTTCAATTGAGCAAAAATCAACCTCTCATAATCCACGTTCCACGGTTGGTACCATCACCGAGGTTTATGACTATTTACGACTTTTCTATGCTCGTGTTGGTGAGCCTCGATGCCCTGAACATAAGGTTCCTCTTGCTGCGCAAACTATTAGCCAGATGGTTGATAAGGTCATTGCTTTACCCGAAGGCTCTAAGATGATGTTGCTGGCACCTATCGTCAAAGAGCGTAAAGGTGAGCATGTAAAAACCTTTGAGAACCTTGTCGCACAAGGCTTTATTCGTGCTCGCGTAGATGGTGACATTTGCGATCTTTCAGATCCTCCGACTTTAGAGCTACATAAGAAGCATACCATCGAGGTTATTGTTGATCGCTTCAAGGTTAGAGAAGACCTCAAGCAACGCTTAGCTGAATCATTTGAGACTGCATTAGAACTTTCCGGTGGTATCGCGGTTGTATCTCCGATGGATAAACACCGAGAAGAAGATGAGATTATCTTCTCTGCTAATTTTGCTTGCCCTTATTGCGGCTATAGTATGCAAGAGCTAGAGCCAAGGTTGTTTTCATTTAATAATCCGGCAGGAGCTTGCCACACTTGTGATGGCCTAGGTGTTCAACAATATTTTGATGAACAAATGGTTGTGCTAGACGATAGCCTCAGTATTGCCGATGGCGCAATAAAAGGCTGGGATCAGAAAAACTACTACTACTTTCAAATGTTGAGTGCCCTTGCTGAACATTATGACTTTGATCTATTTTCACCGTTTAACTCTTTATCCAAAAAGATCCGCGATATCATCCTCAAGGGATCAGGCCGAACCGAGATCGAGTTCAAATACATCAATGATCGTGGTGATATTCGAGTTAAAACCCACCCCTTCGAAGGCATCTTAAATACGCTCGAGCGCCGATATAGGGATACAGAATCCAACTCGGTACGCGAAGAGCTCTCTAAATATATCTCAACTCGTTCATGCTCAAGCTGTGGTGGAACACGACTTAGAGAAGAAGCGCGCAATGTATTTATCAATGATACTCCCCTACCCGCTATCGTAGAGATGAGTATTAGTGACGCAATGCAGTTTTTTATTGATCTTAAGCTAGAGGGACAAAAAGCCCAGATTGCAGATAAGATCATGAAGGAGATCAACGATCGACTGCATTTCTTAGTTAACGTTGGCTTAAATTACTTAAACCTTTCTCGAAGCGCAGAAACCTTATCTGGCGGCGAGGCTCAACGTATCCGGCTTGCTAGTCAAATTGGAGCTGGGTTGGTTGGCGTCATGTATGTACTTGATGAGCCTTCAATTGGTCTACATCAACGCGATAACGAGCGCTTACTTGGAACCCTAACTCACTTAAGAGACTTAGGTAATACGGTATTGGTCGTAGAACACGATGAAGATGCGATTCGTACTGCGGATCATATTATCGATATCGGTCCAGGCGCAGGTGTACATGGTGGGCATGTCGTGGCTCAAGGTAATTATCAGCAGATTATTGATACTGAAGACTCCCTCACTGGGCAATACTTAAAAGGCACCAAACAGATCGCGGTTCCAGCGCAGCGAACACCCGTTGATAAGAAAAAATTACTAGTATTAGAAGGGGCCAGCGGTAATAACCTAAAACAGGTGGACCTTACTATTCCTTGCGGACTCTTTACCTGTGTAACTGGGGTTTCTGGGTCCGGCAAATCCACGCTGATCAACGATACCTTTTTTAAACTCGCCCATCGTGAATTAAATGGTGCGACCACCAGCATACCGAGCCCATTCAAGAAAATTAATGGCCTGCAACATTTTGATAAGGTCATCGATATAGACCAGAGCCCAATAGGGCGCACACCGCGCTCTAATCCTGCAACCTATACCGGTATTTTTACACCTATCCGTGAGTTGTTCGCTGGAACTCAAGAAGCACGTTCACGCGGTTATAAGCCTGGCCGCTTCAGCTTTAATGTTCGAGGGGGGCGCTGTGAAGCTTGCCAAGGAGATGGGGTAATTAAGGTTGAAATGCATTTTCTACCTGATGTTTATGTCCCTTGTGACTCCTGTAAAGGTAAGCGCTACAACCGTGAAACCCTTGAGGTTCGCTATAAAGGCAAAACCATTGATCAGGTTCTTGAAATGACGGTTGAAGATGCGCATGCCTTTTTCGAACCTGTACCTGTAATTGCTCGTAAGCTTAAGACTCTAATTGACGTCGGTTTATCTTATATTCGACTTGGTCAAGCCGCGACGACGCTCTCTGGTGGTGAGGCTCAGCGGGTCAAGTTAGCACGCGAATTATCAAAACGAGATACAGGGAAAACACTGTATATTTTAGATGAGCCGACCACAGGCCTGCATTTTCACGACATTCAACAACTACTTAGCGTATTACATCGCTTGCGTGATCACGGTAATACTATTGTTGTTATTGAGCACAATCTCGATGTTGTTAAAACCGCAGACTGGATTGTAGACCTTGGCCCTGAAGGTGGACACGGTGGTGGTGAGATCATAGCTACCGGCACCCCTGAAGAGGTTGCACTGGTAAAAGGTTCTCATACTGCTCATTTTCTTAAACCTATGCTTAAGCTGTAGGAGTTGCCAAAGATGGCTACCCTTTTAACTTCCGGAACACAACTACACAAAAAGTTAGCCGCCGTCCCACTAAATAAACGGTTCTTAATTGCGGTTGGAGCGGCCTTTTTAGTTGCGGCTCATTTCTTCACCCCCAACCCAGGAGGGGCTGGATTAATGTTGTCATTCAACCCGCCCGTATGGGTGGCTATTTCGGTAGCATTAGGTATCGCAGCCTATCAAACCGCACGTAATAGAGTTGTACGTTATTCAAAGCTATCAATTGCACTATTAGTCAGTTGCATACTGTTAACCCTACCCGTCTTTTATCCAAATGCAGAGCCTATATTCGCTCTGCCTAGGCTTAGCGGACTATGGGCGGGATTAGCCTTATTGTTTGCATTGCAGCAATTTCGTTTTAGTAATGAAGAAAAACAGCGTTTGTTGTGGTTTATTTTACTTGCGGTATTGATTGAAGCGCTATTGGGCTGGGCACAATACACCTTGTTCTCACAAGGTAACTTCATGGGTTACAACACCATACGTAACCGTCCCTACGGTATTTTTCAGCAACCAAATGTGATGGCAAGCTTTCTCTCTACTGGGTTAGTGCTTTCTGGCTATCTATTAGCAAGACAACCGCATACTAAATACCTGCACTGGCGCTACAAGTTAGTTTTACTGTATGCCACTCCTATATTAACCATCCCTCTACTCATTGTTCTCGCTTCTCGAACTGGGTGGTTGGGTGCACTAATATCTCTAGCGCTTCTATTGCCTTATGTTTATCGATTTGCGGCTCGAAATCGCAGCTACTTGTGGCTGAGCATGCTTGGTTTAGGATTTATAGTTGGAATTGGGCTGACACAAATAGGTAGCAATCAGTCACTGCTTCAACAAAAAACGGACCTCGAAAGTCCAAGGGCTTATACCTTTCCACAAACCTTAGATATGTTGATAGAGAGACCTCTATCTGGTTATGGCTATGGTCAGTTTGAGACTGAATATACGGTGTATACGGCAAGACAACACCAATTAAACTCTGATTACCCTGCCGGTCTCCCTGCCATGGATCACCCCCATAACGAACTATTATATTGGGGAGTCGAAGGTGGAGTTGTTCCTTTATTTGGTTTGTTGCTGGCAATGGGTTACGTATTGTACTGGCTGAACAAGGCAAAACACGGCACCCGCATCGGTATTCTGGCTCTATTTGTACCTATCGTGCTACATACACAACTAGAGTACCCCTTTTATCATTCTGCTATTCATTGGATTAGCTTCATCATCCTAATTTATTGGGTAGATCAACGAGGTGGCAGAGCCTACTTATTTAAATTTGGGCGGTCATCAAAACTCGCTTTACGCGTGTCGAGCCTGTTGCTGCCTATCTTTTGCAGTGTCTTCATGATATCAGCATTGCAAACCAATTATGTACTTACAAGCTTTGAACGTTCTAAGCCTAAAGACCCTAACATCTTAGACAAGGTCACAAACCCAGTAGTTTGGAAAGACAGGTATGAGTGGGATATTAACAGCACGTTTTTACAGTTAGGGCTCGCAACAAGGAACCCTAAATATATTCAAACCTTTATCGACTGGGCTCAAGAATTTGTGAAACATAAACCTAGGCCAGCCATATATAAAAATCTGATCATTGCCTATCAAGGACAATCAGAAGAGATGCTTGCTGAGGAGGTAAGAGGCGAAGCTAAGTTTCTGTTCCCTAAAGTAGATTTTGATAACATCTCATTGGTGACTGTAGAGCAAAAGACAGCTTCAGCCACTAACCAATAAATAGCAATTTAAAAGAGGCTCCACCAGTTATGGTGGAGCCTCTTTTTTATCGCAGTACCTGTTGCAAAGCATGCAAACACAGAGCCACATTTTCTTTTCGTGCGCCATAGCCCATCAAGCCGATACGCCACGCCTTACCAGATAACTCTCCTAGACCCGCACCAATTTCCAAATTGTAGTCATTGAGCAATCGCTGGCGAACGTCGCCATCATCAACACCTGATGGTATATAAATGGCATTTAATTGTGGTAAACGCTGACCTTCTTCAACAACAAACTCAATACCGAGTTGAGTTAAACCCTGTTTAAGTAATTGATGCATCTGTTCATGTCTTTGCCATGCATTCTCTAACCCTTCATTTTTAAGCATCAACAGTGCTTCATGCAGAGCGTATAAGCTATTTACCGGAGCGGTATGATGATAAGAGCGCTTCCCCTCACCGCTCCAGTAACCAAGCACTAAACTTTGATCTAAAAACCAACTCTGAATAGGGGTGGTACGTGATTGGATCTTAGCTATCGCTTTTGGTGAAAATGTCAGAGGTGATAGACCAGGAGTACAAGAAAGACATTTCTGGCTACCCGAGTAAACTGCATCTAAGCCCCATTTATCGACATACAAAGGCACTCCGCCAAGGGAGGTAACCGCATCAACAATAACTAGCATGTCATTTTCTTGAGCCAGTTTAGCGATGGCCTCAGCATCACTAATTGCTCCGGTAGAGGTCTCAGCATGTACAAATGCTATGGCTACTGCATCAGGGTTTGCATCAATAACGTGTTGCACCTTGTGTAAAGAAACCTCAGTTCCCCATTCATCATCCACTACAACCGCTTGCGCACCACATCGCACTACGTTCTCACGCATACGCTCACCGAAGACACCATTTCGACATACAATGACCTTCTCTTGAGGCTGTATTAGGTTAACAAAGCACGCTTCCATACCCGCACTTCCTGGAGCTGAAAGGGCGATGGTGAACTCGTTGTCCGTTTGAAAAGCATACTTGAGTAACTCCTTTACCTCATCCATCATGCCAATAAATAGCGGGTCCAAGTGACCAATTGTTGGACGAGAAAGCGCCTGTAAAACCTGTGGGGAAATATCAGAAGGTCCAGGACCAAGTAGTGTCCTATGTGGAGGGGTGAAGCTGTGCATGACGGATATCCTTTTGTCCTTTTTTTACAGGATATGACACTGATTGATTGCTCTCAATTTATACACCCCAGAATTGAGCGATCGCCGACAAAACTATATGAAAAGAAATTCATGCAAGTTATTGACATCAATTCAGCAAAGCATTTCAATGAATGTTCACATAAAAAAATGAATAGAATTAAAATCTTCGTATTAATGGTACTAAATACCAGTAGTTAAAATTACCCGAAGAGTTTGCTCTTACATTAAAGGAATAATGGAGAACACTGTGTCAGCAATCAACGTTGCAAAATTCGGCGGTACCAGCGTCGCCAACTTCGAAGCGATGAGTCGCTGTGCAAATATTATTGAAAATAACCCCAGTACTAAATTAGTGGTCATTAGCGCCTGCTCTGGTGTTACCAATATTTTGGTTGAACTTGCAAATGGGGTAAAAGACAAAGCGGGTCGAGAACAACTATTACAAGAGTTAGTTGACCTCCATTTTGCTATTATAGGCTGCTTACAAAGTCCAGATGAAATCATACCTAATATCAATGAGATACTAGCTAAGGTATCTCAATGCGCAGAGCAGGCATCCCAACAAAGTTCTACCCAATTAACCGATCAATTGGTTGCTTGTGGTGAGCTGATGTCAACCCACATTCTAAGTCAGATAATCCGAGAGCGAGGCCATCAGGTTACTCGCTTTGATATCCGCAGTGTGATGAAAACCACCTCAAATTTTGGCAATGCGGAACCACTACTCGACGATATTAAGATTTCGGCTGCAACACACCTGATCCCTCTTTGTGAAGAGAATATCGTAATCACTCAAGGCTTCATCGGCTCAGATTACAATAACCAGACGACAACGTTAGGGCGTGGAGGAAGTGACTATAGTGCTGCATTGATAGCAGAAGCGGTAGACGCGACTGGTTTAGAAATATGGACTGATGTACCTGGAATCTACACAACCGATCCAAGGATTGCTCCACAAGCAAAACCTATTCAAGAAATCAGCTTTAGTGAAGCCTCGGAAATGGCCAATTTTGGAGCTAAAATTCTACATCCTTCAACGCTTCTCCCTGCTTTACGCCATGAAATCCCAGTGTTTGTTGGCTCATCCAAAGAACCGGAGCGAGGGGGAACTTGGGTAAAGCAGGAAGTAGAAAGCGTACCACTATTTAGAGCGGTAACCTTACGAGGTAACCAAACACTAATCACACTGAAAAGCCTTAGTATGTTTCATGCCTATGGGTTCTTAGCCAAAGTGTTCGAGATTCTAGCAAGGCATCGCGTATCTATTGACTTAATCACTACATCTGAGATTAGTGTTTCGTTAACGCTAGATCGCACTCATACCCAAGGAGGTGCACCTCAACTTCCAGCAGAGGCGTTACGGGAATTAGAAGAACTCTGTTCTGTAGAGATAGAACAGAATCTAAGCCTAGTTGCGCTGATTGGAAATAATATGGGACAGGCAAAAGGTACCGCTAAACAAATATTTGGCACCTTAGAAGACCATAATTTGCGAATGATTTGCTACGGTGCAAGTAGTCATAATCTTTGCTTTTTAGTGCATGAGTCATCAGCACGCCACGCCGTACAACAACTGCACCGTCAGCTATTTGAAGGTTAGAGATACAAAGCCAATGCCACTAAAAAAGGGGCTGATATTGCCCCTTTTTATTGCTACCCGTTGATGTTTGGCCCTAGCCATTTTTCAGCTTCAAGCATATCCCAACCTTTCCTATTGGCATAATCTTTAACTTGATCCTCTTGGATCTGAGCAACAGCAAAAAAGCGACATTCCGGGTTTGAAAAGTACCACCCTGAAACTGAAGCTCCCGGCCACATTGCATAGCTAGAAGTCAGCGACATACCAATCGTATTCTCGACATCCATTAACTCCCACAATGGGCCTTTCTCGGTATGCTCTGGACAGGCTGGGTACCCAGGTGCAGGACGAATCCCCTGATACTTCTCTCGGATAAGGTCTTCATTTCCAAGTTGCTCATCAGGTGAGTACCCCCAAATCTCGGTACGTACCTTTTGGTGTAAATATTCAGCAAATGCTTCAGCAAGTCTATCCGCAACCGCTTGGATCATAATTGCATTATAATCATCACCTTGCGCTTTGTAATGGTCAGCAAGTTCACGCTCTCCAATCCCGCCAGTAACCGCAAATGCTCCAATCCAATCTGCTTTTCCTGATTCTTTTGGCGCAATATAATCACTTAAACAGTAGTTAAATCCTTTTGGTTTCTTGGTCTGCTGGCGTAAGTGATGTAGCGTTTTTATCACCTCAGTACGGGATTCATCGCGATAAACCTCTATATCATCACCATGACTATTGGCAGGAAAAAGCTGGCACATACCATTGGCTTTGATGATACCTTCAGATTCTACCTTATCTAATAAATCGTTAGCATCTTGATATAATCTTTTCGCTTCTTCACCAACCTCTTCATGCTCTAAAATTGCAGGGTATTTACCCATCAGAGTCCAAGTCATAAAAAATGGTGTCCAATCGATATATTGGCGAAGTATGGATATATCCATATCCTTTATTATTATCGGTTCTAGAGTCTGCGGGCGAGGCGGAGTATAAGTAGCCCAATCAATAGCAACTCGATTCTCACGTGCTTTCTCTAGGGTGATAGGCTTACTTTTGGGGCGCTTACGAGCATGCTGTTCACGCACTCGTTCATAATCTAGGTTTAGTTTCTCTACAAAATTGCCCTTGAGCTCATCAGACAACAGTGAGGTACATACCCCTACGGCGCGCGATGCATTGTTTACATATACCACGGGATTAGAATAATTCTGTTCAATTTTAACTGCGGTATGAGCTTTAGAGGTTGTTGCTCCCCCAATCATTAGAGGTAAATCAAAACCGAGACGCTCCATCTCTTTAGCTACATGCACCATTTCGTCCAAAGAAGGCGTAATTAGACCTGATAGACCAACAATATCTACGTTCTCTTCTTTTGCTACTTTAAGGATCTTGTCACAAGACACCATGACACCAAGATCGATAATCTCATAGTTATTACATTGCAACACAACCCCTACAATGTTTTTTCCGATATCGTGTACATCGCCTTTTACTGTAGCAAGTAAGATCTTGCCATTGGTTCGTCCAACCTGCTTATCAGAATTAATATAGGGTTCAAGGTGCCCTACAGCTTGCTTCATAACCCGAGCAGATTTCACTACTTGGGGTAGGAACATTTTACCTTCACCAAATAAATCACCAACAACATTCATCCCATCCATCAAAGGACCTTCAATCACCTCCAATGGTTTCGTTGCCTGCTGTCGTGCTTCTTCGGTATCTTCGATAATAAACTCGGTGATCCCTTTAACTAGCGCATGCTCTAAGCGTTTTGTTACCGGCCATGTGCGCCATTCTTGTGCTGACCTGTCTTCTTGGCCGCCAACACTGTTTTCACGGTACGCTTCCGCAACTTCTAACAGGTTCTCTGTGGCGTCAGAATGGCGGTTAAGCACGACATCTTCTACCGCAATACGCAACTTCTCAGGGACATTGTCATAGACCTCAAGTTGGCCTGCATTAACAATCCCCATATCCATCCCATTTTTAAAGCAGTGGTATAGGAAAACGGCATGAATAGCTTCACGCACATAGTTGTTACCACGAAATGAGAACGAAACATTAGAAACGCCGCCAGAAATCATAGCGTGGGGCAATTCTCGTTTAATATCAGCAACCGCCTCAATAAAGTCCACGGCATAGTTATTGTGCTCATCAATACCGGTTGCTACCGCAAAAATATTGGGGTCAAAGATGATATCTTCTGCAGGAAAACCAACCTCATCAACAAGGATATGATAAGCATTAGAGCAGATCTCGAGTTTACGCTCCCGAGTATCGGCTTGGCCGACCTCATCAAATGCCATGACGATAACCGCCGCGCCATAACGACGAATAAGCTTGGCCTGTGCTACAAACTTTTCTTTACCCTCTTTTAAAGAGATCGAGTTAACAATGCCCTTACCTTGGATGCACTTTAAACCCGCTTCGATAACTTCCCATTTGGAAGAATCGACCATTATAGGCACCTTAGATATCTCAGGCTCTGAAGCACAAAGCTTCAAAAAGCGCTCCATACAGGCTTCGGCATCTAGCATGCCTTCGTCCATGTTGATATCTATGATTTGAGCACCATTCTCTACCTGCTGTCTCGCGACTTCGAGAGCTTCTTCATAAAGCTCTTCTTTGATTAAACGCTTGAAGCGAGCAGAGCCGGTTACATTGGTTCGTTCACCAACGTTAACAAACAGGGTTTCTTTTTCGATGGTCAGCGGCTCTAAGCCTGATAAACGACATGCATTGCTAATCTCAGGTAAAGAACGAGGAGATACTCCCTCGACAGCTTCTGCCATTGCCTGAATATGCTCGGGCGTTGTACCACAGCAACCACCAACTAGATTTAAAAATCCAGAATTAGCCCACTCGCCAATTTGTTCCGCCATATCTTCAGCTGAAAGGTCATACTCACCAAAAGCGTTCGGTAAACCTGCATTTGGATGAACAGATACATAGCTTTCTGAAATGCGCGACAGCTCTTCAACATACTGACGCAGTTCATCTGGACCAAGAGCGCAGTTCAGGCCAAAGGAGATAGGTTTTACATGACGCAGTGAGTTATAGAAGGCTTCTGTGGTTTGCCCAGAAAGGGTACGTCCAGAAGCATCGGTAATAGTACCGGATATCATAACGGGTAAAGAATACCCTAGATCATCAAATACACTCTCAACAGCAAATGAACACGCTTTGGCATTCAATGTATCGAATACGGTTTCGATAAGAATCAGGTCACTACCACCTTCAATAAGTGCCAGTGTAGACTCTTTATATGCAATAACTAATTCATCAAAAGAGACATTACGAAAACCTGGGTCATTTACGTCAGGTGAGATTGAGCAGGTCCGGTTAGTCGGGCCAAGTACCCCAGCAACATAACGTGGTTTTTCTGGGGTTTTTGCTGTCCACTCTTGCGCTGCTTGTTTAGCAAGCTTAGCCGCCGCGAAATTTATCTCTGCGCTTAGGCTCTCCATATCGTAATCAGCCATCGCAATAGTGGTGGCATTGAAGGTGTTGGTTTCAAGTATATCTGCGCCAGCTTCTAGATACTGTGAATGTATCTGCTTAATCAGCTGTGGCTGAGTCAGTACCAGTAAATCGTTATTACCCTTTAGATCAGAGTGCCAATCGGCGAAACGTTCACCACGATAATCGGCTTCTTCGAGTTTTTGATTTTGAATCATGGTGCCCATGCCACCATCAATCAATAAAATACGTTGCTGTAATTGGGCTTCTATCTGGCTTCTCATGCTGCTTCCTGCTCAGCTCAAATCATATATATCCATCCTACCACAGTAGAAGTAGATTTCTAGACGTCTAAAAATTCAAGTTATGTTATTTACTGGTTAACGAAAACATAGTTTATTTGAAATATCGGTGATTTTGACGCAAAGTCTGAAGAGCTATCATGTCTGGAGAAAAAAATGGAAGCCTATAATACCCTCTGCTTTTTAGCTGCGGGAGCCGTACTAATCGCTTTTATCAATAGTAAAATAGGTAAGATGCAGACCACCATCGCAATCACTGCCGGTGCAATGATATTATCGTTAGCTATCATCATCGCGGGCCAGGCTGGTTGGTTTAAGCTGTCCCATGTCGCAACAGAGACTATTGCTTCAATCGATTTTGAAAACTTCTTATTAAAAGGGATCTTAGGTTTTCTTTTGTTTGCCGGTGGCTTAGGCATACACATTGAACACATGAAAGATCAAAAATGGGAAATTACAGGGTTAGCACTCGGTGCTACCGTCTTCTCAACGTTTTTTATCGGCTTCACACTGCATTACCTATGTGGGGTAATCGGCATAAATCTAGACCTTATATACTGCCTTTTATTTGGGGCTTTGATATCTCCAACCGATCCAATTGCTGTTCTGGCTATAGTAAAGAAACTTAAAGCTCCTAAAAGAATATCGACTCAAATCGAAGGAGAATCACTATTTAACGATGGTTTTGGTCTTGTGATTTTTGTGACTATCTTCACTATTGCTTTTGGTAATGAAGCACCAACAGTCGGTAGTGTTACTCATTTATTCCTACAAGAAGCTATTGGTGGCATCCTATATGGATTCATACTGGGGTTAATATTCCACTACTTAATTAGTGCGACCAATGACCACTCAATGGAGCTATTGCTTACCCTTACTATACCTACCGCCGGTTATGTATTTGCTGAGACAATTGGTGTATCAGGACCTCTTGCTATGGTGGTTTCCGGTATCATGATTGGTAACTGGACTCGCAACGCTGGGTTTTCTGAGCAAAGCCATCAACACCTCGACCACTTCTGGGAATTAATTGATGAGTTCCTCAATGGTGTATTGTTCCTACTGATTGGTATGTCGATGCTATTATTCGAATTCCACAAAGAGGACTGGGTGTTAATGGTAATCGCTGTACCTTTGGTATTAACCTCACGTTTTTTAAGCGTCAGGACAACATACATAGCCTTCAACCGATTCCGAGCTTATAACCCTTTATCAGTTAGAATATTAACTTGGGGTGGATTACGTGGCGGACTTGCTTTAGCTATGGCACTTTCTATTCCTAGCGGCATCATGGTTATCCCTGAGAAAAATATAGATGTGAAAGAACTGATAATGGTGATGACATATGCCGTTGTAATGTTCTCCATCTTAGTTCAAGGAATGACCATTACTCCTATGATAGAGAAAGCGAAAACGTTAGAGCCCAAAGAAGATAAATAACGATAAAAACAATAAAGGCGTGCCAAGTGCACGCCTTTATTTTATTCGTCAGTCGTAAAATCGTGTTGAGAGAACTTATCCAAATCGTATGGTGTTTGTTGGTAGACACAATAGTTAAGCCAATTACTAAATAGTAAATGACCGTGGCTACGCCATGTCGCTTTAGGTACATTGGCTGGGTTATCTTGTGGATAATAGTTAACCGGAATATCCGGTTCCATCCCTTCACCTAAGTCTCGAACATACTCTGTATGTAATGTATGTGACTCATACTCTGGATGACCAGTTACAAATACGTTCCGTTTATCTTTAGTCGATGCCAAATAGACCCCAGCAGCCTCAGAGGTTGCAAGAATATCTAAATCGGTAGTCTCACCTAAGTATTCAGGAGAAAAGTCAGCATAGCGCGAATGAGGCGCTAGAAAGGCATCATCAAAACCTCTAAGCAACGGATTATGCTGATCATGTATTGAATGCTGGTATACACCTGATAATTTTTCTTTACGGGTACGCTTTGGTAGTCCGTATAAAAGCTTCAATCCAGCTTGAGCGGCCCAACACACATACAGAGTTGATGTGACATGGTCCTTAGCCCAATTCATAATTGATTGCAGATGCTCCCAATAAATAACATCTTCAAATTGTACTAATCCAAGGGGAGCACCTGTGATAATCATTCCATCGAAGTTTCGTCCTTGAATTGATTCAAACTGACGGTAGAAAGTATTCAAATGCTCAGTCGGTGTATTTTTACTAGGGCGATTATCAATACGTAGCAGTTCAACATCTACCTGCAATGGACTATTGGATAATAAGCGTAAGAACTGAGTCTCCGTTTCTATCTTTTTAGGCATCAGATTCAGCAGCAAAACTTTTAGCGGGCGGATCTCTTGCGAAGATGCACGCGACTCAGACATAACAAAAATGTTCTCTCCGCGTAATATATCAGTTGCAGGTAACTGATCAGGGACTCTGATAGGCACAACACTTCTCCTTTAAACATCCAGACGTCTATACGTATAATTATTCAGGTTACTGCATTAAAATCTTTCTGTCGAGATCGATATTGAATTTTATAGTTACGTTAACGATTCACTGAACTACTGGTTTATTGTAGATTATTGAAACTAAACCATTTATTTTCGATAGGAAACTGGGGGTCTGGGGCATCATAAACCTCATAAAGGTCAATACTCACATATCGGTCTTTTAAATATATGCCTTCGCTTCAAAGGTGTAGCAACCAACTGAACTGCCATTCGTATTTATATGCCGGTGTTCACTTTTATGAAGACGAAAAAAAACCGATACTTTCGTATCGGTTTTTTAATAAGTGGCGGAGTGGACGGGACTCGAACCCGCGACCCCCGGCGTGACAGGCCGGTATTCTAACCAACTGAACTACCACTCCGCAGTGGTATCTTTTACTAAATAAAGTCTTAGCGTTGGTCGCTTTATTTAGTTTTGTTTCTAGATTATTCAATCTAAAAACGTAATTAAAGCCTGGCGATGTCCTACTCTCACATGGGGAAACCCCACACTACCATCGGCGCTACTGTGTTTCACTTCTGAGTTCGGCATGGAATCAGGTGGGTCCACAGCGCTATGGTCGCCAAGCAAATTTCTTATTTGTCTTCAGCTTTTTCAAAAAAAGCTAAAAGCAAAAATTAATAATTCGGAAAGCTATATTTAAAAGTTATTGTCACACATTCAAAGTTCTTACTTTGAGTCCACAAAACCCCTTGGGTGTTGTATGGTTAAGCCTCACGGGCAATTAGTACAGGTTAGCTCAATGCCTCGCAGCACTTACACACCCTGCCTATCAACGTTCTAGTCTCGAACAACCCTTCAGGACACTTAAAGTGCCAGGGAAGACTCATCTCAGGGCTCGCTTCCCGCTTAGATGCTTTCAGCGGTTATCGATTCCGAACTTAGCTACCGGGCAATGCCATTGGCATGACAACCCGAACACCAGAGGTTCGTCCACTCCGGTCCTCTCG